>CAKSFK010000005.1 GCA_934454655.1 uncultured Eubacteriales bacterium | reverse complement strand
ACTTGTGTTTTGTGGTGAAACCATTATACCAAAAGGAACGAGAGGTTCTCAACTTTCATTTAAGTTTACAATACGAAAGAAATTTTCTGGAGGTAAATTATGAAACGTTCAATATCACTGTTTCTGTCAATACTGTGCGCCCTCGGATGCGTAAGTCTGTCGGGCTGCGGTAAAAAGGAAAAAAGCGCCGAGGTTTATTTTCTAAACTTCAAGCCCGAATCGGCAAGCGTGTATGAAGAGCTCGCAAAAAAATATGAGGACGAAAAGGGCGTTCACGTAAAGGTTGTTACGGCAGCCGCAAACAATTACGAACAGACCCTTAAATCCGAAATTGCAAAATCAAGCGCGCCGACAATTTTTCAGGTAAACGGTCCTATCGGTTATGACAGCTGGAAGGATTACTGCCTTGACATTAAAGACAGCCGCCTTTACTCAATGCTTTCCGACAAAAGCCTTGCAATTAAAGAAAACGGCGGTGTTTACGGCATACCCTATGTGCTTGAGGGTTACGGCATTATTTACAACAACGCAATAATGAAAAAGTATTTTGAACTGCCCGATAAAAAGTCTGCCCTTAAGTCTGCCGACGAAATAAACAGCTTTGAAAAGCTTAAAACCGTTGTTGAGGATATGACGGCAAACCTTTCAAAGCTTGGAATTGATGGGGTTTTTGCCTCAACATCACTGGCGTCGGGCGAGGACTGGCGCTGGCAGACCCACCTGCTTAACGTTCCGCTTTACTATGAGTTCAAGGAAACCGGCTCAGATGACGCGGACCCCACGCTTACCGGGCTTAACACAAAGGAAATAAAATATAAATTCAGCAAAAACTTTGAAAACCTGTTTGACCTTTATATTAATAACTCCGTAACAAAGCCCACGCTTTTGGGCTCAAAATCGGTTGCGGACTCAATGGCGGAATTCGCCCTCGGAAAAGCCGCAATGGTTCAGAACGGAAACTGGAGTTGGTCGCAGATATCCGGCGTTAAGGGAAACACCGTAAAGGCGGACGACATTAAAATGCTCCCGCTTTACACGGGAATTGACGGCGAGGAAAAGCAGGGACTCTGCATAGGTACAGAGAATTATCTGGCAATAAACAAAAAAGCCGACAAGGAATCACAACAAAATTCACTTAACTTCCTAGAGTGGCTTTTCTCAAGCGAAACCGGCAAAAAATACGTTACCGAAAAGCTTAATTTTATTACGCCGTTCAACACATTTTCGGAAGATGAACTGCCCGACGACCCGCTTGCAAAGGAAATTACACGCTTTGTTAACGATAACGATTTAACGTCCGTTCCGTGGGTATTCACTTCATTCCCGAACGAGGCATACAAAAAGGATGTGGGCAGCGCGCTGCTCGACTACGTTCAGGGAACAAAAAAATGGTCCGACGTTGAAAAGATTATAAGCGATAAATGGAAGAGTGAACGAACCTAAATGAATAAATCTGTAAGACGGTATTTTCCCGTTTTCGTACTGCCCACGCTTGCAGCATTTTTAGTGGCGTTTGCCATACCGTTTGTTATGGGCGTTGTGCTTTCGTTTACCGAGTTCAGAACGGTGAGCGACGCGCAATTTGTGGGTTTTTCAAATTATATAAGAGCATTTACGGACGACAAACTGTTTTTACAGTCGCTTTATTTCACGGTTAAATTTGCCGTTATATCCGTTATGGGCATAAATCTGATTGCTTTTGCGCTGGCACTGCTTTTTACAAGAGATCTGCCCGGAACCAACTTTTTCCGCACCGTATTCTTTATGCCGAACCTCATAGGCGGAATAGTGCTCGGTTATATCTGGCAGGTAATTATAAACGGAGTGCTTTACAAGTACGGCTATTCAATAACCTCAAAGCCCGTTTACGGCTTTTGGGGACTTGTAATACTGATGCTGTGGCAAATGACGGGTTATATGATGGTAATTTATATTGCGGGCTTACAGAACATCCCGTCTGACATTCTGGAAGCCGCGCGTGTGGACGGCGCAAATGCCTTCACCGTGCTTACAAGGATAACTATACCGTCGATAATGCCGTCCGTCACCATATGCTTATTTTTGACGATTACAAACTCGTTTAAGCTGTTCGACCAGAACCTGGCGCTCACCGCGGGAGCGCCGGGCGACCGCACGCAAATGGTTGCGCTTGATATTTACACCACCTTTTACTCAAGAACAGGTTATGAGGGCGTAGGTCAGGCAAAAGCGGTTATATTTTTTATTATTGTAGCGGCAATATCGCTTTTACAGCTTAAAATTACCCGTGGGAAAGAGGTTGAAAGCTAGTGCTTAAAAGAATAACCGACTCTTTGCTTTTCCTGTTGCTTTTAGCATTCACAGCGGCATTTATTTTTCCCGTTGCCGTAATACTGATAAACTCATTCAAAGCAAAGTTTTCAATTAACGCTTCACCGTTTTCGCTGCCGCTGGGCAATGAATTTGTAGGTCTTTCAAATTACACTACGGGCATCGGCAATACCGGATTTCCCACAGCGTTCGGCTGGTCGATTTTTATAACGGTTTTCTCGGTAGCGTTAATAATCCTCTGCACATCAATGTGCGCGTGGTATATTGTAAGGGTAAAGAACATTTTAACCTCGGTGCTTTACTATGCGCTTGTGTTTTCAATGATAGTTCCCTTTCAAATGGTAATGTTCACAATGTCAAAAACGGCAAATGTGTTGCATCTTGACAATCCGCTTGGTATAATATTAATATATTTGGGGTTCGGGGCAGGGCTTTCGGTCTTTATGTTTACCGGATTTATAAAGACCGTGCCGCTCGGCATTGAAGAGGCTGCCACAATTGACGGCTGTACGCCGCTTAAGACCTTTATGCTGGTCGTGCTGCCGATATTAAAGCCCACCGCCATTACTGTTGCCATATTAAACACCATGTGGATATGGAACGACTACCTTCTGCCCTACCTTGTAATAGGAAGTGATTATAAAACAATTCCCGTTGCAATACAATATTTAAAGGGCGGCTACGGCTCTGTTGATATGGGCGCTATGATGGCAATGCTTGTGCTTTCGGTTATTCCGGTAATAGTTTTTTATCTTTCAAGTCAAAAGTATATTATAAAAGGGGTTGCGGCAGGTGCTGTTAAGGGATAACGGTGTTAAATTAAGGCGGGAAAGCGGGATACTGCTTCACATAACCTCTCTGCCGTCGGATTACGGCGTCGGCTCGTTCGGGACCGACGCCTTCCGCTTTGTCGATTTTCTTAAAAAAAGCGGACAGCGTTACTGGCAGATTCTCCCCCTCTGCCCTGTCGGCAAGGGTAATTCGCCTTACAGCTCGCAAAGCGCGTTTGCGGGCGAAATACTGTTTATCGACCTTGAAGACCTCGTGCGCGACGGGCTTTTAAGCCCCGACGACCTAAAGACCGACATTACGTTCCCGAAAAATGCCGATTACCGCGCCGCAAGGCAATTTAAACTGCCGCTTATAAAACGCGCGGCGGATAATTTTGATGTTAGATCGCGTGAGTTTAGGGCGTTTCTGCGGGAAAACAGCTGCTGGCTGGACGATTACGCCCTGTTTATGGCATTAAAGGACGTATACCGCAAAAAAAGCTTTACCGAGCTTGAGGACGGTTACAAATACCGTTTGCCCGATAAGCTGGAAGAATTTAAGGAAATGCACCCCGAAGAGATACTTTTTTACAAAGTGACGCAGTTTTTCTTTTTCAGCCAATACTTTCGCCTTAAGGAATACGCAAACGAAAACGGCGTTAAAATCATAGGAGATATACCATTTTACGTGCAGTTTGAAAGCGCCGACGTATGGAGCGACCCGGAAGGCTTTAAGTTGGGGCGCGATATGACGCCCGTGCTTGTTGCGGGAGTTCCGCCCGATATTTTTTCAAGCGACGGTCAGCTGTGGGGAAACCCTATATATGACTGGGATTACCAAAAAGCCAACGGATATTCCTGGTGGCGCAGAAGGCTTTGCCACAACGCAAAGCTTTACGATGTTATAAGAATAGACCATTTCCGCGCATTTGCCGACTATTACACCGTTCCCTACGGGGCGCAAAACGCCAAAAGCGGCAAGTGGGAGAAGGGCGTTGGAATGCCGTTTTGGAACAGCGCGGGAAAAAATCTTAACGCGGAAATAATTGCAGAGGATCTGGGCGGCGACACGCCTGAGGTTAAAAAGCTTATTGAGAACACGGGATTTCCCAATATGAAGGTACTCCAATTTGCGTTTGACAGCGACCTTAACAACCCGTTTCTGCCCAAAAACTATAACCGCAATTGCGTATGCTACACAGGCACGCACGATAACGACACCACGCGAGGCTGGTTTGAAAAGCTTTCCGAAAAGGAGAGAATAATGTTTTCGCGCTTGGTTCCGCCGGATAAAAGCGGTTCTGCCGTTTACAGCCTTATATCCTACGGAATGAAATCAAAAGCCGGAACGGTCATTATTCCGCTGCAGGACTATTTGCAGCTTGACTCCGCCGACAGGCTGAACACTCCCGGTCAGCCGGACGGCAACTGGGAATGGCGCTTCGGGCGCGACGACCTTACCGACAGTCTTTCAAAAACCGTTTTAAGGCTTTCGGACGGGCGCAATTGACGGATTACACTAAAAAATCCTGTTTTACTGTCGTAAAACAGGATTTTTTTGCGTAAAAGGTTGACATAATAAAGCGAAAATTATATAATAAAGTGAATATATTGACGGAAAAAGGAGATACCGGTTATGTCAAAGGCAAAAAATATGTGCTGCCTTTTTTTATCATTTATTATTCTTATAACCTCGGTATTCGCAAACTCTTTGCTTTCGCTTAAAGCCGGGGCTGTAACCTACGCCTATATTGACGCAACAAACGTTAATATAAGAGAGGACGCCACCACCTCAAGCCGCTCCCTCGGCAAGGTTTCAAACGTTACCGTTACGGTCAACGGCGAAAAGGCAGGGGCTGACGGTTATACCTGGTATAACATTACATATAATGGTATTACGGGGTACATACGCGGCGATTTCGTCAAGATAATTCAGCCCGAAACCGACAAAAGCTTTGAGGAACAGCTTAACGCATTCCCCGAAAGTTACAGACCGTATCTTACAGAGCTTCACAAAATTTATCCGAACTGGAGGTTTTACGCCGACAATATAAATATTTCATTTGAAAACGCGGCGGAAAAACAGATTTTAAGAAAGGTTACGGATTACAAGAGCGAATCCTGGTTTTCAATGGACAAAGGCTCTTTTGACTGGAATTCCGGAAAATGGGTAACAACGGAAAAGGGGCGTTGGCATTACATTTCGCGCGAGGTAATTAAATATTATATGGACCCGCGAAATTTCCTTAATTCCACATATATTTACTCTTATATGAAGCAGAATTACGACCCCGCGACCCAGACCGAAGAGGGACTGGCGCAGGTTGTTAAGGGAACGTTTCTTGAACGCGGATATTCCGACCCTAACGACACCGCCTACGGCGGCTCTTACATAAAGGTTATAATGGCGGCGGCGCAACACTCGGGCGTTAACCCGTATGTTCTTGCGGGAACTATTATTCAAGAGCAGGGTGTAAACGGTACTTCGGGCATAATTGCAGGTCCTTATTACAATTTCTTCAACATACGGGCAAACGGTGAAAATCCTATACAGAACGGTATTGCGTATGCTAAAAGCCAAGGCTGGAACACACGTTCAAAAGCAATAATAGGCGGAGCGGCGTTCTGCGGAAACGATTATGTTAAAGCGGGTCAGAACACCTACTTTTATATGAACTACAACGTTAAAGGCAATGCATCGCACCAATACGCAACCGCCGCGCACAATGCGGCGTCATCGGCAAGCTTTGTTTCCAAAACGTACAAAAATCTCGGTTCGGCAGCGCTTGACTTCTTAATTCCGGTCTACCGCGATATGCCCCAAAGCAGAGCCGAACAGCCTGTGAGAAACGGCAACAAAAACAACTATTATTTCAATCTTATCGCGGTCGAGGGGCTTACCCCGTCGTTTGATCGCTTTACATATAGCTACAATCTTGAAATATCGGCCGATACAATAATTAAACTCTCGGTTCCCGAGGGCGCATCGTACAGCGGTGCAAAGGTATTTGACCTGTCCCCCGGGGAGAACACGGTGATACTGCCCGTTACAAGCCAGACAGGCTACACAAGGAATTACGTTGTAAGCGTAAAGGCAAACGCGGCGTGCAAACTGTATGCCGATAACGGGGGCGGAGTTATAATAAACCCCGGAACGGACGACCCCGGAAACACCGTAAGAACCGGGGATACAAACGGCGACGGAAAAATAACGCTTATAGACCTTGCAAACATTCAGCGCCACCTTCTCGGGCTTATCAGCTTAACAGGCAACGGATTTATCGGCGGCGATACAAATAAAGACGGCAAAATTACCCTTATTGACCTTGCGAACGTGCAACGTCATTTGCTTGGTCTTATAGTACTTTCTTAGTAAAGAACGGAGAAATAATATGAAAAATGTCTTTAAAAGAACCTTAACACTTATAATTTCCGCGGTTTTGTTTATCGGCTGCACCGTCCTGACCGCTTATGCGGACGGCACCACGCTTTCTTTCAGCAACAATAAGCCGAAAATCAATGACGCCGTGACCGTAACCGTTACGGTGTCCGCTTCCGAGAGTATGTACGCTATGGAGTTTATGCTAAATTACAATCAGGATGTACTGCGATTTGACGGTGGAGAGAACGCGACGGGCGGTGCCGGTGCCGTTAAAGTTGTATGCGCCCTTTCTGGAAAAACAAGACAATCGTGTTCGCTTAATTTTACGGCAATTGCCGCGGGTTCCTGCACCGTTCAGGTGACAGATGTACAGTATGCCGGCACAAGTGAAAAACGCCCGGGCGGCGCGTCAGCCGCACTCGTCGTTGCCGACGCCGCAAAATCTGACAACGCAAACCTTAAATCGCTCTCACTCAGCAAAGGTTCCCTCTCCCCCAGGTTCAGCACAAACAAGACATCTTACACCGCAACGGTTGCGTATGACGTGACCGAATGCAGGATATACGCTACCGCCGCAGACGGCGGCGCAAAGATTGCGGTTGAGGGCGAAAACGCCCTTAAAGTGGGCAAAAACACCCGCAAAATCACGGTTACAGCCGCAAGCGGCGCTCAAAAGGTCTACACCGTAACAATTACAAGACAGGAAGAAAACGCCGCCGCGGCTTCCTCGGAACCCGAAAGCAGCGAACCGCAGACTGCGCCTGCAAACGAAACCACCGTGGGCGGTGTTAACTACACCGTTGCAACGGATATTTCCTCGGTTTCGCTTCCTAACGGTTTTACCGCTGAAAGAGCGGATTTCAACGGCACGGAGGTTGCGGTTGCAAGGGATAAAAACGATAATTACACCGTTTATTACCTAAAATCCGCCGACAGCGACGCCTACACCCCCTACACGCTGGAGAAGAGCACAAACAAATTTAAAAAGCTTGAATTTGCCGTATTCGGGAGCAATACATACATTTTTGCCGACGCACCGAAAAATATGAAAGCGCCCGACGGTTATTACGAAACAAACACAAAGATAGGCGAATTTAATGTTTCGGCATATGCAAAGACGGGTGACGATAACTCCGACTTTTATTACATCTACTGTTTCTTTGATTCGGGCTTCGGCACATACCGCTATGACGTAAAAGAAGGCACATTCCAGCGCTGCCCGGAGTTTGCGTTTGTTTTGGCTGACGAAATCGAAACTAAACCCGGCGGGCTTATGGCAAGATTCTCCGCCCTTTCAACAAACGCAAAAATAGTTGTTCTGGGATTTTTAATTGCGCTTATTGTTGTTATTGCCCTTATAGTTGCGGTTGTTATTAATTTTGTAAAAGCCAAGAAAAACTATGAATATGAGGACTACGGGGATGAAATAGATATGAACGTCGGATTTGACAGCGTTACCGAAACCGACGCAAACGACCCCGGAACTACGGAAGATGACACAGCCGAACCGCTTGAAAACGAAAACGAAACCGAAAGTAAGGCAGAGCATTAACCCTGAATACAAGCTCAAAGACTTTCTTCTCCTCACCTTTCCTGTCAGACGGAGATGCGGAATTCATATTCGGATTTCGGTTTCCCGGAAAGACCCTTCTTCGCTCCCCTTGTCAGGGGAGCTGTCACCGCAAGTGACTGAGGGGTAGTCCTAAAAGTCCTTTGGTACATAATAACTGCGCCGTTTTTCTTCCTCAAATTTTGCCTGCGGCAACTCCGCACCCCAGCCGTAGGGAGGAGGAAAAAAATTTATTGACACTCCCAAACTACCTGACGTTTTTGTCGGGTAGTTTTTTTGCACAGTTTTTTTCATTTTTTTTCATTTTTCAGCTGCATTATATCGAAATATAGATACGGTGTTGACACAAAGCACAATATATAGTATTATAGGTATATATTTATAATAGGAGCTAAAAAAATGAAGGATGAAAAAAGAGCCTTTAACAAGGGTCTGTGGGAAACGGAAATAAATGTTCGTGATTTTATACAGCAAAATTACACCGAGTACAGGGGTGACGAAAGCTTTTTAAGCGGTGCAACAAAGCGAACAAAGGGACTTATGGAAAAGCTTAACTCACTGTTTGAGGTTGAGCGCCAGTTCGGCGGAGTTCTGGATATTGACACGGAAACCGTATCTTCACTTACAAGCTACGCACCGGGTTATATTGACAGGGAGAACGAAATAATTGTGGGTTTGCAGACCAACCGACCGTTAAAACGCGGCGTTAACCCGTTCGGCGGAATACGTATGGCAAGGCAGGCATGCGAGGCGTACGGTTACAAGCTCAGCGACAGCATTGAGCGTGAATTTAAATTCAGGACCACACATAACGACGGCGTTTTCAGAGCATATACGGACGAAATGCGTAAGGCGCGGCACTGCCACATAATAACGGGTCTGCCAGACGCTTACGGCAGGGGCAGAATCATAGGTGATTACCGCCGTGTTGCCCTTTACGGCATTGACCGACTTATTGAGGAAAAGAAAAAAGACAAAGCCGCCCTTGCCGACCGTAATTTTGATGCCGACACGGTCTGCCTTGACGAGGAACTTGCAAAGCAGATAAAATTTTTGGAGCTTATGAAAGAAATGGCACAGCAGTACGGCTATGACATAAGCGCCCCGGCAAAAAACGCACGCGAGGCGATACAGTGGACGTATTTCGGTTATCTTGCCGCAATAAAAGAGCAAAACGGCGCGGCAATGTCGCTGGGACGGGTAAGCACATTTTTTGATATTTACATTGAACGCGACCTTAGAAACGGCGAGCTTACCGAATCCGCGGCGCAGGAACTTATAGACGATTTTGTAATGAAGCTCCGCATTGCAAGACATCTGCGTACACCCGAATACAACGAACTTTTCGGCGGAGACCCCATGTGGATAACCGAAAGCGTAGGCGGTATGGGAGAGGACGGCAGAACCCTTGTTACAAAAAGCAGTTACCGCATTTTAAACACGCTTTACACCTTAGGCTCTTCCCCCGAGCCGAACCTTACGGTGCTTTGGTCTGCGGCGTTACCGCAAAGCTTTAAAAAATACTGTGCAAAGGTTTCGTGCGATACCGATTCGATACAGTATGAAAACGACGATGTTATGAGACCGATATACGGCGACGACTATGCCATTGCCTGCTGTGTTTCCGCAATGAAGATCGGCAAGCAGATGCAGTTTTTCGGCGCAAGATGTAATTTGGCAAAGCTGTTGCTTTTGTCGCTTAACGGCGGTTACGATACGTCAAGCGGAATAAACATAGGTCCGCAGATGCCCGTTACGGACGACGAAGTGCTTGACTATGACAAGGTTTTTGCCCGTTACAGGGAATACCTTTCCTGGTTGGCACGGCTTTACGTTAACACAATGAACGTTATACACTATATGCACGATAAATATGCCTACGAAAAATCGCAGATGGCGCTTCACGATACCGATGTTCACCGTTTTATGGCGTTCGGCATTGCGGGTCTTTCGGTTATAACAGATTCGCTTTCGGCAATAAAATACGCAAGGGTGACACCCTTAAGGGATGAAAACGGATATATAACCGACTTTAAAACCGAAGGCGGTTTTCCGAAATTCGGCAATGACGACGACCGTGTGGACAGTATTGCAAAAGAGCTTACGCACCTTATGATAACCGAACTCAGAAAAACCCCCGCTTACCGCGGAGCGGAACACACGCTTTCCGTGCTTACGATAACCTCAAACGTTATGTACGGCAAGCACACAGGCGCCACGCCTGACGGCAGGCCCGCGGGCGCACCGTTTGCGCCGGGTGCCAACCCCATGCACAACCGTGAGGAAAACGGAGCGTTGGCATCGCTTAACTCTGTTGCAAAGCTTTCCTATGACGACTGCCGCGACGGTATTTCCAATACATTTTCTATAACGCCCGAAACGCTCGGCAGAACGGCAGACGAACGGATTGAAAATCTGGTTTCGGTGCTGGACGGCTACTTTGCAAAAAAGGCGCACCACATAAACGTTAACGTTCTTAACCGTGAAACGCTTATTGCCGCATACAACGACCCGAACGCCTACCCTAATCTTACCATACGCGTATCGGGTTACGCGGTTAATTTCCACAAGCTGTCACGCGAACAGCAGCGTGAGGTTATAAGCCGCACCTTCCATAAGGCATTGTGATGGCTGAAACATTAAAAGGCAGAATAAGCTCTTTCCAAACTCTCGGTACGCTTGACGGACCGGGGGTGCGGTTTGTGGCGTTTTTACAGGGCTGTCCCCTGCGCTGTGCGTGCTGCCACAACCCCGAAACGTGGAAAACGGACGGCGGAAAAGAATATACCGCACGGGAAATAGCGGAAACGGCACTTAAATACAAGGATTACTTCGGCAAAAACGGCGGAATAACACTTTCGGGCGGGGAGCCTCTGCAGCAGGCTGAATTTGCCGAGGAGATATTCAGGCTTTGCAAAGAAAACGGTATACACACCTGTCTTGACACGAGCGGCTGTATAATTGACGGCTCGATTTTAAAACTGCTTAAGGTTACGGACTATTGCCTGCTTGATTTAAAATATCAGTATGACCGACAGTACAGGGAATACGTCGGCTGTTCAATTGAAAAGCCGCTTGAATTTTTAAAGCTGTTAAACGAGCACGGTATACCTACAAGACTGCGCCGTGTTATTATTAAAGGGCTTAACGACGACGCCGAAAGCACGCTGCGGCTTTACGAAACCGCAAAAAAATACCCCTGCGTAAAGGAAACGGAGCTGTTGCCGTTTCGCAAATTATGCAGGGATAAATACAGGGAACTAAACATTCCGTTCAGACTTGATGACACACCCGAAACCGCGGAAGGTGAAATTGAGGAGCTTAAAAAACTGTCCTGCGGTTTTTAAACACCGTCAGGCGGTTTTTTTGTGTTTTTCAATCACACGCAGTACAGCCGGCAAAAGCAGCGCGAACACAACCGAGGCTATAACACCGCTTATAATTCTGAACGCCAGTCCGCCGAACACGACCGCCTTTGAATAATAGCCGTAAATAACACTGTCAAGGTAAATAACAATCGTGTTAAGCGCCGTAACAACAAGCGAGCTTATCACCGTTTCAACCGTTAAAACGGGTATTTTAAGGCTTTTGCCGAAAGCAATAAACAGTAATCCGGCGCACAATCCCCTGACACCTGCAGGCAATATCCAAAGTGCCGTTGTCGGCGTAAGCCCGTACGTTATAAGCTGAGTCAGAAAAGTGCCGATAAGCCCCACGGCGGCACCCATAAGCGGTCCGCACATAATTGCCGCAACAATAATCGGCAAACCGCCGAGCGGTAGCTTTAAAACGCCGCTTACGCTGTTAAGCAGTGTCGCGGCGTAATCCAGCACAAAACAAAACGCCGCAAGCAGCGCGCACAGACAAAGTTTTTGTACAAATGTTTTTTTCATAAAAAAATCCTCCTTATTACCCGTTTTAACCGTTAATAAGGAGATTTCTTTTTATCTTCGATATTATCCGGCAGCGGGATGCGACAGCCGAACCGCGGGATAATCCTTCGTCCGTCGGGCAACTCCCCGTCCCGACAGCACTTAACGCTCAACCGTCTACTCTGCATTTTCGTTCATTATAATATATTAACGTCGGTTTGTCAACCAATTTTTTCATTAATCACCTTACTGAGTGTTTCCGCCATCATATAAAACCCAAAGTCGTTGGGGTGACAGCCGTCAACCGTGCCGAACTCACGCGGAACACCGTCAAAAAAGCTTTTGCCGTCAACAAAGGCTACGTTCTCTCCCCTGTTTTTGGCGTTGACGTAGGTATTATATATAACTTCACGCCTTTTTGCGGTATTGCCATCCTCAATAAAAACAGGCATTGAAACCATTATAACGGGCAGGTCGGGATTTTTTTCTCTTATAATCCTATAAAACGGCTCGTGCGTTTTTTTCAGATGTTCCACACTCGGGGCGTTATAATCGTAATCCATTACAAACGCGCTCATTTTAAGCCCTGCTATATACTCGGCCATTGCCGGCTCGCCCTTTGCGTTGCCCGAAAAGCCCAAATTTATAAAATCAATTTTATTTCTTCTTGCGATCTCACCCTGATATGTATTTCCCGGGCGCGAAACGCATCCGCCCTGCGTAATTGAAGAGCCGTAATACACAATCGGTGCAACCGCTCTGTAAGGGTTAAAGGGTTCAACAACAGCCGAGGGTTCAAGACCTATCATAAGGCTGCGAACTCCCGAATATGTGGGAAAATTGATAACTATTTCGCGCATTTCGCCGTCGTTAAACGTTGCGATGCCGTCATAATCGTCGGGAACATCGTATTCGGGCACAAACGATTTTGCGTATCTGCCGTTTGAATACAAATCAAAGCCGCAACTTCCGAGCGTTGTGAAATGCGACATTTTTGCAACCTTGCACATCTTAGCGACGACCGCGACAAACTTTGAATTTGTCCTGAACGTCACTCTTCCTCCCGCACAATTGCCGCACATATACTTAACCGCCGGCGAAACCTTTGCGGCCTCTTCCTCGGGCATACGCTTATAGCCGTCCTCATAATAAGAAACGCCGAAAAGTCCGAACGGTTTCTCGTCTACGTCATAGTATTTAACCTCAATGTCAGCGGGAATATTTGCTAAGTTAAAATTCTTGTCAAGCTCCATTATTTTCATAACAATCACCCCTTCGAAAATTATTGCCGTGTTAAACCACCCTGTTTTTCGGCGTTCCGTTTAAATATGCCTCAATATTATCCGCAACAATTAAAAGAAGCCGTTTTCTGGTTTCAAGCGGCGCCCACGCCGTGTGCGGGGTTATGATAATATTCGGTGCGTCTGCCAGAACACAGTCCGCCGCCATTGGCTCACGTTTTAAAACGTCCACCGCCGCGCCCGACAGCTTGCCTGACTTAAGCGCGCTGCAAAGCGCCTGCTCATCAACGGTTCCGCCGCGCGATGTGTTAACAAAGAACGCGCCGTTCTTCATCTTTGCAAACGTTTTTTCATTCATAATATCCGCGGTTTCATTGTTTAACGGACAGTGCAGCGACACAACATCACTGTTTTTAAGCAGCGTATCAAAATCTGTATATTCGGTTTCGCCGTTTTCACGCACGGTTCTTGTATGCACCAAAACACGCATACCGAGCCCCTTTGCGGCACGTTCAACCGCTTTGCCGATATTTCCGTAACCCACAATGCCGAGGGTCTTTCCGTAAACCTCGCCGCCGCTGTATATAAGGGGTGAAAACACCTCCGCGCTTTTCCAGCCGCCCTGCTTTACAAACGCGTTATACTGCATAATCCCGGTGTAGTGCATTAAAATATAGCCTATCACCTGCTGTGCCACGGCATTTGAAGAATAACTGCCCGCATTGCACACGGTTATTCCGCACCGCTTTGCATACCCGATGTCAATATTATTATATCCGGTTGCGAAAAGCCCGATATATTTAAGCTTTTCGGCAGCCTCCATAATCTCAGTGTCAATAACCGTTTTGTTGCAAAGGATTATATCCGTATTCTTAACCGCGTTTTTAAGTTCACTGTGCGGTATATTGTCAAACTCCGTTACTTCGCCGAATTTTTTTAAAACATCAAGGTTTAAGTCATTGTTCGATTTAAGCGTCGCACAGTCAGTTATCAGTATTTTCATCTTTACGCTTCACCTTTCGCTTAGTGCCGTCCGGTTCGAGTATATATGTGTTCTCAAGCTGAGTCACAAGGCTGCGCTTGTACGACTCAATATATTCACGCCTGAGCCTGTACTGCTCTGCTTTTTCCTCCTCGCTGAGTCCCTCTGCCTTTTGTTTTCGGGCAAGCTCGTTTATACGCTTTATTTTTTCTTCCGTCATATCTCGTTCCGTCCCTCTAAGGCGCGCGCAAGGGTAAATTCATCGGCATATTCAAGGTCGCCGCCTACGGGTATTCCGTATGCCAAGCGGGTCACCCTGACGCCCATAGGCTTTATCATACGTGAAAGGTAACTTGCGGTAGCCTCCCCCTCAACCGTGGGGTTTGTTGCCATAATTATTTCCTTAACCTCGCCCGACGCAAGCCTTGCCATAAGCTCCTTAATACGAAGCTTATCGGGAGTTATGCCGTCCAGGGGCGATATTACGCCGTGCAGAACGTGGTATAACCCGTTATATTCACGGGTGCGCTCAAAAGCCATAACGTCCTTGGGTTCTGCCACAACGCATATAACGCTTTTGTCACGTCCTCCGTCCCGACAGATACTGCAAACGTCCTCATCCGTAAGTGCCTGACAAACACCGCAAAAATGGATTTTTTTACGCGCGTTCAAAACCGCCGCGGCAAACCGCTCGGCAAATTCGGGCGGCTGTTCCAAAATATTATAGCTTAACCTTTGCGCCGTCTTTTTGCCTATTCCCGGCAGTCTTTCAAACTGAGCTATAAGCTCGTTAAGCGGTACGATACTGCCTGCCATTTTTAAAACAGACCCGGCATATTCATTCCGCCGGTGATAGCGCCCATTTCGTCCTCCGATGTCTTGATTGCCTTGCCGATTGCCTCATTCACGGCAACGGTTAAAAGGTCCTCCAGCATCTCCGCGTCCTCGGGGTCTATTATTTCGGGCTTAACGGTTATTGATTTAACCGTGTGCTTACCGTCAACCGTAACGGTTACGGAGTCGCCCCCCGCAGTGCCTGTAAACTCTCTTTGCTCAAGGTCATCCTGCAAAGCCGCCATATCCTGCTGCATTTTCTGCGCCTGTTTTAACATCTGCTGCATATTTCCGGGTCCTCCGGAGCCTGGTAATCTTACTTTCATTATATTTTCTCCTATACCTCAAAATTTTTAAGCTTATCCGCCAAAACGGCGAGCGGGTCTTTTTCTTCACGCTTTGACGGCGGTGAGTAAGGTCCTAACTTATAAACGCCGCCCAGAACCGTCTGTGCCGCTTTTCTTATACTGTCCCTGTAATAGGCATTTTTGCTGTTAACAAGAGATTTAAACATTGTATTCGGTGCGTCAATAAGCAGATACTGACCCTTTATATAAGCCGAAGAGCCATTAAGCACGCCTGCTATAGGTTGGCACGTCTGCTTTAAAATCTGTTGTATTTCTCCCCACTGTTCAACCCTTATAAGCTCTCCGCTCGGTCTGCTTTGAGTTTCACTAACCGCACCCGGTTCTTCGGGCAGCGGAATTTCCTCGCCGTCCGCAGGGTTGCTGTCGGTATCGGGAGCATTCTCGGCTGTCTGTTCGGGCGTCACGGGTGCAGCCGCCGCGGCAGGTTTTACAATTCCGCTCTCCAGTGCCGAAATTCTGCGTTCAAGCGACGCCGTATCGGTCATAAGCTCGGGTGAGCAAAGGCGTATCACCGTCATTTCCATTTCACAGCGGCGGTTGCCGTTTTGCATGCCGGCATTTGCCGCCTGAAGCAGTGAAATGGCGCGCATAATGTCCTTTAAATCATAATTTTCCGCCTGCCTGCTAAGCCTTTCAAGCCTAGACGTGGAGCAAACTATCGGCTTATTTGCGGATTTAACCGTTTTTATCACCATAAGGTCGCGGTAATGCGAAGTAAGTTCGCTTAAAAGCCGCTGCATATCCACAGAATCGTTATAAAGCCTGTCAATAAGCAAAAGTGCGTCCTCCGTGTTGCGGCTTTTAATATGCTCCGCAAGCTTTAAAAGATATTCGCCGCCCGCCATACCGCACACGCTTTCAACGGTTTCTTCATCGATATCACGCTTTGCTGAGGCACAAAGGTCAAGTATGGAAAGAGCATCCCTCATTCCGCCGTCAGCCGCGGCGGCAATAAGCGATGCCGCACCGGAGCTTACCGTAAGCCCCTCCTTATCGGCAATATAATGTATTCTTTCACATATCTTATCAGGGTCGATTCGTTTAAAATCGAAACGCTGACAGCGTGAAAGAATTGTTGCGGGAAGCTTATGAACCTCGGTTGTGGCAAGAATAAAAATAACATGCTCCGGGGGTTCTTCAAGGGTTTTAAGCAGTGCGTTAAATGCGCTTATTGTGAGCATATGAACCTCGTCTATAATATAAACGCGGTATTTTGAGGACGACGGCATAAAGGCAACGCGGTCGCGCAGTTCCCTTATACTGTCCACGCTGTTGTTGGACGCGGCGTCAATTTCAACAATATCCGTATTTTCGCCGCTTGCAACCGAAAGACAGCTGCTGCATTTAAGGCAGGGGTCGCCGTTCTCGGGCGACAGGCAGTTGACCGCCTTTGCAAGGATCTTGGCACAGCTTGTCTTTCCCGTACCCCTTGTGCCTGTGAAAAGATAGGCGTGAACGGTCTTGCCCGCCGAAAGCTCGTTTTTAAGCGTATTTGTTATATGCTCCTGACCTACAACGTCAGAGAAAGTCTGCGGTCTGTACTTTCTGTAAAGTGCCTGATATGCCATTTGCCGCTCCGTCCTCTCCCCAGTCATTAAAAAACTTGCGCCATAAAGTGTACGAATGAGCCGATTTACTGCGGCGCACGGAAAATACCGCTTAATGCTGCTCGGTTCCCCGCCTGACATGGTTCGCAGGTTCCCGTCGCACAGGACCCGCCCATTCGCACACTTCGTGACGCAATGCTTCTTTTAAAAGCATTTTAACATATTTTTTCGTAATTTACAATACCCAACACATAAAATGTTGAAAAAAATTCATAAAGCTGATATAATTAAGGGGTATAATCTAAAATAAAGGGTGTGTAAACTTGAAAGGTATAACCGTAAACGAACTTTTTGAAATGCGCGGCACGCTTGCCGACGGACTTTTAAAGGGCGCCGTCTACCCGTTTGAGGTGTTTTCGAAAATCGGGAATTTTATAATAAAGACCGGAACGGAGCTTGACCCCGAAATTTACGAGCAAAGGGGCGAGAACATCTGGATTGCAAAGTCCGCCGTAGTGGCGGACAGCGCAAGCATTACAGGACCTTGCATAATCGGCGAAAGAACACAGGTGAGGCACTGCGCGTTTATACGCGGCAATGCGCTTGTAGGCAATGACTGCGTTGTGGGCAATTCAACCGAGCTTAAAAACGTTGTGCTTATCGGCAGCGTTCAGGTGCCGCACTACAATTATGTGGGCGACTCCGTTTTGGGCTTCCGCTCGCATATGGGCGCCGGGTCTATAACCTCAAACGTCAAGTCCGACAAAACGCCGGTGGTTATTAAAAACGGCGGTGAAACGCTTGAAACCGGGCTTAAAAAAATGGGTGCGGTACTCGGTGACTTTGTCGAGGTTGGGTGCGGCACGGTGCTTAACCCCGGAACGGTTGTAGGAAAAAACACAAACATATACCCGCTTTCAATGGTGCGCGGCGTTATCCCGCCGAACAGCATTTACAAAAAAAGCGGAGAAATTGCCGGAAAAAGATATGATTGAAATTTGGGATATTATTGACGAAAACGGCCGCAGCACCGGCAGGACATCCCTACGCGGAAAGGCGCTCAGGCCCGGCGAATACCACCTTGTTGTTCACATTTGGATAATTTCGGGAAGCGGCAGGATTTTAATACAGCGCCGCGCTGACGACAAAAAGCTTATGCCCGGCGAATGGGCGGCAACCGGCGGAGCGGCGATTTCGGGTGAGGATTCGGTAACTGCCGCAAGGCGCGAGCTGTTTGAAGAACTCGGAATTAAGACAACGCCCGACGGCATAAAAAAACTCACCAGAATAAAGCGCCGCAATTCCCTTCTTGACGTATGGATAACACACTGCGACACACCTGCGGAGGGTCTTACTCTCCAAACCTCGGAAGTCGCCGAGGCGAAGTGGGTCACGGCAACCGAACTTAAGACTATGATAGCCGAAGGGCGTTTCCATAATTACGGCAAGGAATATTACGAAGTGATCTTTAAAAAAATTGACGAATACAGAGGAGCCATTATATGAGTCTTAACACAAAAGGTGAATCCTGCGTAAGGTGTCAGGCATACCTTTTCCCCGAAGATGACGTTGTTTACTGCCCTGTTTGCGGCGCGCCCCACCACAGGGAATGTTATAACGAACTGGGACACTGCGCCCTGGAGCAATTTCACGGAACGGACAAACAGTATGATAAGGTTAAAGCCGCCGAACGTGAAAGAGCCGAAGAAAACGGCGGAACCCCCGAGCCGGAAGAGGTTGACGGACGGATAACCTGCCGTATGTGCCGCGAAAAATACGATTTTTCGCTCAACTTCTGCCCGAAATGCGGTGCGCCGAACATTGCAAAGGCGGGCGGCAGCTTTGAAAGCTTTGATTTTCTGGGAGGCGTGCCGGCTGATTACGACATCGGCGACGGCGTCACCGCGGACGAAGCAAAGCGGTTTGTTGCGGTAAACACACGCCGTTATATACCGAAATTTGCGGTACTTAACCGCAAGAACCGTTCCTCTTGGAACTGGGCGGCGTTTTTGTTCCCCTACGGATGGGCGCTTTCAAGAAAAATGTATAAAACGGGCATTGTAAGCGGACTGCTTGCGGTTACTTCAAGTCTTTTATACCTGCCGATTACCCGCGTGCTTTACAATGCGGGACTTGCCGACGCCGAAAATTATGTGCAGGCAGCCGATGTTGTTTCGCAAAATCTGCCGAAGCTCGGTTTGGGAATTTTAATTGCGGCGGCAATAGGATTTCTGCTTAATATGGCAGTACGCTTTGTTTTAGGAGTACTCGGCGATTATTTTTACAAAAATTACACCGTAGACTCAATAAAAAAGATTCGCGCGGAAAGCGAAGATATGGACGACGACTACCGCAAAAAGGGCGGAGTAAACATATTTTTATTCCTGATAGGAACGCTTGCCGTTCAGTATCTGCCGGCAATTACGGCAGCATTTATTATGTAGGTGAATGTAAAAAATGAAACCTGTTTTGTACGTTGTAATTCCCTGCTATAACGAGGAGAAGGTTCTGCCTGTTACCGCTCCGATGTTTTCAGAGAAAATACGCAGTTTGGCGGACGGTGGGAAAATAAGCGATAAAAGCCGCATAATGTTTGTTGACGACGGCAGTAAGGACGCCACATGGGAGCTGATAGAAAAGCTTTCGGCAAAGGACAGCGTTTTTACCGGAATATCGCTGAGCCGCAACCGAGGGCATCAGAACGCGCTGCTTGCGGGTCTTACCGAGGCTGAGAATGTTTGCGATATTACAATAAGCATTGACTGCGACGGTCAGGACGACATTAACGCAATGGACGCTATGGTTGACGAATATTTAAACGGTGCCGAAATTGTGTACGGAGTCCGCTCCGACCGCAAAACAGATACGTTCTTTAAGCGCACGTCGGCGCAGTGCTTTTATAAGCTTTTAAACAAAATGGGCGCAAGCGTTGTATATAACCACGCCGATTACAGACTTATGTCCTCACGGGTATTGAAAGAGTTTTCAAATTTTAAGGAAGTTAACATATTCCTGCGCGGAATGGTGCCGCTTGTAGGTTTTAAAAGCACCTGTGTTTATTATGAGCGCCGCGAAAGGCTTGCCGGCAAAAGCCATTATTCTCTGAAAAAAATGTTTCTCCTTGCCGCAGACGGTATAACAAGCCTTTCCATAAAGCCGCTGCGGCTTATAACAGGCTTTGGCTTTATTGTCGCTCTGCTCAGCTTTATCGGAATAATATGGTCCGTTGTAACATATCTGTGCGGTCATACCGTTGCGGGCTGGGCTTCGATTATAAGCGTTATATGCTTTTTAAGCGGAATACAGCTTCTAAGCATAGGCATTATAGGCGAATACGTCGGGAAAATATATCTTGAAACAAAAAAACGCCCGCGTTTCATAATTGAAAAGCGGACGTGAGCGTGTCGAAAAAGTCGACACGCTCCCCCGTGGGGATGCCGTTCGCTCGAAAATCAAAGATTTTCGGACTGCACTCCTTACTCTTGCGGTACCCAAAGAAAATTATCGCTTGGAGCGCGAATTTTCTTTGACCGCGGCGCCATAACAATCTCCTTTTTCCCGCCACCGGCGGCAGTCGATTGTTAAGCTCCGCCAATACCACCCCTGTACCCTTGAAAAACCGCTTATTTAGCGGTTTTTCGCTTATAAGGTGTTTTTCCGCCGCACGTGTCAGCGGAAAAACAAAATGCGGCGTGAACGCCGCAATAAAGTTAAACCAGGGTTTGTCAACAATCTGATGCCCGCGTTTCATAATTGAATAGCGGACGTGAAGTGACAAAAGTAAATAATGTCAGTGCAGTTCTGACAAAGATAAAACGGTTTTTACATTTGTGATGTATTTCTTGCTTGCGATATGTATTGCAAGCTCCTCCGCGGCGGCGGCAACAGCCACCGAGCATACGGCGGTACACCACACAGATGCAAATTCCGTTTTTATTATAAACGGGATTAAAAATACCGTAAACCCAGTAAGCTTGTTAAGGTATGTATGAACCGAGGCGAATTTGCGGAATTTAAGCATTGCGGTAACATACGACAGTACGCGAAGCAGCACCGCGGCTGCCGCCGTAAGCCATAAGCCGACCGGGAGCGTTTCAAGCAGAATCGGGAACAGCTTTAAAAGCATAACGCCGTAAAACAGAATATCCGAAACCGAATCCAGCCTTGCGCCGAATTCACTTGCGGTTCCCGTCCTGCGTGCGTACCACCCGTCCAGCACGTCCGTTATGCCGATCAAGGCATATAAAACATAAAACGGAAATTTAAGCACCGGCAAAAACAACAGCGCCGCCGTACCGACAATCCTTGCGGCGGTGATATAATTTGCGCTGAATTTCAGTTTTGCGGTTTTGTTTTTCACCTTTTCGTTCACATTAAACATCCTTGGTACTGCACGGTTTTCGGTCGGCAGCGTTTTGCTGCCGACCGAAAACATACATTTTTAAATAAACACCAGTCTTAACAGCATAAGACAGCTGAAAACAAACGGTATTTTAAGTTTCTCTACGGGTAACAGCTCTAAAATTTTAGAAAGTGCGCCGCGTTTTTCCTTTATTTCGGATAAAACGCTGTTTCCGCCTGCCGACTGCGAGCCGTCGGAACTGTTCGGCTGTGCGGTATCACCGTTCCGCTCTTCCTCGGGAATCTGTTCCTTTACAAGTTTATCGGTAATATCCGACGGTTTGACCGTGGCGTTCGGTTCGTTTGAAAATTCCCCCTCCGACGCCTGATCAAGGGAAAAGGTAAGAACATCCGTTGTTTCCTTGCAGCCCTTGCAGTGACGCGACATAATTCCGTCGCTGTCCTTTGTCGCCTGTCGGTCAACCGTCCAGTTATCCTCAAATCTGTGACCTGCCGCGGGAATCTTTGCAATATCAACGTGACCGCATTTTTCGCATACTCTCTGCTTTGCGCCGGCTTCCGTACAGCCGGGTTCAGCCGCAATTTTCCACTCACCGTATTTTTTGTGCTTACAGTTTTTGCCGTTAAATGCAACGTCTATTCCGCCGGAAACGATTTCCGGCATAATTCTTTCGAGTTTCCAGTTGCAGAAATCGCCCGCCTTATAATCTATTGATATCGGGTAAAATCCAAAGGACGCGTCGTCCTTTACCTTAAACTGCAAGCTTATCATCGTTGAATTATCGCGCCTATTCCAGCTTTCGCAGTTTACAAAGCGTATCAAATTTTGTTCCGGGTGGTCGGCTACCGTGTAATCCCACAAATAGCCCTGATAATATTTTTCATACCGGAGCGCGGAGCTGTCATAGGTTATGGATATCGTCATTGCCATAATTCCCGGATTGTTTTCCGTAACCAGCCGCACTATAACAGAGTCACCGTTAAGGGCGGACACCGTGTCAATTCTTATAGTTCCCGCCTTTACCTCAGCCGAAACCGCAAACGACGACAGCATTGCCGTGACGGCGCACAAAACACATATAGCTCGCCTAAAAATTTTTTTCATACCGGTTCTCCGAAACATTCAACAAAATCAACACTGTTATTTTACCATTGAAATCGGTTCTTGTCAACCGTGCGGCGGTCGGCTTATTTCGCACTGTCAATAATCTTTTGCGAAATTGCGGGCGGAACCTCCTCATACCGTTCAAACTCAAGCGTGAACGTTGCCGTTCCCTGTGTAATCGAACGCATTGAGGTTGAAAAATCGGACATCTCCGCCATGGGAACCTCGCCCACGATTTCCTGCATTTTGTTTTCCGCCGGATTCATACCTATTATTCTGCCGCGACGCTTATTTATATCGCCTATAACATCGCCGAGCATTTCGTCCGGCACCGTGACGCGCAGTGTCCCGATGGGTTCAAGCAAAACAGGCGACGCCTGCGGTATTCCCTCTCTGAACGCGATGGAAGCGGCGGTTTTAAATGCCATTTCCGAGGAATCGACAGGGTGGTAAGAGCCGTCAACAAGCGTTGCTTTTATTCCCACCATTGGGTAGCCCGCAAGAACGCCCTTTAAGGTGCTTTCTCTTAAGCCTTTTTCAACCGCGGGGAAGAAATTTTTAGGCACTGCTCCGCCGAACACCTTTTCCTCAAATACAAGCTCATCGCCCTCGCAGGGTTCAAACTCAATCCAAACATCGCCGAACTGTCCGTGTCCGCCCGATTGCTTTTTATGCCTTCCCTGAACCTTAACGGGTTTTCTTATGGTTTCACGGTAGGCAATTTTCGGTTTTTTAAGTTCAACATCTGCCCCGAATTTGGATTTAAGACGAGAAACAACAACATCAATATGCTGCTCGCCGAGAGCCGAAAGTATCATTTCGTGCGTTTCGTTATCGGTATGTACCTCAATGGTCGGGTCTTCCTCGGCAATGCGGCTGAATGCGTTTGCGATTTTTTCCTCATCCCCCTTAGCCTTCGGATACACCGCAACCGAAATGCAGGGCTGCGGGAAGCTTATCGGTTCGGCGGAAATATTGCCCGAAGCCGAAAGCGTATCGCCTGTAAGCACATCACCCAGCTTTGAAACCGAGCCTATATCTCCCGCGGATATAACATCGGCGTCCTCTTGTTTGCCGCCCTTCAGCCACATTATTTTTGAAAGCCGTTCAGCATTTCCCGTGCGGCTGTTTATCAGTCTTGAGTCATTTTTTATTTCTCCCGAGAGAACTTTAAAATAAGAAAGCTTGCCGACAAACGGGTCGGCAATTGTTTTAAACACAAACAGTGCGTTTTCGCCGCCCTCTTCAAATTTCTTTTCCGTACCGTCGCCGAGCGTATATCCGCAATCGGACGCCGACGGCATTATTTCAAGCAATTCCTTTACAAACAGCGGAACCGCGGCTCCGGTTTGCTGAACGCCGCAGAACACAGGGCATATATCCCCGGACCGCACGCCTTTTTTAAGTCCGGTTATTATTTCGTCAGGCGTAAACTCTTCCCCCGCAAAATATTTTTCCATAAGCGCTTCGTCCGTTGTGGCAACCGCCTCGAGCAGCATACTTCGCATATCGTCCGCCTCGCGGCTTACCGGCATACGGAATTCCTTGCCGTTTATTCCATCATAAGAATATGCCTTGTTTTCTATAAGATTTATGTAACACTTAACCTCATCATTTTCAAGATACGGCACGACAACGGGGCATATAACAGCGCCGTAATTACCCACAAGGGACGATATTACTCTGTAAAAATGGGCGTGTGAAGAATCAAGCTTGCCGATAAAAAACGAAACGGGCTTTTTCTGTGCGCGCGCACGCATAAAACACTGCTTTGCGCCGGAGGTAAGTCCCGATTTGCCGGAAATCGCAATAACCGCACTGTCCGCCGCGGCAAGCGCCTCAAACACTCCGCCGGCATAATCAAACAAACCGGGAGCGTCAATCAAATTAAGCTTTTTATCCCCTGCCTCAAGTGAATACACGGCGGTTGAAACAGATGTCTTTCTCTTCTTTTCCTCGGGATCAAAATCCATTACGGTTGTGCCGTCCGCAATTTTGCCGATGCGCTCGGCGGCGCCGAAGTAATAAAGTATTGCGTCCGCAAGGGTCGTTTTGCCCGAACCGCCGTGACCCAAAAGGGCAATATTTTTTATCAGATTACCGGGATAATGTTTCAAAACAAAGCACTCCTTTTAAATAATTGCGCTCCCGCGCAACTTCAATTTTATATTAAAATTATTATAGCATATTTATACGGCAAACACAACAATATTTTTTAAATTTCTAAAACAAAAATATCTAAATGTCATAACGGAGAAAAAATAGGTTATTTTTGTCGAGTTAAAAAGCGTTAAGTCGGACAAGGGGCGCTAATGTTACAGATTTGAAACTATTTGTAACCGTATTGTTTTTGCGATTTTAAAAAGAAGAGTATATAATATTAACCGTAAGGTAAAGGATACGGAGGCGGTTATACCATGAAAAAGAAAATATTTGTCTGCACGCTGGTTGCATTTATGTTTCTTATGTCCTTCTCCGTGTTTGCGGTCAGTCCTTCGGGTTCGGCTGCGCCTGCCGAAAAAAACATTGCTGCAAACGCCGATGAGGTTTTAAAATCAAGATTTTTAAATATGCTCAACCACAACCTGGCATACGGCGACGACCTTGAAAGCGCCGAAAAGCTTGCAAACTGTGCTGCCGACTCAATTGTGTCGGCACAAGGCGGAAATGACAGCTCGTTTCTTAAGGAAACAGCGGTTGCGGGATTTGTTTACAATATGTATGGTGTTAAGATTGAGGATTTTTCCGACATAAACCGCAGTTACCCGAAGAGCGACGGTCTTTTTTACGTGATTCCGCACGGCATTACAAAATATACCCACCGCGTTATATCACTGACGAAAAATGAGGACGGCAGCTATACCGCGGTAACACAGGCGTCGGTTACCTCGCACGACTCGGATGATGAAACGGTTGAGGTTACAACGCTTTTTGTAAGAAACACGTCGTCGGCATTCGGGTTCAATATTATTTCATCCGAAATTTCAAAATCTTTTATTTAACGGCTTAAGCCACCCCAGTGGGTGGCTTTTTTGTTAAAACGGTAAAAAGGCTTGACATTTTTCGCACACAGTGTTAAGATGTATTAAAATGTGATGATAAAGGAAAGTAGGAAGATTGCCGCCTTAAGAGAGCCTTTGCCGCGGCTGTAAGCAAGGGCAGGTACGGATTTTTTGAAGTTCCCTTTTGAGCAGCGCGGCTGAAAAATGCAGTAGGCGGCGACGGATGAACACCGTTACAGGTTCTAAAGAGTGTTTGCTCTCGGAGCGAAAATTACGGGTGGTACCGCGGAGAGTTGTTGTGCTTCGTCCTGTTTTTTACAGGGCGGAGTTTATTTTTTTATGTGGAGGAAAAACAATGAAGGAAAAAATTGAAGCAATAAGAGCGGCGGCAAAAGCTGCCATTGAGAAAACCGCAAGCGAAAACGAAATTGAGGAATTAAGGGTTAAATACTTAGGCAAGAAGGGCGAGCTTACGGCTATGCTTAAGCAAATGGGCTCTGTTTCCCCCGAGGAACGCCCTGCCATGGGTCAGCTTGTTAACGAGGCTAAGCAGAAGCTTGAGGCGCTTATAACCGAGAAAAAAGCCGAGATGAAACAAAAAGCCACCGAGGCAAAGCTTAAAGCCGAAACAATAGATATTACCATGCCGCCGAAAGAGGTTAAAACAGGCGGCATACACCCGCTTAATCACGTTGTTAACGATATGATAGACATTTTCCAGTCTATGGGATTTGACGTGGTTGACGGACCCGAGGTTGAAACCGACCATTATAATTTTGAATGTTTAAACGTTCCGGCTGACCACCCCGCGCGCGATATGCAGGACACATTCTATTTAGGCGAAAATCTGCTTTTGCGTACACAAACCTCCGCCGCGCAGATAAGGACAATGGAAACCAGAAAACCGCCCATACGCGTTATATGCCCCGGCAGAGTATACCGTGCCGACGAGGTTGACGCCACCCACTCTCCCGTTTTCCACCAGCTTGAGGGTCTTGTGGTTGATAAGGGCATTACAATGTGCGACCTTAAGGGCGTGCTTGAACAGTTTGCGAGAGAAATTTACGGCAAGGATACAAAGGTGCGTTTCCGCCCCTCATTCTTCCCGTTCACGGAACCCAGCGTTGAGGTGGACGTTTCGTGCAGTGAGTGCGGCGGTAAGGGTTGCCGTGTTTGCAAGGGCGCGGGCTGGATTGAAATTCTGGGCGCGGGTATGGTTCACCCGAATGTTCTGCGCTCCTGCGGAATAGACCCCGACGTTTACACCGGCTTTGCGTTCGGTATAGGCATTGACCGAATTACCACAACACGCTATAAGATAAGCGACATTCGACTGCTGTTTGAGAACGACAAGCGCTTCTTGGAGCAGTTTTAAAGGGGGAAACACAAAATGAAAATATCACTTGAAGCATTAAAAAGATATGTTGAAATAAATGTTCCGGTTGAGGAGCTTTGCGACCGTATGGTAATGGCGGGCTTTGAAATTGAGGAAATGGAAAAGCAGGGCGAAAACATTAAAAACGTTGTAGCCGCAAAAATTCTGAAAATAACTCCGCACGAAAACAGCGACCATTTGCAGATATGCCAAATGGACATTGGGAAAGACTCGCCTGTTCAGATAGTAACGGGTGCTCAGAATATTCACGAGGGCGATTATGTTCCCGCCGCGCTTGATGACAGCTATCTGCCGAACGGCGCGCACATTGTTGCAGGCAAGCTGCGCGGCGAAGAGTCAAACGGTATGCTTTGCTCGGGCGGCGAACTTTGCCTTACCGAAGCCGATTACGAGGGTGCGGAGGTAAACGGCATACTCATTTTAAAGGGTGAACCGAAGCCCGGTACCGATATGCGCGAGGTTTTGGGGCTTAACGATTATATAATCGACTTTAAAATTACCGCAAACCGCCCCGATTGCAACTGCTTCTTAGGCGTTGCAAAGGAAATTTCGGTGGTGCTGGGCACTGAATTTAAGGCACCCAAGCCGGAATACAAAACCGCGGGACAGAATATATCGGATTATATAAGCATTGAGGTTCGCAATTTTGAACTTTGCCCCCGTTATATAGGCAGAGTGGTTAAAAATCTGCGGATAAAAGAGTCGCCCGAGTGGATGAAAAAAGCAATAACTGCCTCAGGTATGCGGCCTATAAACAATATTGTTGATATTACAAACTTTGTAATGCTTGAAACGGGTCAGCCTATGCACGCCTTTAACTACAATGACATTGCCGCGCACAAAATAATTGTCCGCAATGCCGCAGAGGGCGAATCCATAACCACTCTTGACGGCACAGCTCACAAATTAACACCCGATATGCTTGTTATCGCGGACGGCGAAAAGCCCTCCTGCCTTGCGGGCATAATGGGCGGTAAGGAAAGCGAGATTGAAAACGACACCACGGATTTATTTTTGGAGTCGGCAAAGTTCCGCCGTGACAACATCCGCCACACCGGCAGGGCGCTGGGTATTCGCACCGAGGCAAGCGGCAGATATGAGCGCGGCGTTGATATTATGAATGTTTCCTACGCTATGGAACGTGCGTTGCAGCTTATTTACGAGCTTGATGCGGGCGACATTATAAGCGGCGAGATTGACCTTAACAACGGACTTCCCGAGGAAAGAATTATAAACGTCACAACCGATAAAATAACCGAGCTTATAGGCGTTGATGTGCCGGATGAAAAAATAATTTCCATTTTAAACAGTCTGCACCTGCCCACAACCGCAAACGGCAAAGAACTTACCGTGCGTGTTCCGTCTATTCGTGACGACATTGAGGGAAGAGCCGATTTAGCGGAAGAGGTTATGCGGATTTACGGCTACGGCCACATTATAGGCAAGCCGATGCGCGGCGACGTGGTACGCGGAAAAAAACTGCCCGAACGCATAAAATGCGATAAAATAAAGGATTTTATGACCGCCGCGGGAGCGCGTGAAATTGCAACCTATTCGTTTATAAGCTCCTCCGCGATTGATACCCTGCTGTTAGACGAAAACGACGAACGCCGCAAACAGATTAAAATTATAAATCCGCTCGGCGACGAATACTCCGCAATGCGTACACAGCTTACAACAAGTATGCTTTCGGTGCTGTCAACCAACATTAACCGCAAAATAACCGACGGCAGATTTTACGAAATTTCAAAGCGGTTTGTCGCAAAGCAGCTGCCCTTAACCGAGCAGCCCGATGAGATACCCACAATGTCGGTGGGAATTTACGGCAAGGACGAGGATTTCTTTACATTAAAGGGTATAATAGAGGGTGTAATGAAGCTTTGCGGCGCTCATACGCAGTATGAAAGAAGTGCAGAGCCTTATCTCCACCCCGGCAGACAGGCGCTTGTTAAGGCTAATAACACCGTTGCCGCCGTTTTCGGCGAGGTTCACCCGTCCGTTGCCGCCGAGTACGGCATAGACTGCCGCATTTACGTTGCGGAGATTAAGCTTGATGTACTGCTTAACATAAACAAGCGCAAAACCGTTTACAAGCCGCTGCCGAAATTCCCCGCTGTTGAGCGCGATTTTGCAATGCTCTGCGATAAGGATCTGCCCGTAGGTGCGCTTGAAAAGGCAATAACCAAGGGTGCAGGCAGACTGCTTGAAAGACTGGAGCTTTTTGATGTGTATTCCGGCTCGCAGATACCCGAGGGCAAAAAGAGCGTGGCTTACAGCGTATGGCTAAGGTCTGCCGACGCAACGCTTTCCGATAAGGAGATCGACGCGGTCAACACGTCAATTATTAAAAATCTTGAAAGCGCGGGCGCGGAACTCAGAAAATAGTGCTTGAACTTTTTTAAAAAAAGGTATAGAATAAGTGTAAACAGTTGTGAGAGGTGTAATTTATGAATGACAGAACAATGACCTTTTCAATAGGCGACCAGACAGAACAGGAAATAAGAAACAATCTAACCCTTGTCTACGACGCTCTTAAGGAAAAGGGCTACAATCCGATAAACCAGATAGTAGGATATATTTTATCCGAGGATCCCACTTATATTACAACCCACAACAACGCGCGCAACATTATAAGAAGGATTGACCGCGACACGCTTTTGCAGTCGCTTGTAAAATATTATTTGAGTGCGTAAGGGGATATTTGTATGAAAAAGCTGCTTTACATTCTCCTTTTTCTGCAAATCATCAGCGGAGTATTCATCTTTTTTATGCTTATCGGCAGCGATGCCTTTACGGCTGTTCTTGCGGGGTTTATCTGTATTCTTCAAATAGCCCTTACCCTTTCCGTAATACGCAATACTGACGAAACGGAGCGGTTGAGCGAAGAGACCTTTTGGCTCGGAACAAAGCTCAAGGAGCTTGAGAATATAGTAAATCCCTATAATTCGCCGGAGTCTGCCGTACCGGCGGCATACCGTGGCGAAACCGCCTGCGGCACTTGGGAATGTATTAAATGCGGCACGGTCAACAAGGCGGGAACAGACGCCTGCCAAAACTGCGGCGCCGCTTATTCAGCCGCAATTAACCCCACAAGCAACCAATATACCAAAAAGAAACCGCGCTTAAGTCGGTTTGTAAAATGACAAAATGCCGAAGCTGCTCGCTTCGGCATTTTGCGTATGGGGATGAATATGGTGTTGCGGCGGATGACCGCCGCTGTATTTAAAAACCGTTATGCTTGGTGCTTTGCGCGCAGGGGAGGCACGCCGAACACGGCTTAACAGATTTTTAACTGAGTGCAATTATGCTTTGCGGGAGCATTTTTGGGAATACGCACCTTAAATTCAATATAATTATCGGTTTCGTATTTGCGCGAATTTGCGTTTATCCCGGCATTACGCAATGTTGTAACAAGCTTTGAAAGGCTGTTTGAAAAAAGCCTTACATCGCCGATAACCGCCTTTCTTACAGGCTCGTCCGGCGCATCATCGGGTTCCTGCGCGGGATTTAAAATATCAAATATGTATTCCTCGGTTTGTCTTAGTGTAAGCCCATCGGCAATTATCCTGTCAAGCGCCTCGTTGCGCTTATCATCGGGCAGCCTCAGCAGCGCTCTTGCGTGGCGTTCGGTAAGTCCGGCGGAAATTATGCGATCCTTTACCGACTCATCAAGCCTTAAAAGCCTTAATTTATTTGACAGGGTGGACTGCGCTATACCGAGTCTTTCCGCCGCCTCCGATTGGGACATACCGTATTCGTTTATAAGGCGGTTTATGCCCTCGGCCTCTTCAAAAACCGTAAGACTGCTTCTCTGCATATTTTCAATAATTGAATAAAGCGCCGCGGTTTCCTCGTCCGTTTTATGCACAACGCACGGCACTCGGCGAAGCCCCGCCGCCGCAGCAGCTCTGAGCCTTCTCTCGCCCGCAATAAGAATGTATCCGTTTTCAGTCTTTCGCACCGATATAGGCTGGATCATACCGCTTGAGCGTATGCTGTCGGTCAGTTGTTTAAGCTCATATTCATCAAAGCTTTTTCGCGGCTGTCCGTCCGTTACGGTTATTTCGCTCGGTTTTAACATTATCAGCTTTTTGTCCGATAGCATATACATTCTGCGTTCCCTCCCTGTTACGCTAACAATTGTACTACCGATGAACTCAATTGTAAAGAAAAACACGTCGGGCAAATTCGCCCCAAAACAACAAAAACAGCCGCGTTAAAGCGGCTGTTTTGATATATCCGTGGGCTTTCTGGGGTATTTTGTCGGGGTATGCGATATTTTTTTCAGCAAAACAAAGGCTCTTTGCTCATTTCCCGTTAAGGTTTCGCATATAATATCGGGTTTGCCTGTTCCGAGAAGCTTTGCGGCGTTAAGCGAATTTTCCGCTTCATCCCCGGCGGAAGGGCCTTTCATAGCCGCAAATGTGCCGCCGACCTTTACAAGAGGAACACAGTATTCCATAAGTACGGGCAGGTTTGCCACCGCCCTTGCACACGCAACATCATATTTTTCGCGGTGCTCGCGGCTCTTCCCCGCGTCCTCCGCGCGCATATGAACGGTTTTAACTCCGCTGAGTCCCAGATGCTCCGTAACGTCATTCAAAAACAAAAGCCGCTTGTTTAGGCTGTCAAGAAGGGTTACGTTTAAATCGGGTCGTGCAATTTTAAGCACCATACCGGGAAATCCCGCGCCCGTGCCTACGTCGATAATCGCTGCGTTTTGCGGCAGTTTTATGTGTTTTAAAAACAGCAGACAATCATAAAAATGCTTATACAGCACCTCTTCGGGGTCGGTAATTGCGGTAAGGTTTATCTTTTCATTTCCGCGGAGCAAAAGATTACCGTAAAGGTTCAGTTGTTCTGCTTTTACCCCGTCAAGCTCCGTGCCGAAGGCAAGGCAGTCGTTATATATTTTTTCAATGTGAAAATCTATCATAAATTCATTCCTTTAAATATGCCTCAAGCCGATAGATCGGCAGCCCCATAGCCGAAAACCTGCGCTCATATTCGGTTTCAATGTTATCCTCAAAGCCGCCGTTATGCAAATCCAGGCTGATGTTTTTAAGCGCATAGCCGTTTGCCGTAAAGCTTTCAACGGAAAATTCAAAAAACGGAGCGTTGTCGGTCTTCTGCTCAATTACGGCGTCGGGTTTTAAAATACGCTTATATATCCCGAGAAAACGGCTGTGCGTAAGCCTATGCGACGCATATTTTTTCTTTGGGAACGGACAGCTGAAATTTAAAAACAGTTTCTCGGCGGTATGCGGCTTAATATATCTGGGCAGATATTCCGCGCTGCATTTTATGAAACGTATGTTATCGGCACCGGCAGTTTTTGCGTTTTCGCACGCCGCAACAATAACGTTTGCGTCCTTTTCCACGGCGACATAGTTAACATCGTGGTGTTTAAGCGCATATTCGGCGGCAAAACCGCCCTTGCCGCACCCTATCTCAATGACCACGGGGGCGCTGCGGGCAAACCACAAATCAAAGTCGATATATTCCTCGGTTTCGGCGGCAGTGTTGAAATTTCTTTCGGACGGGTCGATATTGCTGACAAAAAGTATATCCGATACAGCACCGAGCCTTTCGTCAAGGTGCTTTTTCTTTCTCATTCTCATTATTTATTCCTCCGTGTTCCTTGCCGAAAAATAGCTGAATGTAAACGCGGCAATAAACAGTCCCAGACATAAAAGAGCAATGTTGGCGATAACGGAGGTATGCAGATACTCACCCGATGTAACAATGTTTATTGCAAAGTGCGGAACGGACTGCGTTACGCAGAGTATGGACGACGCCATTCCCGAAGCCATAAGTTTGCGGAAATTGTTGTCGCCCTGAATATCATTAAAGGTCCTGCCCATATATAAAAAGAATAACAGCGCGGTGCAATATGCCGCAAGAAGCAGAATGTTATCGGAAATAAGGGCAAGGGACGAGACGGATGTAAATGTGCAGATTATACGCACAATAAGATAAAACGCGGGCAGAACGGAAAGGAGCGGCGGCAGCTTGATACCGCCGATATCACTCACGCCGTACAGAATAAACCACACCGCAGCCGCAAGACCCGTTATGTAAAGCAGAGCGGTTTGCCAAGCCGCAACGGTACCCGCAAAGGTTTCACCGAAAAGCTCAATGCCGGTTGAAATTGCCGCCGACAGCGACGCCGCCGTAAGAAACAGATTTACGCGCGGCAGGCGGGCGGGATTTCTGTGTCCCGTAAAGCAAAAAAAGGCGCAGACCGCACAAACCGCCGCAATAAAAATGAGCAGTGCCAAACCGTAAGCGCTGTATTCCTTTTTAAAGAATCCGGTTTTAACATCCACAGTGAAAAAAAGCTGTAAAACACGCATCAGCACGCAGGCAGGCAATGCCAAAAAATAAAACAGCGTTATTTTTTTATATTTCATTAACATCAACTCTCCAAACATTAAATAGCAAAACATAACATACATATATTATAACGATACTCAAAAAAAGTCAAGGAGATAGAAATGAAAAAAATACTCTGCTGCGCCCTTATATTTGCCTGCTTTATGCTTGTACTGCCCCTTTCGGTAATGGGCGGCGGCAAAAAGGACAAGGCATCGGCTATAAGCGCATCGGCAAAAACCAATATCAATAAGGTTAATAACATTCCCGCACAAAGCGACACCTTCAGGCTTTTAAACCGTGACACAAACACCGTAAGCAATATTTCCGCCGAAGATTATATTTTCGGCGTGGTAGCTGCCGAAATGCCCGCGCTTTACGAATACGAGGCGCTGAAGGCGCAAGCCGTTGCGGCGTATACCTTTGCCTGCCGCAGAAGGCTTGAGAGCGACAAAAAGGATTATGACATTACCACCGATCCGAAAACAGACCAAAGCTTTGCCGCGGCAGAGGAGCTTAAAAAGCGCTGGGGCGACAAGGCGGATGTATACACCGAAAAAATCAAAAAAGCCGTTGCCGACACAAAAGGTCAGCTTCTGACCTACAACGGCGAACCGGCGCTTACCGTGTACCACGCCGTATCGTCCGGTATGACAAACGCGTGCCGCGATGTTTGGGGCAAAGATTTGCCGTATCTTAAAAGCGTTGCCAGTCCGTACGATAAATTGGCGCCGAACTATCTGTCCTCCGTAACGGTTTCGGGCGAGGATTTTTGCAAAAAGCTTGCGGGAAAATGCACATTTTCCGGCAGTAAGGAAAAATACATAGGCGAAATTAAGCGCACCGATACCGGAGCGGTAAAAACTGTTTGCATTTGCGGAAAAGAAATTTCCGGCGGAGAAATAAGAAGCGCTTTCGACCTGCGTTCCTTAAATTTCGATATCACGCTTAATAACGGCAATTTTGTTTTCACGGTGCGCGGTTACGGTCACGGGGTGGGTATGAGCCAGTTCGGCGCCGATTATATGGCAAAACAAGGCAGCACATACAAGGAAATACTTGCGACATATTACAAGGGGTTAAGCCTTTCGGATTAACGTCAGAACCCGTCACGCCCGAGATGTCGGTGAATGTCGGGCAGATATTTGCTATACTGCAATTGTAAGGGTCGGCAGGAGAAAATGAAATGGACGATAATGTTAACGAGCGCATTGCGCGGCTTGAGGCTGAGGATAAAAACATTTTCCACCAGCTGGACGAAATTAAAGGCGAGGTCAAGGACATAAGGAGGCTTACAAGCGCCGTTGAAAAGCTTGCCGAGCAGACAAAAAGCACCGCCGTTAAGGTGGACGATATTTCAAAAAGGCTTGTATGCGTGGAAAGGGCGCCGGCAGAGGAAATGCAACTTTACAGGCGCACCGTCATAAAATGTATTATAACCGGCATTATAGGCATTATTGCGGGGGCGGTTTCCTCGTTTATAATAAATTCGGGGTTATAATATCGGAAACCTTTGAAAGGAATGAGAAAAATGAAAGAAATTAAGGCAAGAGGAATTGACGTTTCCTCACATCAGGGGGTGATCGACTGGGATAAGGTTAAAGCCTGCGGCGTGGAGTTTGCAATACTCCGCTGCGGTTACGGTTCGGACATACCCTCTCAGGACGACGTGCAGTTTTCACGCAATGCTTCTGAATGTGCAAGAACAGGTATCCCCTACGGTGTGTATCTTTACAGTTATGCACTTAACACCGAAATGGCGCAGTCCGAGGCAAAGCATGTTTTAAGGCTGGTTAAAGAAAATCCCGCACTTCCGATCTTTCTGGATTTGGAGGACGCCGCTACAACAGGCAAGCAAAGCAATGAAACAATTTTGGAAATTGCAAGAACCTTTTGTGAGGAAATTGAAAAGGCGGGTCTTACCGCCGGGATCTACGCAAATCTTAACTGGCACCGCACCCGTCTTACCGACGGATGGTACAACAAAAAGCCGCGCTGGCTGGCACAGTACAGCAGTGAGCCTACGTATAACGGCGATTATATGTTCTGGCAGCACACATCCTCAGGCAGTGTTGACGGCATTAACGGCAGGGTTGATATGAACATTGCCTTTGCGGAAATACCAAGACCTGCAAAGCCTGAACAAGCCGAGGAAAAAATATCGGTAATATATCAGGTATGGGACGACGTTAAAAACAAATGGCTGCCCGAGGTCACGGACCTTTCCGATTACGCGGGGCTTTACGGACACGATGTGTGCGCCGTTTTCGCAAGGCTTACGTTCGGAAATATTTTTTATAAGGTTCACTTAAAGGGCGGCAGCTGGCTGCCCGAGGTTAAAAACCGTGAAGACTATGCCGGGCTTTTCAACAAGCCCATCGACGGAATAATGATGCGTACCGACACGGGCAAAAATCTTAATTATGCCGTACACCTTCGCCGTAAAGCCCGCTGGCTGCCCTTTGTAAACGGATTTGACGACAGAAATTCCAAAAACGGGTATGCCGGAATATTGGGCGAGGAAATTGACGGAATTAAAATTTATATAAACTAGGCAAGGACGGTGAAATTAAATGTCGGGAAAATTTAAAATTTGGATAAAGGCGGCAATAATCCGCGCTGTTAAAACAGTAGCTCAGACCGCAGCCGCCACAATAGGAACCTGCGCCGCAATGAATTCGGTTAACTGGAAAATGGTTATATCGGCTTCGTTGCTTGCGGGAATACTGTCGGTTTTAACCTCTGTTGCGGGACTGCCCGAGGTAAGCCTAAACGACGGAAAGCAATCGGATTAAATTCTAAAAAAAGCGGGGCAACTGCAAGCATAACAATGCTTGCAGTTGCCCCGCTTTGAATTCGGATTATTTTCGTTTGGCTAGGCAAGCGAGAATAATCCGATCCCGTTTTTTGAGTGCGGATTTTCCGCATTGCCGCGTTAAAATACTCGTTAATCCGTTAGGATTAACTGCGTTTTGTGCCTCGCTCTGCAAAAAAACTGCACCCCAAAACGAGCGCGATTTTCGTGTGGATTTTTACGCGGAGGATGCGATAAGGCTTTCGCCTTATAAAGACGACAAGTGAAAATGCGCCGAAAATATGCCGTTTTGGGCGGATTCGGATTATTTTCGTTTGGCTAGATACTAAGTCCCAAAAGCCGCAGCGGCGGACCTTTTCACAAAGGATAAAAACCAGCAGTAAAGAGCCTCGCCGAGTTCCTGATAAATAGGGTCGCCGTCATGAGAGCAGAGCATAGCGAATGTCTGTCCTATCCGCCTGTCAACCTCGCCGCCGCGCCTGTAAGCCAGATAATAGAACGAGAAAGCGCCTGTATCGCCCGATGTTTTATAAACGTCGGGCGCCGCCTTTTTAACCGTGTCAAGAAAGCCCTTTTGCGCTATTCCGCACAGAGCATCGTCCGGGCAATACTGCTCAAACCCGACGGTTGCCGCAAACGAAAGCAAAAGCCTGCGCTGTATTGACATTTCAAAATCTTCCGCGTTATCATCCGCAGAAAATTTCCCCGCGTCGTTTAGGTACTTCTCTGCAACAGTCCGCCCCAGTTCCTCAGCGGCTTTTATTTTTTCTTTTGAAAGCTCGGGTGTTTCGTCCCGTACTTCAGCCTTTTTTCTTATTTCCGCCGACGGTCTGCTGCCGGCAATTTTTATATCGCTGTCCGGTAACAAAATATCAACCCTTTTCTTTTAGTTGCCCTGTCCGTTCTTTATTTCGCTTAAAGCCTGTGCCAGCTGTGCCGGGCATGAGGTATTTTTGAATCCGCACTTTATTGACGAAAGCCTGTCTATAACATCGTCAACCTTCATTCCCTTAACAAGGTTTGCCACACCCTGAGTATTACCGGAGCATCCGCCGTCAAACTTTACGTTTTTTACAACTCCGTCCTCAACCTCAATTTCTATTCCCCTTGAACATACGCCCTTAGTTTTATATGAATATTTCATCGTCTTTATTCCCCTTTTGTTATCTGTCCTTAAATTTATTACTGCGAACCGGGTGGCGCAGCTTTCTTAATGCCTTTGCCTCAATCTGACGGATACGCTCTCTTGTAACGTTAAACTCCGTTCCCACTTCTTCAAGCGTGTGGCAGCGGCCGTCCTGCAAGCCGAAGCGCAGTCTTATAACCGATTCTTCCCTTGGGGTAAGGGTTTTAAGCACGCCGTCAATATCCTCGTTTGTAATTGTTTTAAGCGCGGCATCGTCGGGAGCGAGCGCGTCCTCGTCGCGTATAAAGTCCATAAGGCGCGAATCCTCCTCAGGTCCTATCGGCGTTTCCATTGAAACGGGTTCCTGTGCCACACGCATTATTTCGCGCACACGCTCAACCGGGAGATCCATTTTTTCGGCAATAAGCTCCTCACTGGGTTCAACGCCGTTTTCGTGCAGCAGCTGGCTTTGCACCTTTTTAAGCCTGTTAATGGTTTCCACCATATGGACAGGTATACGTATGGTTCTTGCCTGATCGGCAATTGCGCGCGTTATTGCCTGACGTATCCACCACGTGGCATAGGTTGAAAATTTAAAGCCCTTTTGGTAGTCAAACTTATCGACCGCCTTTATAAGACCCACATTGCCCTCTTGAATAAGGTCAAGGAAATACATTCCCCTGCCGACATACTTTTTAGCAATGCTGACAACAAGCCGAAGATTAGCCTCGGTAAGGCGTTGTTTTGCCTTTTCGTCACCCTCGGATATTTTAACGGCAAGCTCCAGCTCCTCTTCCGAGGACAAAAGCGGCACTCTGCCTATCTCGCGCAGGTAAATTTTAACCGGGTCGTCAAGATTCATATTTTCAATGCTTAAATCATCATTAAGCAAGTCAATATCCATTTCCTCAAGCTTAAGCTCGTCGTCGGTCGGTTCTTCGTCAAAATCAATATCAAGGGTGGGCGGCTCGGAGAAAAGCTCTTCCGGGTTATCGGGAGCGTTTTCTATATCGTCTATCGAAAGATTCCTTTCATCATCATACTGCGCTTCTTCCCCGTTCTTTTTAATATCCTTTTCCTTAAGATTATTATTATGTTCCATTATGTTGTTCTCCTTTGCTTTTCTTCGATAATACTTTTAAGGTTTTCCGCCCAGTCCTCAACCGTACCGTTAATACTGTCCGCCGCGGCCGACAGTATATCCTCTTCTAATATTACCTTTATACAATCCTTTAATACAATTTCCGGGTTGATACCAGCTTTTTCGCTGTTTTGCAGCGAAACTATGTATCCTATCTCCGCCGGGAGAAATTTCTCGGCAAAAAGGGAAATATCCGGTGCTCTGCCCTTTAAAACATTATCAATTAATATTTCATAAATACGCCTGTTAAGGGTCGTTACCATTTTTTCGGGCGGCAGTTCACGCGCTGTGCGCTCACAGAAATCGGGATGTTTTAAAAGCACCGCAATAAGCGTTTCTTCAGCCGAAACCGCCTTGGGCGAACGCCGCCTTTCGGGGTTAATGTCATCCCTTGTAAATTTAGGTCTTATAACATCGGTTATTTCCTTTTGTCGGCTCTGTTTTTTGTTTTTCTTCCGTATTTCCTCAATTTTTGCGGTAAGCGCCGTGCGGGACACACCGTACTTTTCACACAGCTTGCCGATATACACATCCCTTGCCATAACATCGTCCGTACCGGCAATAATTTCCGCCGCGGCGGCAAGGTATTTAAGCTTACCGTCGTCGCTTACGGTATCAATTCCGTTCGCAGCAGAGAGAAGCTTGTATTCAATATCGCTCACCGCTCCGTCAAGTAGTGCCGCAAAACGCTCCGCACCGTTTTTCTTTATGTATTCATCGGGGTCTTTACCGTCAGGCACAACCACAACCTTTGTCTTAAGCCCTGTGTTTTCAAGCAGTTCCGAGGCGCGCCTTACCGCTTTTTGCCCCGCGGCGTCGGCGTCCAGCATAAGCACTATTTCCTTTGTGTACCTTGCAAGCAAATTTGCCTGTTCAAGTGTAAACGCCGTTCCCAGCGGCGCTACGGTGTTTGTAAAGCCTGCCTGGTGAAGAGAGATAACGTCCATATTTCCTTCAACCAGTATTACCCTTTCCGAGCAGGAATTTTTTGCAAAATTCATTCCGAAAAGATTTGCGCTTTTCTTATAGACGGGCGTATCCGAGGTGTTGACGTATTTGGCGCCCTGCTTGTCCTCACCGGGCATTGCCCTGCCGCTAAAACCGATGATATTTCCGCGTATATTTATTATCGGGAACATAACCCGCTTTCTGAAGCGGTCATAAATACCTCCGCGCTGATTTTTACCGACAACGTTCGCCGCCGTCATATCGCTCTCGGAATATCCCTTTGATTTTAAATGTTTTATAAGACTGTCCCAACTGTCGGGCGCGGCGCCCAGTCCGAAGTGCTTCACGGTTTTAAGTGTAAGACCTCGCCCCAGCAGATAATCAAGCGCCCATTTCCCCTCCTGCGACATAAGGTAAGAGTGGAAAAATCTTGCTGTGTCACGGTTTATATCGTACACCGTGTTTTTAAGCCGCTGCATTGAATCGTCATACCCGTCCTGCGGCAGCGTTACGCCCGAACGCTCTGCAAGCAGCTTTACCGACTCGATATAATCAAGATTTTCAATAAGCCCCGTAAAGGTAAAGACATCTCCCCCCGCGCCGCAGCCGAAGCAGTAAAACGACCCGTTTTCGGGATACACGGTAAACGACGGGGTTTTTTCACTGTGAAACGGGCATAGCCCCACCAAATTTTTGCCGCGTCTTTTAAGCTTAACATACTGTGAAACGGCGGTCTCAATGTCATTTCGGTATTTTATTTCATTAATTACGTCCTCGGGAATCACAAAACCGCCCCCCTTTATTTTTTATATGCTCCACGCTTTTGGTATATAAATATCCGTAAACACCGTAACAGCGTAATGGTCGGTCATACCGGCAATGTAATCGGTAACGGCGCGTTCCTTTCCGTCCGCCTCGGCAATTCTCAAATATTCGTCGGACATTTTTTCGGGGTTGTCCTTAAAATACTTAAAAAGCCCCTCAACAATGCCTAAAACCTTTGTTTCCTCCGATTTTGCAACCGGGTTTTTATAAACGCTCTCAAACAGGAAGCTATGTAACATATTGTAGTACTTTGCGGTTTCAGCATCCATTTCAATGGTATCGGTGCTGTTCCCTACAATTGATGTTACCAGCGTGCTTATTCTCTCGCTCTTGGAATTTCCCAGTGCCTTTGCGATATCGCGCGGAATATCGTTTTCTGATATTACGCCGGCTCGCACGGCATCGTCAATATCGTGGTTAATATATGCCACCCTGTCCGCCATACGTACTATTCTGCCCTCAAGCGTGTGCGCCTCCTCACCCATGGTGTGGTGAAGTATTCCGTCCAGCACCTCAGCGGTAAGGTTAAGCCCGTTGCCGTTTTTTTCGATTTTTTCGCACACCCTCACGCTCTGCTCATAGTGCGTAAAATTGCCCGTAAGCTCGCTCAGCGCCCGTTCTCCCGCATGGCCGAACGGTGTATGTCCGAGGTCGTGCCCCAGAGCTATCGCCTCGGTCAGGTCCTCGTTAAGCCTTAATGCGCGCGCTATCGTACGCGCTATCTGCGCCACCTCAAGTGTGTGGGTAAGCCGTGTGCGGTAGTGGTCGGACTCGGGCGACAAAAACACCTGCGTTTTATGCTTTAAGCGCCTGAACGCCTTGCAGTGAATAATGCGGTCGCGGTCGCGCTGATAGCAGGTGCGGAGTTCGCAGTCCTTTTCGGGTTTTTTACGCCCGGCGGTTTCGGTGCAGAACATTGCGCGATTGCACAAAATAAGTCTTTCGTTCTGTTCGCTTGTTTCCCTTACGTTCAATTCTGCCGCCCCCTGTCCTTCAACTATTATATTACACAAAAATGCAAAAAAACCTCTATTTTTTTAAACTTTCTTTAAATTGTTGCTCTTCCGTCGCCCGAAATTGATATTTTATCCCCGAGATATTTGGAGTCGGGCTTAAATATGCATTTAAAAAAATCCTTATCCCTTGCGAGAACCTCTCTGAGTTCCCTTTTAAGCTGACCGCCGTAGGAATTCCGGTCGGCAGATACGCCGACAGCCGTCACTTTAAGGCACTTTGCAATGTAAAGCGCACGGTAAAGGTGGTATTCTTGACTTACTATTATTATGTTTTCGGCTTCAAATATATTTTTTGCGCGGTAAACACTGTCATAGGTTGAAAAACCCGCGTGATCCATAAATATATCTTCTTCACGCACTCCGTTTTCAAGAGCAAACCGCCGCATTATATTAACCTCGTCATAATCCGAACTTCCGTGGTCGCCGCTCATAATTATTTTCTTTGCCGCACCGTTTTTATAAAGTTCTATGCCGGTAAGCAGTCTGTCGCGCAGCATAGGCGTCGGTTTTCCGTTTCGCACACCCGCGCCTAAAATTAAAATACAGTCTGCTTCCGAAGTATCTCCGAGCGCATCTTCCGTAAAAATGCCCTTTTCGGTGCTTTTTATAATGTAAAAATTCAAAGAAACCGCCGCCGCGGCGCATATTGCCGCAAAAACAGCAAGGAATAAAATACATTTTTTAATTTTACTCATATTTCACCTGCCGGCTTTAATTCCGTTTTTATTTCCTCCGCGGTTATCCGCGCGCAAAATATTTCTTTAAGCTTAAGCAAAAATTCACGACTTTTGCTCTTCTCTATAAAAAATGTCAGTTTAACCTTATCGGTGTATTCCGTGTTTTCAACTGTTCCGCCCGCGTCGGACACTAGTTTTAAAAGCCGCGCCGAATCCGTATAGTCGCAAAAGCAGGAAAACACAGTGCAGGGAGTCATAACAGCGCGTTCCGCTGCTGCCGCCGCGTCCTTCAAAGACTTTGAGTAAGCACGCACAAGTCCGCCCGTACCGAGCAGCACGCCGCCGAAATATCTTGTAACAACCGCGCACACATTACAAAGCCCCTCGCCGTCTATAATATCAAGCATAGGCTTTCCTGCGGTGCCGTGCGGCTCACCGTCGTCCGAAAAGCGCTTAAGAGTGCCGTTTAAAACGGAATATGCGTAGCAGTTATGGCGTGCGTCACGGTGCTTTGCGCGCACCGCGTTTATAAAGCTTACGGCTTCCTCTTCGGTTTCGCAATGGCAAACAGCCGCAATAAAGCGTGAACGTTTTTCGGTATACTCGGCAACCGATTTTCCCGAAACGGTAACATAGCTCTCCGTTTTCACCGCCCCCTTATAAATTTAAAAAAATCCGCAGTTAAAATAACTGCGGAGTAAAAGGCCATATTAATCCATATTGAAACGCTTTTTAAATCTGTCTACGCGACCGCCGGTGTCTACCAGTTTCTGTTTACCGGTAAAAAACGGATGACATTTAGAACAAATATCCAAACGGATATCCTTTTTAGTAGAGCGTGTCTCGAACTCCGCGCCGCAAGCGCACTTTATAGTAACCTTTTCATACTGCGGATGAATACCTTCCTTCATCTTTGTCACCCCTCTCAATCTCGATAACATATTGATGATACCACATCGGGCATAAAAAATCAAGTACTTTTTTCATATTGCCCCAACAATTTTAAGAACAACCGTCAATAAAGTTTTATTTCGCTCCACAATGTTTCGTAATAGCTTCTGATATCGCTATTTATGTCGTGGTAATACTGCACCTTAGGCATATCCTTTTCATCGGGGTACAGTATCTTATTCTGATAATAGCAGTAATCCTTATTATTAACAACCGCGGTATTCGGCGAAGCATAGCCGAGATACTCCGCGTTTGCGGTGGCAACATCGGGCTCAAGCAAAAAGTTAATATACATAAGCGCCGCTTTAACGTTCTTGGCGTTTTTAGGCACACAAACGGAGTCAACAAATATATTTGTACCCTCTTCCGGGTAGAAGAACTTAAGGTTTTTGTTGCTTTCAAGCATTGTCAGGTAGTCGCCGGCATAATACGGCGCGACAGACGCTTCACCCGTTTCCATTTTGCTGAAAATCTCATCCATAACGTACGACTGAAGATTTTTCTTTCCCTTTTTAAGCAGATCCGCCGCCGCGTCCCAATCCGCCTTGTTCTCGGTGTTCAGGTCCTGCCCCAAAATCATCTGAGCGGTCATAAATGCGTCGCGCGAATTATCAAAATTAAGCGCCATATCCTTGTATTTCTTGTCCCAGAGCACTTCCCAGGAATGTTCAATGCTTTTTCCCGTAAGCTCTTCGTTATATATTATACCGACCATACCTACATTGTAAGGCACGCTGTACTCTTCATTCTCATCAAAGAAAAGTCCCTTGTATTTTTCGTCTATAAGGTCGTAATTGGATATTTTCGAAATATCTATTTTCTGAAGCATATCCTCATCTTTAAGACGTTCGATCATATAGTCCGACGGGATTATCACATCATAATTAACGCCGCCGCTTTTAAGCTGAGAATACATAGTTTCATTGCTGACATAATTAAGATATTTAACCTTTATTCCCGTAAGCTTTTCAAACTCTTTGTTAACATCCATAGAGTCATCCTCGCCGTCGGAAATATATTCGCCCCAGTTATACACCGTCAGGGTAGTTCCCTTAAGGCTTTGGTCGAACGATGCGCGTAGGTTTATCTCCTTATATTTATATCCGCACCCGGTAAGAGCGGCTGAAAGTGTTATTACAAGCGTTATTATTAAGGCAACTGTTTTTTTCATTTATCCAAATCCTTTCCCGAAAGCCGAAACTATTGTTCCGCAAATGTTTTATTTAATGCCTTTTTCTCCGATTTTGACTGAAGTACATTATAAAGTATTAACAGCACAAACACCGTTATAAAAATAAGGGTGGAAAGCGCGTATGTGTCCGGCGTAACGGTTTTTTTGGTCATAGTGTAGATCAGTATGGGCAGCGTCTGATAATGCCCGCAGGTGAAATAACTTATAACAAAATCGTCAAGCGACAGCGTAAACGCCATTATAAAGCCCGTTACAATGCCGGTTGAAATTGAGGGCAGCACAACCTTAAAAAATGCCTTAAACGGCGTACAGCCAAGGTCCATTGCAGCCTCCGGCAAATGGGGATCGGTTCCGTTGAGCCGCGGGATAACCGAAAGAATAACATAAGGCAGGTTGAACGTTATGTGAGCTGTCAGCACCGTTACAAAGCCCAACGATTCGTTAAGCCCCAAAAGCTTGCCCGCAAAAATGAACAGCAGCATAAGCGAAATGCCCGTTACAATGTCGGCATTCATCATAGGTATCTGTGTTACCGACATAACTATTTTTTTGGAAATCTTATTTCTTATCGCCGTTATCCCGACGGCTGCCGCCGTACCCAGCACCGTTGATATAACTGCCGAGAGCACGGCTATTATTACCGTATGTTCAAGGGCGGTCATCATTGCCGTATTTGAAAGCAGACCCTCGTACCAGCGTGTTGAAAATCCGTCCATAACCCAAACGCTGCGCGATGAATTAAACGAAAAGATGATCATAACCGCAACCGGCGCGTAAAGAAAAAGAATTATAAGCGCCACATATATACGTGAGAGTATTTTCACATCAACACACCCCCGTCCTCGCCGTCAGAGAACCTGTTCATTACAAACAGGCAGATCAAAATCATAACCATAAGCACAAGCGAAATTGCCGAGGCAACGTTATAATAAGCAGGACCTAAATTGAAAAAGTACTCAATGGCATCGCCTATAAGCATTGTTTTGTTTCCACCCAGCTTTTGCGATATATAAAATGTGCTGACCGACGGCACAAACACCATTGTAATACCCGAAATAACTCCCGGTCTTGTAAGGGGAAATATAACCCTCTTAAACTTTGTAAACGAATCCGAACCAAGGTCCTCGGCCGCTTCCAAAAGCGATTTATCAAGCTTCGACATTACCGAATAAATAGGCAGTATCATATAAGGAATAAAATCGTAAACCATTCCGAGAATTACCGCTCCCGGCGTGTTTATAAGCTTTAGCGGTTTTAAGCCTATATTTTTTAAAAATGTGTTTATAAGTCCCGTATTTGCAAGAATTGTTATCCACGAATAAGTGCGGATAAGAAAGTTCATCCACATAGGAATCATAACTATCATAAACAGCATACGCTGCGATGAAACCTTAAGCTTCGTCATAAAAAATGCCATAGGATAGGCAAGCAAAAGCGTTACGGCGGTTGAAATCACAGCGTAAAGTATGGATATGCCGAAGGCCTTTTTGTACTGTCCGATAGCGCCCAGATTCGAGAGAGTGAAAACACCGTTTTGGTCGGTCAGGGCAAAGTAAAACATAATTACAAGCGGCACCACAATAAATATTGCCGACCACACAATATAAGGCGAGGCTACCAGCTTGTTTCCGAATGTCCCTTTTTTCACAGCCTATTCCTCCTCCGTTACATCAGAGAGGTGGTCTATTTCCTCACTGTAAGAGGAATAATCGCCGTAAAGCCCCGAATACTTTGATTTTTTCATTATGTGAATTGCGTCCGGCTCTATATAAAGCCCCACGTTATCGCCTGTGAAATGCTCGTCCGTGGTTTGTATCATCCATTTAAAGCCGCCTATATCCACTATTATTTCGTAATGTACTCCAAGAAATGCCACAGACGTAACAACGCCTTTAAGCATACCTTTTTCGGGAGCGACTATATCCACGTCCTCGGGGCGAACCACCACGTCCACCGCCTCGTTTTCGTCAAAACCCTTATCAAGGCAGTTGAAACCGGCGCCCGAAAACTCAACATATAAGTCACGTTTCATAACGCCGTCAACAATATTGGATTCGCCTATAAAATCAGCCACAAAAGCGTTCTGTGGCTCGTTATAAATATCCTTGGGTGTGCCCACCTGTTGAATTTTGCCCCCGTCCATAACAATTACACGGTCGGACATGGTAAGCGCCTCTTCCTGGTCGTGCGTTACAAACACAAAGGTTATTCCCAGCTGCTGCTGAATTTTTTTAAGCTCCTTCTGCATATCCTTGCGAAGCTTCAAATCAAGCGCGGCAAGCGGTTCGTCAAGCAGCAGAACCTTCGGATGGTTTGCTATGGCGCGCGCGATTGCAACGCGCTGCTGCTGACCTCCCGAAAGCGTATCAACGTGGCGCCTTTCAAGCCCGGTAAGGTTAACAAGGCGCAGCATTTCGGCAACCTTTTCTTTAATATCCTTTTCGGGAAGCTTTTTAATACGCAAACCGAACGCAATGTTTTCATAAACATTAAGGTGCGGAAACAGCGCGTAACGCTGAAAAATGGTGTTAACCTGACGTTTGTACGCCGGAACACCATTTATTTTTTTGCCCTCAAACAGAATATCGCCGCTGTCAGGTTCAAGAAAACCCGCAATTAATCGGAGAGTCGTGGTTTTGCCGCAGCCGGAAGGTCCCAACAGCGTTATAAACTCCTTATCCCGTATTTCAAGGTCAAGCCCGTCCAGAACCTGTTCCCCGTCAAATGCGACCGATACGTTTTTAAGCTCTACAATATTTTCTTTTTCCATAAAGCATCCCCCTTTGTTCAAAAAATTCCCTTTCGGTACACGCCGACTCTTCGTAATATGCCCTGAACAAAGGGTTTTTCATAGTTTTCCAAAGTCCTCTGACCCGAAACTACGGCATAAAATCTGAGTCAGCACTAAACAGATGCTAACTAAGTATTGAATATACTATGAAAACATTAAAATGTCAAGTAATATTTGCATTTTTTCGACATTTTTATTGCAAAAATTATGCTCCGATTTATAAAACTCCAAAAATCTCTGTTTTTTGCACTTTTCCTCACATATACTCATTTTTTCCAATATTTAGCAATTAATGCCCCTATCTGACTTAAAATTTTAAAAGCGTATTTTTTAACCGATATATCAACACTTACAAAACTGATGGAAACAATAGAAAAAGCGCATAAAATAAGCCTCTTTTTTAAACAAAGAGGCTTTAAAACTTACTGCTTATTTATCGGTGTTTGCCATATACTTTCTTTTTGTCGCCATACCGCCGCGAATATGCCTTTCCTGTTTGTTTTTTTCAAGAACCTGCTTTACCTGCCTGTATAATTGCGGGTTTTCATGTCTTAACCTTTCGGTTACATCTTTATGTACGGCTGTCATATATTAGAACGCTTTGATCCAAGCCAAGCTCGCCGAATAAGCGCAAATATATATCCACATTCCCGTCCTTATCAACCTCGATTTTCTGAACGATTTTTTTCAGCTGGGCGTTTGTCATATTTCTGACATCTGTTATATCCTCAATTTCCTTAAAGGTATTGTTTAATATGCCCTCTAACTGCTCTTCCTTTGTAAGATGATACGATACTGCTTTAAGCTCGTTTTGAAGTCTTTCCAGTTCTTTTTTACTGCCGCCTATTTTTTCATTCATTTCGGCTCTTGTTATAATATCGTCGGTATATAAGTCTATATATTTTTGCCTCGTGTTTTCAAGCTTTGCAATTTTGGCTTTAAGCTCTTTTTCATAAGAGATATTTTCATCCTTTGCCTTATACACACGCCGAAATTCATTCACAACATATTTAACAACATTTTTTCTGTTTGAAAGTAATTCGGCAAAATAATTCTGCAAAACCTCTATAAGTTCATTTTCATCAACCGTTACGGCGTTCGGGCAGCTGTCTGCCCCCCTGCCGTTATGACCGGAGCATACCCACTTAATATATGTGTTTTTATATTTACGCACACTCCGTCTAAATGACCAGCCGCACTCCTTGCATTTTATAAGGGTTGAAAACAAATGCTTATTGCTTTGCTTAACATTATCTGTTTTAAAGCGCTTGTTACGCTCGCTCATAATCTGCCGCACCTGTTCGTAAAGCTCCGGTTCTATAATTTTAAGCTCCGGCTTTTCGGTTACTATCCACTCGGTTTCGTCCCGCTCGGCACGTTTGCCGGTTAAAAAATCCTCAACCTCTTCCTTGCCGTTTATTACCTTTCCGGTATACAGTTCATTTGTAAGTATGCGGCATACGGCGTTTTGGCTCCAGCGGCAGTTCCTTTTGGTTTTAATGCCGTTTTCGTTAAGTACATTAGCAATTTTCGCAGCGCCGCACCCGTAATTTATATAAAGGTCATATATTTGTTTTATTACCAAAGCCTCCTGCTCGTTAATTGCAAGATTAAAATAGTCCCCCGGTATTTTATCATAGCCGAACACTAAATTCGGCACTTTGCCTTTTTCAGCGTTGATTTTTTTACCGAATTTAACACGCTTTGAGGTATTCGCACTTTCCTCCTGCGCCAGTGCTCCGAATATTGTAAGCACAAATTCACTGTTTCCCATGCTTGTCATATTTGCGGTTAAAAACTGAGTTTCAATTCCGAGCGCCTTTAATTTCCTGATATTTTGGAGCAGGTCAACGGTATTTCTCGCAAAACGGGAAATATCCTTAACAACAACCATATCAAATAAATGCATTTCTGCGTCGGACATCATTTTTAAAAATTCCCTGCGGTTTTTGATTTTGGTGCCCGAAAGCCCCTCGTCCGCATAAAGTCTTACAAGGTTGTCCCCTGTTCCGGCAGTATAATCCGCAAAAAACTTCTTTTGTGCTTCAAGCGAATTAAGCTGATCTTCCTTTTCGGTTGACACCCTGCAATATGCCGCAATGTTCATTCTTATTCCTCTGTAACTTCTCGTATTTTGTTACTTCTATTATAATTGTATGAAATTGCTTTGTCAACAAAAAAGCAGATTAAACAGTGCGCCTTACACCGTTTAATCCGCTTTTGTCAAATAAGTTTTTTAGAATCAATAAACTGATCCATTTCACCGAAAACCACTCAGGCGATTAGAGACCGATTAACTCCGTCGTAATCATGAACCAATCTATGCCGTAACCCCGAAACAATGTTCCAAATTATTTCCGGATGCTCCAACTTAAATTCGGGACTTAATTTATATACCTGTTCACCGATATTATAAAGAAGCGTTGTAACTGCCCGTTGTGAAAATTCATCCGTCAGCAGCATTTCCTTTGTGATTGAACGGTTTTTAATTTGAAGCTTTAACGATTCCCATGTTGAAATTATTTTTTAAAGTCTTTCGGTATCAGAAGTCTTCATGCAATCTTAATCCCCTCATTAACTGCATTTCTGTAATATTCGGAGTCACTGTTGACCTCACAAATCCCAAACGCGTCAACATCTTTACCGGTTGCAGTTCTCAATTCCTCGGCAAATGCAAATATATCGGTCTTTTTAAAGCCGTCTTTGCCGAATACTATAATATCAATATCCGATTCGGGTGTTTCTTCACCGCGGGCATACGAACCGAAAAAGAGCGCATAATCCGCGTCATAACGCTTAAGCAAGTATTTTACAATTTGTACTATTTGTTTTCTCGTCAACATAATGAAGGCTTCTTTCCTAAACTGTATTATGTACGAATCAAAGACAATAATCAATCCTCATTTATTAATTTTTCCTGTGCTGATGTAGGTTTACAATAGATGTTTACAGAGAATAAAAAGGCTCTATAATAAATGTTGCCTTGCAAATATTGCCCATATGAGCCCAAGCAAGCTTAAAGTCTGCTTTAAACAGCACACCGGACGCACCGTTACTAAATACATTCAGGTTTTTTATGCCTTTTTAAATTGCCGAGGCAATTTGAATTAAATAGTATTCTTCAGTTTTTCAAGCCAGCAGATAACATAAGAAGCGAAGCAATGATTGCAACTGGCACTGGTGTCGATGTTTTCCCAAAGCGTTCCGGTTTTGTTTGCCATATAGCCGAAAAATCCGACAATATTTTTAAGAGCTTTCTCCTTAAAGCCTGCCCTCATTAAAATTTCCAAACGGAGATAATTGCCTATAAATGCGTTTGCAGGTGCAATTTCGGGATATTCGGTATCGTGTTTTCGCGCGGGGCCGAATTTATGAAGCAACGTTTCAAAAAGCTCGCCGTTGCGCTCGGGCGACGCAACTCCGAAAAAGAAAGCGTAATACTGGCACACCTCCGTTGAGTCGGGCTCCGCCTTAAGTATTCCGTTTTCACGAACGGCATGGTCACGAAAAAATTTACCGTCAAATGATTGGCAGTAAACGGTCTCGCGTATTTTTTCGGCTTTTTTGGAAAGCTCGGGTATATCATATAGCTCTGAAATTGCCGAAAGCATTGCGGAATAAAGCATATTGGAGGGGTAATTAACCCCGTCGGTCAAATCGTTCGCCCGCGACCATTCCACAAAGACCCAGCTTTCAAGATTCTCAAGCAGACCGTCGCTGTTTTCAAAGCGGCTGAAGTATTTAAGGAGCCCGAAAGCCTTTGCCCTGAACCGTTCAACCAGCTCACGGTCTCCCGAACGGTCAAGATATTCGCGCAGCTCCAAAAACAGCCACATGGCCCAATTAGGTATAAAGGAATTCGGCGTATGATCCGCAGGGTAGCACATCGGAATCATGCCGTCGGGAATGTTAACATAATTTTCTTCACAAAGGAAATTTTCCAAAAAGTCGTGTTCAACCGAAGTTTCACCGCAAAGCAGATATTCGGTTCTTCCCGAAAAAAAGCTGTCGCAAAGCCAACCGGCGCGCTCACGCGAAGGGCAGTCCATAAACAAATCAACACTGCCCTGACGGAATGTTTCAACAGCCGCTTCTGCAATTTTGCAAATTTCCGCGCTACCGAATTTCGGAGTGTATTTAATCGGCGGGTGCTTATATTCGGTCATAAAAAGCTCTGCCTCCGCATTCCCGCCGTATACCGCTGCCTGAATGTATTTGCAGGTATAAACCTCAAAAAATCGGAGGGTTCTTTCACCCGCCGGCAAATCGAAAATCGCCGCATTGCAGCAACCGCCGCGCAAATAATCCACACGGTCTGCGTCGCTCAAAATTTCATCAAACATAATATACAGCCTGATCGGGCGCTGTGATTTTATATGTATTCCTATCAGTCCGGTTGCATTATAGGGCAGCTCATAAATACCGTAAGTGCCATCCAAAAGCGCTTTGTCTTGGTTTGAAACAGGGGCCGAAAGCTTAAGTTTTTCACATTCTTCGGTAATCATTAAATCGGGATTTTCAAAAAGATACTCGGGTTGCTCGGACTTTGCTACCAGCATGTCAACAGAATTGTTGCGCCAATAGCTTTCACGCTTCGCAAAAGAAAAACTGCCGCCGAAAATTCTTTTTGCCACGGTTTTTTCATATAGCGGATAGGGTGTGTTCCTCTTTAAATAATTCGGCTGCGGCATAACCGACAGCGGTTCTGTACCCTGCACGGCATCTGTAAAATATGTACCACCCGCTATAACGCGATAGGACTCCGCAAACGGGCGCTGAAAGCTGTAACGCTGTATTTTTTTTATATATTCCGGATTAATACGCGCAGTAAAATCGTTGCCGGTATACGCCGTCACCCGTCCGTCCGCCAACAGCTCCGCAGTTAAAAACGAATCCTGCTTGATAAGGTAATAGCTGCGCGCGTTATAGCCGCAGACCTCTATAATTACCGTATTTTGTTCGCGGTCGGCAAACGGGGTAAGGTCAATTTCATCCACACGGAAAAACCCGCGCCCTGCACGTGCAGGACCGTAGCAGACAAATTTACCGTTTACCGACATTTGATAAATACCTGAGGTGGCAATTTTTGCGGTAACGGCTTTTCCTTTTCCCACTGCTGTTTTAAACTGAACCCTTAGGTTCATTTCTTTTTCCCTGTCCGTTATCCAAACAGGAACTGCTTTTTCAAAAAAAACGCTCATTTTTTTCTCCCTGAAATTATTGCTCCGAGTACATTTCCCTGTACCTTCCGGGCGTTATACCGCTGTATCGCTTGAAAATTCTGATAAAGGTGTTGGGGTTTTCATAGCCTGTAAGATATGTGACCTCCTGCACCGATTTTCCGCCGACCGTCAGTAATTCCTTTGCCTTTTCAATACGCACCTTATGGATATAGTCAAGCAAGCCGTTCCCGGTCTTTTTTATGAATTTAGCCGAAAGCGTTCGCGGATTCTGCTGCATCATATCGGCAATAAACGAAACCGACAAATCGGGATTGGCATATTCACGCTCCACGATTGCGGCGATTTCATCCACAAAATCGACCGTATTTTCATTGCTTTTTCCAAGCGTAATTATTTGCTCGAGCGTCTCGTAAAATTGCCGTCTCAAAGCAGAAGGATCTCTGCAGTAAAGAATATAATCTATGCGGTCGCTCATAGCGTCTATTAAACTGTTTTTATCGGAATCGGCAAAATATTCCCCGCAGGTTCTTAAAAGTTCATAGCACTGCAGTGAAATGAACTCTGCCGAAACCCTGCTCCCGTGGCTTTTTTTATCAAATATCCAATCTATTGATTTACGGGCGCCGTCATAATCCTTGGCTTTTATCAAATTCAGAAAATGGAATTTTGATTCTATAATACGCGCATATTCCGACTGCTCGTTCCGTTTACCCGAAATATCTTTGAATAAACACACGGTTTCCGATGAGTCAAGCGCAAAGTCCAAAGCGGCACAGGCACGATAGTAGGAGCGCGAAACCGCCGTAAGCCCAAGGCTGACGCTGCCTATTCCTGCGCATACCGTGTGTTCAAATTCCTTTTTGCAAACCTCAATAATCTTCTGTGCGGGCAGCACCATATCCTGCGCTTCAAGCGCGGAATCGGTTGAAAACAGGCATACTATTCTGTCGTTCAGCCGAGTTGAAACGCAATCGCTGTAATCGCACAAAATGTTTTCGGTAACAAACTGCATAAGCGCATATTCCTGCTCGTTCTGTGCATTTGCAGGCGAATCTTTCAAATCGCATATTTCAAAATTTATTACAATAAAGCACCTATTTTCAACCGGAATACCCACGCGCTCCAATTGTGCGGTTTCCGCCTTTGCATCAATAGGTGCGCGCGCGGTAAGCAAATCGTTTAAAAGCTTTCTGCGCATAACGGTGCTCTGATCGTGATTTTGCTGCTTTAACTGATTAACATAGATCACCTGACGCGATACAATTCCCTCTATTGAGGATGAATCTTTTATAATTATTCGGTTAAGACTTCCGTCATCAGGCTGCTCCAATATGTTTTTAACATTATGCAGGGTGCGGTTTTGAAAAAACAAGATCCACGCCAAATACAAAAGCAGCAGCACGCATATAATTATAATTGCAATTATAACCGGTATGCCCGATCCGAACTGTGAAAAAAAGCTGCCTGGTTTTTTCCCCGAAAGGAAAAGCCTGTACGGGCGCTCTGTAATTCTGGAACCGTAAATTTCCAATTGATCGCCGTCGCTTGAAACAAATTTGTTCCCGTTATAGCCAAAGGTGAGCGCCGTGAAACGCACACCGACAGGTTTTACATCATTTCGGGCAGAAAAAACATATTCGTTTTCGCGGTTTATAACGGTTATGTTTTCATCCGACGGAAGATTTGAAACCCCGAGCATAGTACGCAGTGCCTTACGCTTAAAGTTAATAAACATAAGACCAAGCGGCGTTCCGTCCTTTGTTGAAATGATTTGACGCACATAGCTAAAGTTGTCAATTTCCCGCCAAAGGCTTGAAGAAACCGGTTTATTCAGCACCGAAAGTATATACATATCGGCATTGTTTTCAAAAAGCTTCAAATAGGCGCCGTAATCCATAGTAAGGCAATCCTTAAAAACCTCCGGGTTAATCTCCCGCCGCGAGCATACAGAAAGCACACGGTTTTGCGAGGATGTCATTAAAATCACATTGTCAACAACAGGGAAAGAAGAAATGTATGCGGTCAGCAGCTTCTCGCACTGCTGTGTTTTACCGTCGCGCAAAAGACCCATCTGGTAGGCGGCGTCCTTAGCATAGAACATTAAAGCAAGCTCTGAAGCGCTGTCAATCATTTTATCAAACGAGTTTGCAACACTTGTTACCGCTTCGGTTCTTTGCTCGCGCTCGCGGCGTTCATATCTTGCCGAAACAGAACGGGCAATAATTACAAAAACAAAAAAAAGCAGCAAAACAATACTGGCAGCAACGGAAATCAAGCGGGTTGCGGATTGATTGAACGGAATGGCGCGTAGCTTTTTGCCAAGTTGCTTTTGCAATTTTTTCACCCCATTAAAATAAACGATACGCCCGATAAACTATTATTATTTTAACCCACAATGCCCGATCTTTCAATCCCTTCGGTAAACTTTTTTTGAACAAAGAAATAAATAAGCATAGGCGGAAGGATGACAAGCAGGCAGCCCGCCTGAACACGAATCATAATAAGCTGCTGGTCGCTTAAAGAAACGAACTCCCCTATGGCCATTGAAAGGTGCGATAACGCGACTGTAAGGGTTGAGTGCTTATCGGCAAACATTGTGTTGAGATAGTAGTCGTTATAATACCATACGCCCGAAAAAATAAGTCCTGTAAGTAAAATGGTTTTGGCATTCGGCAGCATTATTGAAAAATAGGTTTTAAACGCGCCGCAGCCGTCTATCATAGCCGCTTCTTCAAGCTCCTTAGGCATATTGCGGAAAAACTGACGGAAAATATAAATAAACAGTCCGCTCCTTATTCCCATTCCGAAGATTGCCGGCAGCCAAAACGCAAAGGGTGTGTTTAAAATGCTGATATTTACATCCGTACCGGATATGAGGCGAACAAGTTTCATAATGCCGAGTACGTCAAAATTTGAAAAGCTTACGAACATCGGTATTATAGTAGTTTGCGCAGGAACGATTATTGTAAACAGGGCTATTGCAAACAAAACTCCCCTGCCCTTGAATTTAAAGCGGGCAAAACCGTAGCCCACAAACGCAGTTACCGCAATTTGTAAAACCGCCGAAACAATATTATAAAACACTGTGTACCAAAGCGACCGCGGATAATTAAGCGAGACAAACGCCTGCTTTATATTGTTTAAAACAAAATGTTTCGGAATCCACACAATGCTGGTATCCAAAATATCGGCGTCACTGCGAAAGGCCGTGCTGAGCATATAAAGAATCGGGTAAAGAATAACATACGAAAGCCCTATAAACAAGCCAAATCTAAAAAGCGCAAGCGCGATTCTTTCAAGCCTGCGCACCGCAGCGCGGCGGTTTAAGGGCTCGCTTGCGTACCCTTTTAATTTTAACAAAACAGAATTCATAACGGCACCTCCCCCGCCTAATCGTTCATATAAAATACTTTCCTTGAAAACAGTCCCACCACAACAAACAAGATCAGGCTTATAACAACAAAATATATCCATGTTACAGCCGATGAAAACGAGTAATGCAGGTTTGCCGCCTGCGAGGTCACAAACTCCATTACACCGTTTGAATAGCTTGTAAACGTGTCAATTACGGTAAAAGCAATGTTTACCAATATCATAGGGCTTATCATAGGAACAGTGATTTTCCAAAAGTATTCCCAGGCGGTAGCCCCCTCAACGCTTGCCGCCTCTTTAAGTGAGGGCGGTATTGACTGAAGCGCCGCGAGGAACAGTATTATTTGAACGCCTGATTGCCAAGTCATTGTAAAAATACTGTCGATAACCGATGTGAGATATTTTATAAGTCCGCTCGGCAATCCCGCCTGCGTTAAAATATCGCCGATAGAAAAACTGGAAACCATAAAAACAGAGGAAGAACCTGTTACGTCTCCGCTGTAACTGTCGCTGTTGATAATGGAAAGCAAGACGCTTGAGGAAAGCATAAGCGGAAGAAAGAAGATACTTCTGACAAGTCCTCTGCCATAAAATTCCGCGTTCAGCATTACCGAAATAAAAAGTGCAAATATAATTATTATAGGCACCTGAATTGCAATTTCCTTTAACGCCGCAACTAAAAGCGGGATAAACCGTTCATCGGAAAACAGGGCGTTTTTATAGTAAGAAAGCCCCGCAAACCGTGTGTTTACACCGCCCTGAACGATAGTTACATGCGAAAATGAGTACATAAGCGAGGTTAAAATGGGTACGGCAAAGAAAAACAGAAGTCCCAAAAGCCACGGCAGTATAAAAACGTATCCGGTTCGGGCGCGCTTTTGCTCCAAAGACAGCTTTTTATTCATTATTGTTCCCCCTGCCGAATCAATTTGTAATTCATTGCCGTAACCTTTATGCCCTGCATATCATAATCCGAATTTGTATAATTGGTAATTACCTGCGCGCCGTTTTCAAAGGTTGAAGCGTATACGCCGTCTGCAAGCTGCCGGTGAGAAACCAGCGCTGTTCCGCCCGTCGCCCCGAATATTTCCGAAAGCCGCCTATATTGCTCTGCGGCGGTCGTCAGCCAATCGTTATAATCAGAATTGTAAAGCCCTGAAAGATATGTTCCCTTGGTTTTCTCGCCGTTTTGCGCAGTAAAGGAAAAATTCAGTGCGCTCCCGGTTTCCGCCGCCTTCAGAAACGCCTTTTCGGGATTGCCCGAAAGGTTTACAGGCTCTGTGGAATAGCTGCGGTAACCGCTCAAAACCAACTGATAAAACGGAACGCTGCGGTCGGTAATATCATAGCCGCTGTCCGAAGTGGGGGCGGAAATAATATAATCCGAGGCTTCGGCGGCATAACCGAACGCGCCTGCCGTCAACAGCTCTTTACCCTGCCCCGCAGCATATTCCAACGCCTTTTTAGCGTAATTCAGCGCCTGATCCCTATCTGTTGAGCCCTTATGATGATCCGAATAGAGCGTGCTTCCAAGCTCGCGCAGCGAAATGCCCGAAAGAGCCGAGGTGTTGTATTTTTTAAAATATTTTTCCAGAACCGCGCCGTATTTTTTCGGTGCCAAAAGGCAATAAGGCGTTAAGCTTACGTTTTTCAATCCGTTTGAAAGGCTGTAGGAGTATTGCAGCCCCGGCGTTCCGTCCAATGTGGCGGCGGAGGCGCTGTTTTTTGTAAAACCGTTTCCGTTTTGCATAAGGCGTACAGTGTTGACATCGGGCAGAAATGTAACTCCGTTGTCATTCGCATATTCAGCCAGCCGCATAAACTTCTTTTTCCCGCCGAGCTTGCCCTCGTATTTTCCTGCGGTAGGCATTTTGCCCGATACTCCGCTTTTTTCCCAACCTACATAGGAAAAAATCAAATTTGAAATTCCGGCGTTTTCAATATCGGCTATCATCTTCCGCGCCTGAGAATAGGTGGTAAGCGACACGGTTACCGTCATAGGAATAAAGCATACCGTTCCCTTGCGGCGAAGCGCCCCGTAAGCGGTAAAATAAAACGGTAATTCCTCCTGTTTTTTGTTTGCCTTGAAATTTTGTTCCTTTTCAAGGTAAGCTCTGTAAGCCGCCGCCGCCGAGTTATAATCCCCCGGCTCAGCAGTCAGGTAATATCGCATACAAAAATCGGTTGAAATGGCTTGCTCTGAAATTTTGCGCACCGTTTTTGCATTTTTAGAGGAACCGTCCAATACAACCGTTCCCGTAGAACGGTATTCAAACGAAAAGTAAGCGCAGTTATAATTTTTTTTCATTCCCGCGGTATATGCGTTTATGTAAGAAGACCCGTCTCCGCTTTCAACCAATGCGAGCAACCCGTTTCCGTTTTTGCCGATTCCGAAAATCGGGAACTGCATGTTTTTCCGCTCAGTAACCGAACGGTCGGGAGACGCCACAACATCATCGCCGTAAATTCGCTCGTGAATTGCACTGCCCGAGGATTTACCGTTGTTCATTTCAATAATCGTCCCGCAGCCGTCGGGCAGCAAAATAGTGCCGCTGTCGTCAAAGCTGCCGCAGCCGAAATAGGGCAAAACCGAAATTTCAAGCAGGCGGTTTCCGCCTTTTTCCGAAACGCCGTCCTTCGGAATCCTCACCGAAAGATACGAATTGCTCAATTCGTATTCCAGCGTTACCGAAATTTCATCCTCGGGGAAATTGTAAACAAACCTGCACCCATTTACGGTTTTTGAAAACGAAAGCCCGCCCTTTGCAACAGAAGCCACGGCGGAGTTTCTTTCCTGCGGAGAATTTTTTGTATCGTAATACAATATTTCAAGCTGAGCGCCCATAAGCCGCTTTTGCCCGTTGCCTAAGCGCTCGTCGGCATCGGAAAAATCGGGATTTGATTTCCAGCTTATTCCGCTTTTGGTATTTATTAAAGCAACTTCTCCGTTTTCGGCATTTGCATAAAACGACAAATCCCCCTTTGTAAGAACTTTCGTCATACCGTCGGCAGGCGCTTCCGCCGCCGAGACGCGGCTGCACGGTGTGAAAATTAAAACCGCGAGCAAAGCAAAAATTGCCGCAAAAGCCGAATACCGTTTCATAAATTGCCTCCTTTAAGCCATACGGCTTTATTAAAGTCTGAACGACATTTCATTGAAAACCGTTACGCAAAACACATAAACGTTATGTAATAAAGTAAAAAACAACAATAAAAGAAAAATAACAATCACAATGCCGATTGCGGTGAACAAAAGCGTTACAATGTTTTTAAATATTGTAAATTGGTGTACGCTCATTGTGCCTATAAAAAGCAGCAACCCGCTCCAGGCATAAAGCAGAAACATCATTACATAGTAAAAGAACGCTTCCTCATTTGTAAATAAATGCCCTGCCAGTGTAAGCGGAATTGATACCATAGCATACGGCAGCATAGAGTAACACGAAACTATCCATATTTCGGAAAAACGCCCTTTTCCGTCCAAAAGCGTGCAGAAAAGCCAATTTGAAAGTGAGAAAAGCAAAAGCAGCCCTATACAGCCCGCAAGCGACCATAAAAGATTGACGTCCTCGGTCTTTCCTTTTCTGAAAAGAAAAGCCGAAAGCACCTGATTAACCACTACCGCCGCGCAAAAAAGAGCGCAAACCGCATTTGCAAGCTTTAAGGAGCCCTTACGGTTGAACTTCATTTCTTCAAAACCGGTTACGGGGTGAAACAATATATAAAATAAATACCTTATGGGCGACATTTCACCGTATTTCATACCGTTTCCCCCTTTTCGGAACGAATCAGCCTATACACAGCCTTACCGAATTTTTTAAACATACCCGACTTTATACCGAGCGCCGCTGTGACCGTAATGACAAGCACCGCCGCAAAATAAAGCCCCATATTCTTTTTAAGCCTTTCGTTTCGGTACTCCTTGTACGCCTCTGAATAATGCGTGCGGTCGCCGGCAAGTTCAAAATATTCCATTGCCTGCTTATATTCCCCGAATTGATAAAGCGCTTTACCGTAGCCGAGGTTGGCAAGATAGCTGCCCGCGTCATACCGCAGCACCTCCTGCCACAGCGGCAGTGATTCCGAAAAGCGGCCATCCATATACACGTCTATCGCGTTATACAAAGCAGTTCCGTATTCCGTTAAGGTGAAAACCGTAAAGCAGCCTTTTTTTCCGTCCAGCACAACAATATCGTTACCGTTAAATGTAAGCGCAACAGGGTCTGCAAAGCAGCCTTTAAGGCTGCCCTGACCGCCGAAAACCGAAAGCAGGTCTCCCTCGCGGCTGTAAAGAAACACCTTTGCGTCGGTCCTGTCCAATGCGGCAAATACCGTTTTTTCGCAAACCGAAATCGATTCAAGCGAGGAATACCGATTTTTTCCGTTGTATTCATAAGGCTCATAATCGCCGAAAAAGAGCTTTTTACCGTCAGTTCCGTTTAAAATGTTGTTCCCAAGGGGATTTAGCTTTTTTATTCTTCCGTCGGGAGATTTTGAGGAGGCTACACAGGTGTAAACAAAATCCTCCTCGTCAATATCAAGCGATGAATATTGCACGGGAACATAACGCGACATTTTTGAGCGCTGCTCCTTTGTGGCAAGCTTTTTCCAAAGATTTTCCGTTATAATTTTAAGCGTAGGCTCAACGGTATTACTGCCGTAGAAGCCGGTGAAATTAAGATTTTCATCAAATACTACCGCGCCCTGGTAAATTCCGTCGCACAGAACATACAGCACTCCCGTGCCCGTAACAACCAGATCCTCCGGTAAAAATTCCTTATTCTGCGGGAAAAGCTCGGATTCGGGCTTTGTCAATATCCGCCCTATTTCTCCGCCGTTATCGCAAACCAAAATCCGCCTGTTTCCGTTATCGGAAATATAGAGCGTTCCGTCGGCCGATACAAAAACATTTGTCGGAGAATTTAAGGTCTGCTTTTTGCCCTCAAATGAGAACTCGGTGTAAACCCGCACCGTGCGGTACTCGGAATCCAGCTTTATAATACGGTTATTTTTACAGTCGGTGATATAAATATTCCCGTCATTTCCGCTTGTAATATCCGTCGGGGAATTCAGTTCTCCCGTTCCTAAAGCCTTACCGTCTGCCGTAAGTAATGCTGTATAAACATCCGGCGAGTCTGTCGGCTCGTTATATGCGTTGTATGTATAAGTTCGGTACGCACGGGCGCTTACGGAAAGGCTGCCCGTAGCGGCAATAAGCGCCGCAATAATACAGACAATTCGTTTCAAAGCATTTCCCCCTTCCGTTAATCCTTCATTCCGGAATGAGACATAGTTTCCAAAATCTGCGACTGCGAGCAGACGAAGATAAGAATAGGCGGAATCATCAGTATTACCGCCGCCGCGGAAGCCTCTCCCATACGGACAATACCGCCGTCGCTTATTTGGTGCAGCATGGTCGGTAAAACCTTGAGCGATTCATCGTAAATATAGTTTGAGCCCTCATCGTTCCAAACGGTTTGGAACGAGAAAATAATACAGGTGAGCCATGCGGGCTTTACGTTGGGCATAACGATTCGCCAAAATATCTTCAGCGAGCCTGCACCGTCCACCTTTGCGGCCTCAATCATTGCGTCGGGAATTCCCGTAATAAACTGCTTCATAAGAAAAAGCCCGAGCGAAGAGCCTATTGCCGGAAAAATAATTGCAAACTGCGTATCTATAAGGCCCAGCCGCGATAAAACAATATAAAGCGGCAGTGCGGTTACCTGTGTGGTGAACAAAAGAGAAACCACAATAAAATCAAAATAGCCCTTTGAACCGGGAAATTTAAATTTAGCCAGCGGGAATGCCGCCATTGAAGCGAAAATCACATGCAGCCCGGTTGCAAGAAGTGTCACAAATATGCTGTTAAACAAATATCTTGTAAACGGCACGCGTGACTCCTCAATCAAATCGAAAAGAGAAAGGTAGTTATCCCCTGTGGGGCTTGTAACAAAAAAGCGCGGTGGGTATATGAATATTTCGTCTACCGGTTTGACGGACTGGATCACAGCATATAAAAACGGCAAAAACATCAGACTGCCGGTTATAATTAAAAATATAAGCAGCGCCGCGCTTCCCGCACGGGAACGCGAAATTTTTCGACTGCCCGTTTCGCGAATTTTACCCTTTTTTTCGGTATTTTTCACATTCAACATAAGCCCTTCCCCCTTTCATATATTTAAGCATCGTTGAACCTTCTTAAAACCGCTTTTACTATTTGGTTCATTAAAAACATCATTAAAAACAAAACGGTAGCTATCGCGCAGGCATATCCCATTTCATAGCGGTTATTGCCGTAGTCCATAATATGGGTCACAATCGTAGAGGCGCAGTAATCGGTTGACGGAAAGCCCGCCAAAGCGTTGCAAATGGCGCCGACCGAAAATGAGCTTGAAATCTGCATTACGGCGGCAAACATCATTGAAGGTCCCATTGACGGAAGCGTGATTTTTATAAGCTCCTGAAAGCGGTTGCGTATTCCGTCTATTGCGCCCGCCTCGTAAAGGCTGCGGTCTACGCCCTGCAATCCTGCAATAAGGGCTAGAAACGACGTCCCGAGAGACAGCCAAATCTGCACAACTATAATTATTCCCAGCGCATATTTCGGATTTGTAAACCACAGTACCGGTTCTTCAATCAATCCGAGCCGCAAAAGCGTGCTGTTTACAAGCCCGTAGCTGTCGCCGCTGAAAATGTAGCTCCAAATCACATATAATGAACCCGATATTGACGGCGCATAGAAAATAAGCGTCATAACATTCCGCATTACCGGTCCGAATTCATTTATCATCCATGCAAAAAGAATACAGAGAAAATAGCTTATCGGTCCTGTAATAACAGCAAACACAAGCGTATTTTTTAAGGATTTCAAAAAAATCTCATCTTCTAAAAACAAACGCGTGTAATTAAAAAATCCGCGGAACTGCGCCGGCTGCAATAAATTAAAGTATGTAAAGCTCAAATAAATTGCAACGCATATGGGAATAACGGTAAAGGTGAGAAAAAATACCGAATAAGGAGCGAGCATTAAATAATTTTCGCTGTTTTTACGGATTTCCCTGCCGAGATAACGGATATTGGATTCTTTTTTCATTTTCCGCTTTCTCCCTTCAATCCGAATTCCTCGCGCTTTCGCTCAAGCTCATTATTAATTTCGGTGTTGTATTTATAAAGCACCTCGCGCGGGTTTGAGTTATTAACCGTAACCTTTCTGTAAGCGTTATAAATATTTCGCGTTACATAATAGCTTGCAATGCTTTGCGGAATACCCTTTGCGGCATTCAGCTGCTTCAAAATCACCGAGCTTTCACGCACAGTCCACGGGAGTTCCGGCACGGCAGCCAAATTAGCGCTGTTATACCTCGCCGATTCACCGATAAGCGCCTCCATATTTCGCCCGTACTCCGCCTGCGCCTTTGCGCTTGCAAACCACTTAACAAATCTCCATGCCGCCTGCTTGTTTTTGCAGTTGTTCATAATAACCGCAGCAGTGCAGGAAACCGCCGTGGAGCGATCGACAGAGCCGTCCTCCCTTACCGTTCCCGGAACGGGAACCATAGTCCACATTCCCGATATTTCGGGCGCCGCAACCGCCAGCTTGTTATACATTGTGTAAGCCTCAATGCCTATGGGGATTTCTCCCGAACGGAAACGGTTATAAAAATCATAATCTATCGGCACATCGTATTTTGTGTAATAGCCCGTCCATTCCTTAAAGGCGTCAAGCGCCGTTTCACTGTCGAATACGGTAGCCGAAACATTGTCATTGTAATAATTCTGCCCGTTTTGCAAAAGCAGGCTGTTAAATACGCAAAAGCCACCGCCGTCAATAGTAACCTTTGGCAGACCTATATTCATATTTCTGCGCTGCAGGGTGGGTATAAGCTTATAAAGCTCCACCCAGGTTTCGGGTATTGAAAGCCCCAATTCCTCGAAAATATCCGTTCTTACAAACATCATATTCATATCGGCGGTCATAGGTATTCCGTACAAGCCGCCGTTATAACGAAAGCCTACGGTCTCTTCATATGAAAACTCTTTGAGCAGCTCATCGCAGCCATCAAGCGAGGATAACTCCGCCAATGCGCCGCGAACCGCGAGGTTAACAGGCTGGTCGGCGGCAATATATAAAGCCACATCCGGTCCCGTTCCGGCATAGGTTGCCTGTATCAAAGAGCCCTTTGAAAGCTTTATCTGCACGGCAATGTTATTGTTTTTTGAAAAATCGTTATCAACCAGTTCCCTAACCACCTGTGCCTGATCTCGACTTATTGAAACCCAAACGTCAATTTTTTCGGCGTCTGCGGCTGCGTCGCCCACGGAATTATAATCGGTTGTAAACGAGCCTATAAACTGCCTGAAACCGAAGGCTATATTTTTAAAGAACCCGACAGAGGTATCGGTATATTCGCCTTGTGCCGACTTTACTTCAATATAGTCAAGCTCTAAGGGCTGCTCCTTCAGCCTTACAACAAGGGACGAAAGGCTGCTTATGTTATCCGAAAATCCGGAAATGGATTCGGTAATTTTATCGGTGTCACCTATGTAGCCGCCAAGCTGCGACACCAAACGCTGCAGGGTTGCGGTGTCGCTGTCTCTGCCGCCGTATTTTTTTTGCAGGGCGTCGTACTGCTCTTTAAGTATATCCCGCTGCTTTTTCATATCCTCAATCAGATTGGGAATTTCCTTATCAAGGTTGTAGTCTCTGTAAGCGTCGGGTGAAGTGCCTGTAAGCATAATTACGCTGCGGTAAATTCGGTTTAATTGCAGCACGCTTGCCTGCAGCGCCTCGGTAAGCTCGGCGGTATCGCCCGGTATTACCTGCATTGCAATGGAATGAACGCCTTTTGTAAAATAAAAGCCGTAATCCTTTACTCCGTTTCCGAGCGTTTTAAAATACCAGCTGCGCGCGTAGTTAAAATCAATTTGTGAAAGCTCTTTAAAAGGAACGGCACCGTCGATATATATTTTTCGCGATGAAGCATACCCGCGGTGATAATTCTGGCGCACGCGCATACCAATGTTATAGTAGCCCTCGGTTTCAATTTCAAACTCCCAATATATCCACTGCCCCTCGGTCTGCCAGTTATAATCACCCACGGTGTTGTATCTTGTAAGCACCGGGTCGGACGGTACGGTTTCGGCGTGGCTTCTGTCCTCCATAGGAACTATTGATGAATCGGAGCGGTACTTCATCTTCTCGCCCTGAATAATCACCGAGTCCGCTTTATCGGCGCTCTCGCCCCCCGAAACCGCAGCCGAATAGCTCTCATAGCTTTCGGGCTCCTCCTCACCCTCAAGCGTTATTGAGGAAATAAGCAGATCGGTGCTTATGCCTATAAGCTCAACGGTGTTTTCACCCTCAAAAAAGGCAAATTCATACGGTTCGTTGCTTACTCCCTCGCTGTCGGATAGAAAAACCTCCTGCCATTTTACCACCTGAACCGCCGCGGGGCGCTTTTCGTTCCCTGTGCTGTCAATGGCAAAGTCGTCGGTCTCGTTTTTCCATATTTTAGAAAGTCCTACATCCCGGCAGGCGGTAAACGGGTATTCGTTGTTAATTTTAAGCCCCAGACTTATGCTGTTGTTGCTTTCAAGGGCGCAGTAACGTATTTTGAGGCGATAACGCGCCCCTTTAGATACATTAAACCGCCAAAGCACGGATGAATCCTTTTCGGACGATACCCACCGAATAATCTTTCCGCTTTCTTGCCCGGCGGAATTTTCCAAAGAAATATTATCGCCTGCAATTTCTGTGCAGTCGGCCGCGTAAAGCGAAAGCTTTTCGCCGGGGTTTGACGGAACGGAGCCTGTATTGCGGCAATATTCAGGATATGTCACCTGATCGGAAGCGGATATATTTCCGTTTTGTGTTTCGGTTTTTTCTTCGGCGATAACCCGGCTTAACGGCAAACCTGCCGTTAAGCTCATTAAACCGCAAATGCACAATACCGCCATCACCTTTTTCATTGCTTCCATTCCTTTCAGTTACGGGGTCTATTTCGGAAGAGCCGCAGTATAAGCGTCAAGCTCTCCCTGCCATTTGGTTTTATAGGATTCAAGGGTTGCGGTTATATCCGCGCCGTTCATTACATCCCATATAAGCGCGTCGGTATTTTCAATACCTATAGTGTCATAATCCTTTGAAATTTTTCCGTAAAGCGATTCAAAGCGTTCAACCTGTTCGTCGGTCAAATAGCCTTTAAGATACTGCTTTCTGCGCTCATAATCCTGCTTACAGAAAAGATATGCGTATGCAGCGCCGCCCGAAGGATTGGAAGAACCCTTAGGCACGCCGTAGGTAGCAATTGTACCCGGCGCAACATTTTCATCGCCCGAATAGCCCGTCGGGAACGGAACAAAATCCCAATCAAAAGTTAAATCGGATACAAAGTGGGTTTTATTGCCGAAGCGGTCAACGCACATTGCCATTGTGCCGAGCTGAAAATCAGCCTGACTCCAGCCCTGCCAGCCCGTAAACGCCCCGACAGAAGATAAGCCTTGGAAATAATTAAGCGCCTCGCGCAGCTTGTTATCTTCAAGATTAAGCGCATATTTATGATCCGTCCACTTAACAAAGCCGCTGTTGTTAGCCTTTAAAAATATATTTGTATCCCATGAGGAAAAGGCGGTTATTGCGTCGCCGTCGGCTGTTTTTTCACGGCAAAGACTTGTGGTAAGATTTTTAAAGGTATCCCAGTTCCATTTGCCCTGCTTGTAAAGATCAAGCGGCAGATCATAGCCGAGGTTTTCAATCAGGGTTTTATTGTAGATTATAACCTCCATATTCGGTACGCTCGGCATACCGTATACCTCGCCGTTAAAGGTTACAAAATCGCCGATCTTTTTGTAATCCTTAAAAATGTCCTCGTTCAGATCCACATACTTTGTAATAGGCGTGGCAAGATTATTTAAAATTCTGTCGGCGTTTATCGGCATCATATCATAGGTGATATTTGCCGCAAGGTCAACCGCCAGTTTATTTTTCATATCTTTATCGTCAACCACGGTGTACTCAACCGTAGCGCCGTACCAATCCTTTAATTGCTTGCGTATGTCGGCGTGCTCCTGCTCCCAGCCGTCGTAAGCGAGAATTTTAATCACGCTGCCGTCAAGCTTTTCGGGCAGGCTGACCGATTTAATATCAGCCTTTCCGCTGCCGCCGCTTCCGCTGCCGCCGCAGCCCGCAAGACCTGAAAGCACAGTGCATATTGCTAATACCATTGATGCCGTTTTTCTTAGGTTCATAAAAGATCTTCCTTTCTTAGTATTCAATCGCGCCGAGATCGGGTAATCCTTCCTTTGTTACCGTTTTCCCGTAAAAATCCCTGCCTCCGCACTGAGAAATCCATTTGCCGGAATTGATTGCCGGAGAGCCGGACTTTAATCTATAACCGCCGAGCGTATCGCGGCCAATCACACCGGTTCCGGGATTTACAAACATCGGATCCGCGGTTAATGTGCCGCTGATCTTTACACCCGACTGGAACAACTGTGTAAAAGCGTATGTGCCGTAAAACAGGTTTGTATCAAATGTAATTCGGCTCGGAATAATAAACGAACACCAGCCTGTAGAGTTCATATTGAAAATGTTGTTTGTAAACCGTACATTTTTCGGGCTGGCAGCCGTTCCCCAGTCATAAGAGCCCACAAGGTTGGTTCTAAGCCCCGCCTTGGTATAAACCGTGTTATTGTAAATTTTCACATCGGAAATCGGTCCCGAGAGCGTGAAAATCTGACTTTTGTCGTTTTGGCTTATGTTGTAACGAACCGAAATATCCTTGTTATAGCCGCCGTTAGAGCCGTCGGTACACAGAAGAATAAATCCGCCTTCGTTATCGTGGCTGTAATTGTATTGCACCTTGGTATTCACACAGTCTATATCAACATCGTAGCCCTGACCGTCGCCGCCTACCAGCTTTACATCATATGCCTCGTTATACTGCATTACAACATTTGAACTGTAATGCGGCCATATACCCGCATAGGCGCCATCCGCATAAGAAGTATCGGATACGGTATTCGACTCTATAAGTAAGCCCTTGACCGCCGATATGAAAATACCGTCCGACGCGCAGTGGGAAACAAAATTATTGCGGAAGGTCGCATTGGTCGATGGGGTATATTCATACGCCGACCACTCAACTCCGGGTCCGTGCTCGTAATCAGAAGCCATTGCTATTCCCGAACCGCCCGTGTTTTTAACAGTGCATCCCTGAACCAGAATTTCGTTGAACGAAGTCGGGTTTTCGGATTCGCGAGAATAGAATACTATTCCGCCGTAAAAGCGCTGACCGTCGGTACAGGAAACATCAATAACATCAAGATTTATAAGGTAAATGTGATTAAACACACCGCCCTTATGGAAAACCCCGCTGCTAACCTGTCCTCCGGCATAAACCGCAACTCCCTTGCGCGAAGCGGAATATTCCGAGGGGTTGCGAATTTCAAGATTTCGTATTTCAATATACTGCAAAGAAGAAATAAGCACCGCCTGCGCCTCACCGTCGCCGTTTATAATCGGCTTAGCACCCTTGCCGTAGCTGTCTATAATAAAATACTTACCCTCCGTTCCCGAAGAACGCGGAACGAGCATTTGATCAAACACACTGCCGCATTTAAGCATTATTTTCGTTCCGGGCTCAAAGGTGCGGCTATTTACATTGTCTAGCGTTTTCCATGCAGAACGCTTGGTTCTGCCGTCGTTTTCATCGTCGCCGTTTTCGCTGTCCACATAATAAAGAGCGTATCCGCTTTCCTCTTTGCGCGCTCCGTTAAATACAGCCGCCTGCTTTACCGTTAAATCAATGTCGGCGTTATCGGTGCGGCTTACCGTTTCAGAGGAATTGACCGAGTCCGATGAAACTTTTGAGGAATCGGTATTTTCACGGTCTGTGCCTGTATTATCCGATGAAGTTGCCTGTGATGAGGAATCCGAAGCGGTGTTATTCGCCTTTGTTCTGCGCGTTATAGTAGTTGTTGTAACCTTAACACAGCCCGCAAGAGCAAAAATCATATAAACCGATAAAAGAATTGCCGTTATTCGTTTCATTTTTTATCTTTCCCCCCTACCGATTTCAACTGCAAGTTTTTTCAGTTTTTCGGTGTTTTGCCTCACTGTTTGTTTTTTTGATGACTGTTCTATAAAATCCGAAAAGCACTTTTCCCTGTAAAGATATTTCACCTTCGCAAGGACATCCTCATATTTCTTAAAGCTGCCGTCGGTATTACAGAAAAACGGATCGCTGTTTTTAATTTGATTGTAATACTGCTTAAGCTTTACATCGTCCTCTGTTATGACGCCTTCGTTTTCCAATTCCTCGCGCAGAGCAATCTGCAAATTACTTTTAAGATAATCGTAATATGAGACGGCGGTGTATTCCGTAACGCCGTAAACCGGCTCTCCGCTCTTAAGCTTTTTCGCACGCGCGGCGTTTTCGGCGTTCATTTGCTTTATAATTTTTTCATAATTCAGCTTTTCGCAAAGCCCGCGCTTTTCACATTCGGTAAATAACGCTCTGTCATTTTTTAGGTCTTTAACCGCAATTTCGGATAAATACTCCGCCGGAGCCGTTCCGTTTTGCTCGGTTACCCAAAAGTCCTTATCCGCACCGGATGACGAATCTGAAGCAAACCTTAAAATTGTGTCTGCGCGGGAGGCCGTCATATAAAATTCCAACTCATCCTTTGAAACGGAGTCGTTGTTGATAGTAAGATAAGCGTTTTTTGTTTCAAGCATTTTTACACCCGCGGCGGCAGCGCCAGATAAAACGGCAATAGAAACGCAAGCGATTATTACTGTCTTAATTTTTTTCATCCGGCGCACCGCCCTTTCTGATAATTTTACGGTTATTTGATTTTTAATTCTCTAACCTTCTTTTTGTAAAGCAGGATCAAAACGACAATTACTCCGCCGACCGCCAAAGCATCCGCAGCGATAATTATTCCCGTAATCCTCCAGTCAATCTCGCGTTTAACATCCTTTTTTACATCCACAACGGTATCGTCCGACGGCGCATCTCCGTTATTATCGGGATTGCTTCCCGTTGCCGTGCCGTCGTTTTCAGAAGCAGTGTCAGAGACGGTACCCGATGTATTATCGGCAGAAGAAGTACCGTTCGGCTTCTGCGAGGTTGCATTTCCGCCGCCGTTATTTACGGAAGAAGTACCTGTGCTGCTGCCGGATGCGCTTCCTCCCGACTGCGGAGCGGTATATTCGTTTACAAGCAAATACCCCAGCGCACATGCCCAGTTTTCATAACGCGGCTCCCAAAAGTTATTCGCGCTGTTGTAATCCGCGCCGTTTAAAAAACGGATGCGCAAATATCTGGCGTTGGTCGGAATATTTTTTCCGCGGAAATAGCAGTAGGTCGAGCCCTCTGCCGCAGGCATATCGCGCATATCCTTGTAATTAAGAGTTTTCCATCCGCCGGTTGCGGTATTTGAATAGGCTATTTCAAGCGGAGGATTTTCCTCCATACCCCAGGCTCCCGCCCAGTTTCCGGCACCTGCTATTCCCATAAATTCAAAGTCCTTAAAGCCGTTTTTAAATTCGTAAATCAGCTCCAGTTCGCAGGCAACATAGTTTTTCATAAGGGTCTGCGTGCGGGAGTAGTCGTTGCCGAAAACCTCTTTAAACAACTTCATTGTCTTATTGGTTTTAAAGGCGGCAAGCGCGCGCCTATCGGAATTTGCCCCGAAAACACCGCCGTTTGCCTTAATCTGAGCCTCGGTCACATCGTAATTTGCGGGAAGAATTGTTTTTACGCTGTAAGCCTTGGGAAACGCCGAATCCTCCATGGGGTCTAAAAACTTTTTGGTTTGTGCCGCCGCAGAAACGCCGAATGCGGGTAATAATGCCGTAAGCATTGCCGCCGCACACAATAATGCCGAAATTTTGCAAGCAATTTTTTTCATCTTTCTTTCCCCTTTTTCATTTTAAAGGTAAGTACCGCCAGCATCGTTATCGAGGCGAGATTAAGTATTATCGGAAAAGCATTGCTCTTTTCACCCGTCAACGGCGATCTGTTCGGCGCTGCCGATACATTTACGATATTCTTTTCGCAAAGCATATACTCTCCTCCGCCCTTTATAAGTAATGTTACAGAGTTATTGCGAACCGTGCTGAAATCCGACTGTAAGTTAAAGTCTTTGTTTACCGCGAAATTGTAAAGCTCGTTTTTATCGGTAGCAAACAGGCTGTTTTTACCGTTAAGCATTATAATAAGGTACGAAGTAACGCGATTTTCCTTATTCATTCCGTAAAAAAGCTTTTTTGCGGTTCCCAGTGCTTTTTTATGAGCCGCAGTAAGCTTTGGCTCAGCGAAAGAAAGCGACGTATCAAACGGGGCTGATGTATCGGTCAGGTCTTTACTCTGTAAAACTATGCTGTAGATCAGCTCATTTTCCTTATCATTATAAATATTAACCCTTATATCGCAACTGTTATTCTTTGCAGCAGCAAGCAATTTCGCAGGCAGCTTTTGAGCGGCGGTAAGGTTTATTTCAATAAGTGACGAAGGATTCTCCGAAATATGCGACAGTATCATATCAAGCGGAAGTTCTTCCGTGAATATTCCGTTTGCAAGTGCCAGTGCGTAGTAGCTGTTTTCCGCGTTTACAAGTGATGCGTATTCCGTTACAAGCGAGCGCTGATAACTGTTAAGCGCTTCATACGCCGTGCGCGCCGCCTTAATTGCATCAAGGCTTTTAAGGGTTACTGTTCCTATGGCGCGTATCTTTTTGTCAACTGCCGCCGCGGCCTTTTCATCAGCTTTCAGCTTATCTGTATCCTCATATCCCGGGTATTCTTTCCCTGCGGCATTAAAAATGCACAAATCCACTTTTAAGCTATCACCGTCAGCCGCATTTTGAGGAACAAACCTTATTCCTGTTACGGTGAGCGAACCGTTATTTGCAAGCTGAGAAAGCTTTTCGATATTTTTAAGATCAATTACCTGCTCGCTCTTGCCCTTTTGCAAACTGCCCAGCTTTACATATTTCACAACACCGCCCGAGCGTATTCCGAGCAGAATATCAGCCGAAAATTCGCTGTCGGTTTTGAGATACAGAGTATTTGCACCCTGCAGATTTATTCTTACCGACGTTCCGTTTGATGTAATATCAGAAACCTCGGCTGCATTATTCACAGTAGCGCACCAATCGTTATCGGTATTTATTTCTACCGTAGCCGCTCTATCGGATATATTTATCTGTTTTTTGCCGTTAAGCCACTTATCTACCTGCTCAGGCTCAAACCATGTCGGTGTAATTTCCCTTACAGTATCCTGCCCGCCGTAACCGGGGTAATAAGCGTCTTCGGAATCAAAGAGGAAGCGCTCAACCGTAAAGCAGTTTCCCTTAGTTGTGGCAAATTCGAAAATAACGCCCGAAACGGTAAGCTTATTTTCGTCGTCGCTGATTGAGAGCAGCTCCGAATTATCCGAAATATTAAATGAGCCGGAATTTTTACCCGCCGTAAGCGTGCCTACGGGCACTGTGGCGTAGCTGCTGTTTGCGGCCCCTGTTTTAACCTTCAGGCTTATTTTAAGCTCAAACTGGGTGTCGATTTTATAGAAAAGTTCGGTTTGCTCATCTAAATCTATAAGGCAGTGGAAATCACTGTTGTTATGCTGCGTTTCAATGCGTTTGCACCATTCTTTATCAACGCGGGCAGTCCAATATTTATCGGTCGCGTCAAGCGCGAACCTATCCTGATCGTCGCTGCCGTAGCGCCAGTCCCAGTTATACCAACAGTTTGTGAGCGTATCCGGCGAAAACCAGTTGGGAATTACCGGCTTTGCATCTTCCGACGGCGCTTTTGTAATATTGCTCACCGCAAGACTTCCGGGAATCGACCAATACCCGTTTTCATCAATATAGCGGGCAAAAAGCTCAATATTTTTCTTAATTGTAACTGCGCCCGAATATGTCTGCCATTCGCCGTGTCTGCCTATTCTGTACTGTATAAGCCCCGCAGATTCAGGCACTCCCGAAACAGTTATTTCAACGGAATCGGTCATTTCCTTTATGTTTGAGGTAAGGGTCGGTGCCGCAGGCCTCATCACCGATTCAAGATCGATAGCAAAATTCATATCACCAAAATCCATTGTGCGGAAATAAATATTCTTGCCTGTCGGATCATCCTGCGGAATAAGGCGGAAGCCGTAAACCGAAATTGAATTATTTTTAATGTATGGTGCCAGCGCCGCAATATCGGAAATTCTGAATTTTTCGTTTACATTGCCGCTGTACAGCTTATCGCTGATTTTTATACCGCTATTGCCCTCCGAGCTGCCTGATACAAGCAAATAAAGTTCACACGGCACCTCCGTATCGAATCGCGCATAGAAATATGGGTCGGTTTTCAAATCCACCGTATAAGCGGAAGCCATATAGCGTAAATCCTCAAAATCGCCCTTGAAATTAAGCTTTATTCCGCCTTTTGAGTCTGCCTCTCCGGATATGCGCGACATATCCGAATCGCTCATATTCCAGTCCCAGCTCCACCAAGCGGTGGGGGTATGATTTAATATCCACGATTCCGCGTGCTTTGTAACTGTGGGTACATACGGTTCTTTATTTAAGGAAAGCGTAAACGCACTCACCTTTACGGTATCGGCATTTTGAAAGCCCTCGGTTTTAAATCCGAAGCCCGCAATCAGCAGGCTGTTTTCCGAATTGCACATTTTCATAAGCTC
>CAKSFK010000004.1 GCA_934454655.1 uncultured Eubacteriales bacterium | reverse complement strand
GTACACCTTTTGGCATTGACTGGAGGATTTTTATGAATAAGGAATCAAAAGTTTTAGTTTTATGGGGAAAATCAAATTCGGGAAAAACAGATACCATTGTTCAACTTATAAATTTGTTGATTGATAATGAATGCGTTATCATAAAACAGAGCGATCACTTCAAAACATCGGCAGACAAATGGTGTATTATTGAATTTAATGGCAAAAAACTCGGAATAACAACACGCGGCGACGATAAAGAATCAATTTGCAGTGATTTTTCAGAAATAAACGATTATATTAAAAAAACAAACAGTAATATAGATATTTATATTTGTGCAGCTCACGGGAAAGGTCAAACGGTTAAATTCTTGGAGTCTGAATTTACGGAAAAAAATATTTATTGGTACGCAAAATCCCGATTAAGCATAGGTACCGGAAAGCTCTGCAATGATTTTTATAGTATTGAAAACAAAAATCAAGCGTTAGGTATATTAAATATTTTAAAAAGAATTATTTGTTTATGAGGTGTAACAATGAAAAAATTAATTTCTGTTTTTTTGTGTTCGATATTACTTTTCCTATCATCTTACACATTTAATATTAAGGCTGTCAGCGAAACAAATAGTTGTGGTGAAAATTTAGTATATACTTATGATGAAAATAATAAAGTTATAACTATTTCCGGCGAAGGTAAAATGTTCAATTGGTATAATTATCAGGCACCTTTTTATAAAAGAGCCAGAGAAGTTAGACGCGTAATAATTGAAAACGGTGTAACGACAATAGGCAAAAATGCTTTTTATAGATGCGATAATTTAGAGGAAGTTGAAATACCTTCTACTGTAACCGAAATATGCGAATCAGCTTTTGAAGGTTGTGAAAAAATTGAAACGCTTAGAATGCCCAATGTAGAGGTGATTAGGGAAAAAGCATTTTTAAATTGCCATAATTTAAAAGAAATAATTATCCCATCAGTGAGGTATATTTCAGAAGCGGCATTTAAACAATCCTCAAAATTACAAAAAATCACAATTTCAAACGCCTTAAATTATGTGGGTGAAGATGCATTAAACAACAATTTAGAAAAAGAAATAACATATGTTGAAGATACAGAGTCCATTGATAATTTGCGCATAGATAATGTTACAAAAATAAAAATACCAAAAACTCTTAAAAAAATTAAAAAAGGGATTTTTCCCTACAACGCCGAATTAGAGGTATTACCAAATTCATATGCTGAAAAGTATGCAATAGAAAATAATTTTCTATATAACTACTCTTATTTTGATATTGCCATTATTAAACTCCCAGAAAAATTAAGCTATTATAAAACCGAAATTTTGGATATAAAAGGACTAAAGGTTGGAGTAACAAGTGAAAATGGCACGATAACTCTTATAGACAATTATTCTGTAAAGGGATACAATTCAAATATAATTGGCAAACAAACTATTACTATAACATACGGTGGATATAATACTGAATTTACAGTTAATGTGGTAGAAAAATCAAGTGATTTTAAAGGTCACGGTACAGAAGATTCCCCATACTTAATTTGTGATGTGGACGATCTGAAAAAACTAAACTCTAATTCACAAGACAAATTTTATGCTCTTAATAATGATATTGATTTAAATGAGGAATGGGAACCAATAGAAGTATTTGAAGGCAATCTTGACGGAAGAGGTCATAAAATATCAAATTTGGCAACAACAAATAACTCGGTTAACCAATATTTCGGACTTTTCAAAGAGAACATAGGCACAATTAGAAATCTTACAGTAGATCAAATCAATATTAAAATATATCCAAAACTAATTAGCAATATGCAAATTACAGGGATGTTTATAGGAAGTGTGGCATCCTTTAACAACGGTTTAATTGAAAATTGTATAACAACAGGAAGTATTCTAATTAATGCGGATGGTACAACATATTATGGGGCAAACATAGATATTTATTGTGGAGGAACTGTTGGCATAAATGATAAAGGATATATTAACTCCTGTACCAATAAAGCAGAAATAAAAATTGAGATAGACAATTATAATTCCGGAGGATCTCAGAGCTATTTTAGGCATATAAAACAAGAAGTTTATTGTGGAGGCATAGTTGGAAAATCCGTTAATAATTACATAGATTATTGCGAAAACTATGGTCAATTATATGCATTGACAGGTATGGGAACTCTATCCGGAAATGTTAAAGAGAACGCAAATATTTCAGTTTATGCAGGCGGTATTTCCGGATTCGGAAACGCAAACATGTGTTGCAATTTTGGAAATGTTAAAGCGGGTCTAAATAAACCCATCATCGGAACTATATATACCGATAACAAAAACACATCAATCTATGTATTTTTAGGCGGAATAAGCGGAGAGGGATATTGTATCGATTGTTACAATGTCAATAATATAGAGTATGCAGGCGGATTTGTTTGTTTTTATAATCCAAAGGGTACCAGTTCTAAAAGATATTATATAACTGTTGCAAAGGTAGGCGGCATATGCGGTTCCGATGGTGCAGCGACTTCCTATAATGCAGGAGTTGTGACGGTTTCGGTTATCGATGATCAACGAGCATTATTAAGTGAAATGATACGCTGTGACGGAATAGTTCCTTACGATAACAGAGCAAATAACTGTTATTCCTATGATAAAGATAATATTAACGATTTAGATACATATAAGGGTTTTGATTTTGAATGTGCATGGATCGTAGATGATAGCGGTGAATACAAATACCCAAAGCTTAGGTGTCATATTAATAAAGTTTCGGATAGACCGTCTGTTGAAGAAAAAACCGATACGATGATTAAAGTTACAAAATTCGAAGGCTATATTTATAGTATCGGCGGAGAACATTGGCAAACATCTAATGTTTTCTCCGACTTATCAGCAAATACTCATTATTTGATTTACCAAAAGGCAATTGATGACAGAATGGCTCATACAATCCTTAAAAGTGCTCCGTTGGATGTCATCACTCGTAAAACAGCACTTATTGCTCCATCAACCCCCGAATGCGAAACTATAACAAAAGATTCAGTAGTTCTTAAGTATTTGAAAGGCTATGAATATAAGATGAACGATGGCGAATGGCAAAAGAGCAATGTGTTTACGGGGCTTAGCGAGGATACCGAATATACATTTTATCAGAGGATTGCCGAAACAGATACAACATATGTTTCTGAGAGCAGCGCACCGCTGAAGGTCAGAACCGATAAATCTTACACCCCCGGCGACCTAGACGGGGACGAAAAAATCACTGATAAGGACGCGATTTATCTGCTTATGCACAGTTATTTTCCAGAGGATTACCCGATAAATCAGTTATGTGATTACAACAACGACGGACTTATTAACGATAAGGACGCAATTTACCTGTTAATGCACAGTTATTTTCCGGAGGATTATCCGATAACAAAATAAAGGGGTTTTAAAAATGAAAAAGATTTTATCACTTATAGCGACATTATGCTTAATGCTTTCTGCTGCAATTCCGACAAGCGCGGCGGGGGTAAGCGTCGGCTTATCGGGAAATGCCACAGTCACGGCGGGCAGCAGCGTTACATACACCGTAAATTTAAGCGGTGCGCAGAAATGCACCGGTGGCTCGGTTGCAATAACCGTGGGTGAAAAGCTTGAGGTTACATCGGGCGAATTTTTAAGAAGCGGCTCAACGCTTGATAATTTTGATACAGCAAAGAAAAAGGGCGCTATCGCTTTTAAGGATAATGTTGACCTGAACGGCGGATTTTTCAAGTTTACCGTTAAGGCAAAGGAAGCGGCAAAAGAGGAACAGACAGTAAGCGTAACCGTGACGCTTGCAGACGGCACCTCCGGCAACAACAGTAAAGCTGTTAAAGTGACCTGTGCCAACCACACCTTCGGTTCGTACACAAACGTGAACGCAAACAACCACAAGCGAGTATGCTCGGCTTGCGGATATGAGGAAACAGCCGGTCACACATGGAACGGCGGCACGGTGACAAAACGGGCAAACTGCAAGGAAAGCGGCACAAAACACTTCACCTGCACAGCCTGCGGCGCTGCAAAGGATGAAATAATAGCCAAAACAAACAGCCATAACTGGAGCGGTTATAAAATAACACAAAATCCCGGCTGCACCACACCCGGAATGCAGACCCGCACCTGCTCGGTCTGCGGAAAAGCCGAAACCCAGCAGATAAACGCAACGGGCCACAGCATGAGTGCATGGTCGCGAAGCAAGGCACCCACCTGCACCGCCGCCGGAGAGGAAAAGCGTAGTTGCTCAAAGTGCGGTCACACCGAAACAAAAGCAATAGCCGCACTCGGTCACAGCTTTTCACTCCCAACGGTAACAAAAGAGCCTACCTGCACCGAAACAGGTGTTGAATCGGGCAAATGCACACGCTGCGGTCAGACCACAAGCAACACAATTAAGGCAAAGGGTCACAAATTCGGCGCGTGGGAGGACGCAAAACCCGCCACCTGCACCGAGGGCGGAACAAAGGAGCGCAAATGCTCCGCCTGCGGGGCTGCCGAAACCAAAGCAACAGACGCATTGGGTCACGATTTTGAAAACCCGACCATAGTTAAAGCCGCCACAATTAGTGAAACGGGACTTAAAGAGGGCAAATGCAGGCGCTGCGGACAAACCACAAGCGAGGTTATACCCTGCTCCGCGCAGGACGAGGCAACGGGTACTCTTTTTGAGGCAAACGAGGGTGTATTTGCCGCGGGAACGCAACTGACTGTTGAAGAGATAAAAACCGACAACCCGACCTTTGATTCGGCAAAAAATATTCTTAAAGACATATGCAACGAATTTAAGCTTTACAATATCGCGGCAACGCTTAGCGGTGCGGAAACAAACCCGAACGGCGAATTTAAAACGACCTTTAATATTCCGGACGGCTACGGTAAGGATATTGCGCTTTATTTAATAAAGGCGGACGGAACAAGTAAAAAAGTTGACTGCGAAATTTCGGAGGACGGCAAAACGCTGACTGCCGGGCTTACCGCACTCGGTGATTACGCAATCTGCAAATTGGGCGACGGCGAAAAATACGATACCGACAACTCCCCGGCAGTTAAAGACGAAAAAGCCCAAAAAAATACGGTGCTTTACATAATAACCGCCGTCGCGGCGGTGGTTATTATCGGCGGCGGTATTGCGGCGTTTATAATTATTAAAAAGAAAAAATCCGTAATTGAATAATTAAACATAAGAGAGCAGAAATGTGGGAGGTCATATTTCTGCCCTCTTTTTTTCAGCCGAAATTGAAACAAATAAATAGTTATATGCTTTAGATAAAATTGCAGTGTTTCGGCACAAAAAATCTTTACATTTGCCGCACAAAAGTGTTATACTGAATACAGGTTTGAACAATACTAATTTAAAGGGGTTGGTTTGCTTTGAAATACACCGTTCTTGTCGCTGAGGACGAGCATGATCAGCGCCGTTCTATAATTGAAAGAGTCAACTGGGAAGCGGCTGATTTTGAAGTTATCGGCGAGGCGGAAAACGGCGCCGAAGCACTGGAGCTTACCGAAACGCTTGAACCTGACCTTATTATAACCGACATTAAAATGCCCATATTATCCGGGCTTGAACTTGCAAAAAGGGTACGCGAGGTGCGCCCCGCCACCCAGCTTGTTATTTTAAGCGGATATGACAGCTTTGAATATGCCCGAACCGCCATTGATTACAACATAATAAGCTACCTGTTAAAGCCCATTTCGTCCGAAGAGCTTTCGGAGGAATTGTTTGAAATTCACCGCCGTATGGACGAAAAGCTGGGCAGTGTTCTTTCCGCGGCGGACACCGACCTTAAGGACGAGCTGCGGCGGCTTTCGCTGAGCAGTTTTTTAATGCCGCTTATGTTAGGCTCGGGCGAGCATCAGCCGGATGACGAATGCCTTAACCGACGCGCCGCAGAGCTTGGAATTATAAAAGAGGGTACCGCACCGCGCTTTTGCGTGCTTGTTTCAAAATTCAAAAACAGCGCGGGCAACTTCTGCACCGAACCCTGTCACGGCGAGTTTGTGGACACGGTTCTGTCGCATTATATGTATTCCGCAAGCTTTACGGTATACGGCAGGGTTGTAACTCTTGCCGTGCCGGATAAGGACGGCGAACTTTCCAATCTCTTGGAACTGCCCCTGCTTGAAACGGTACAAACGGCAAAGAGAATGTTGAATTTAAGCTGTACTATCGGGGTAAGCCGCGAGTTTGGCTCGCTTTCGGAATGTGCCGCGGCATATTTTCAGGCAGTTACCGCAAGGCGGTACACCTCAGACGGAGCGGGCGAGGTGCGCTTTATAAACGATCAGGAGCGCGACGGCGAAACAGAGCTTGACCGCGTTGAAAAAACGGTTGTAAAGCTCGAACAACTTTTAAAAGTAGGCAATACTGAAGCGCTTGACGATTTTGTGAACGGTCTTTTTGAGAACAGCACACCTGAAAATGCCGACCTTTTGGTTATACAGATTATTGCCACGGTTTACAGGGTTGTGAGCGGTTTTGCGGACAAAGCCGACATTATGAGCCTGCTTTCCTCTAACCCTATTTTTTCGCGCATAACGTCATACAACAGTGAAAGCGGTGTTAAAACGGAACTTATTACCCTTTGCGAAAACGCAAAACAGCTTATATCCAACTCGCAGAAAAGGGACTCGGAAATACTGTGCGACAAGGTTGTTAAAATAATTGACGAGCGCTATTCGGACGAGGAGCTTTCACTCACCGGAGTGAGCAATGAGCTTGCCGTAAGCCCCAACTATTTAAGCGCGCTGATTAAAAAGACAAAAAAGAAAAATTTTATTACGCTGCTTACCGAAAGACGAATGAAGGCGGCGTATGATATGCTTGTGTGCTCAAGCCTTAAAATACTTGAAATTTCGGATAAATGCGGTTACAGCGATCAGCACTATTTCAGTTACAGCTTTAAAAAGTTTTACGGCGAATCCCCCGTTAAGGTAAGGGGTTCCGCAAGGGGTGAGGACTGATGAAAAAGCGCAGATTTTCGGTAAGCTTATCCGCAATTACGGTTTTATCGGTAACAGCAGCCGCTGCCGCCGCAGTTTCGGTCTGTTGTGCGGTTTTTGCCTCGGTTTACAGCAATGCGGTTTTAAGGGACGCTTCGGTTCGTTCGGAGCAATTAATAAGCCAGACGGAGTTTACGGTAAACAGTTATCTTGAAAATATGAAAAACCGCCTTTTTTTGATACACGGTATAGCTAAAAAATCTTCAAGCGCCGCGGAATTTGAGGAAAGAATTTCCGCTCTTACTTATATTCAAAACGATATTTACGCCGTAACAGTTTACGGTGAAAACGGCGAGATAATAAGCTGTACGGGAAGCGGCGGAAAAATTAAGCAAACCGTTCTTAAAGACCTTTCGTTTGATAAATCGTTTCTCCCCGCAACCGAAAATTTTGCCGTTTCTCCCCCGCACGTTCAGACGCTCTTTGAAAACGAATACCCATGGGTGGTCACAATGATTATAAAGCCGTCACAGCACCTTTTCGGGGGCGGTGCATACATTGCCGCCGACTGCCTTTTTACTGACATTGCAAGCCTTATTGACAGCGTCGGCGTAGGCGCGCACGGTTATTGCTTTGTTACCGATAAGGACGGCGCCATTGTATATCATCCGCAGCAGCAGCTTTTGTTTTCGGGGCTTAAAACCGAGGATACAAGCTTTATCCCCACCCTTTCGGACGGTTTTCACAATGAAAGAAACAAAATTTACACCGTTAAAACCACAGATACGGGTCTGTGGCGCATAATCGGCATAAGCTTTACGGACGAACTTGCAACCGAAAGAAGAACACAAATTATTATAAGCGTTGCCGTTTCGTTTTTCTGCTGCGCGGTAATAGCGCTGTTTGCGGTGTGGATATACTCGAAGATTGTAAGCGGTCCGGTGCGTTCCCTGATAAGAGAAATGCGAAGATTTGAAAAAGAGGCTGACAGCTTTTCCTACTCGGGCGGGGACGAATCGGTTACCGAACTGAAAATAATCTCGGACACATTCGGCCATATGTCGGCAAAAATAAAGGAACTTATGGAGCAGGTGCGGCGCGAAGAAACAGCACTGCGTAAAACAGAGCTTAAAGCCCTGCAGGCGCAGATCAACCCGCACTTTCTTTACAACACCCTTGACTCCATTCAGTGGATGTGCGAGCAGGGCAAAACAGCGGACGCCGCAAAAATGGTAAGCGCGCTGGCAAAGCTTTTCAGAATAAGCATAAGCCGCGGCCGTGAACTCATTACAATCGGTGATGAAATGCGCCATGCGGAAAGCTACCTTATAATTCAAAGCTTCAGATACCGCGACCAGTTTTCATACCGTTTTGACGTTGACCCCGAGCTTACGGAATTTTTGTGCAACAAAATAACCGTTCAGCCGTTTATTGAAAACGCAATTTACCACGGACTTGACCGCACGGTTGACGACGGCGAGATAACGGTTTCGGTTAAATCAGACGGGGATGACATATTAATAACGGTAAGGGATAACGGAATAGGAATGACGAAGGAGCAGTGCGACGCTATTCTTAATAACGAGCAGAACAGCAAAAGCGGCATAGGAGGCATAGGCGTTAAAAACGTTAACGACCGACTTAAGATATATTTCGGCGAAAAATACGGAATTACCATTGAGAGCGAGCTTGACGAGGGTACCGCGGTTAAAATACTTATTCCGAAGATACGCTCCGAAAAGGAGGCGGAAAAATGAGATTCAGGAAATTTCTTTCCGTGCTTTGCGCGGCCATGACGGCTGTTTTAGCCTGCGGCTGTGCCGCAAGCCGCAGGGACATCAGCGTTGCGGTTATTGTTAAGGCTGTTGATTCCGATTTTTGGCACAAGGTTTCAAACGGCGTAAGCTCTGCCGCAACGGAGTATAATGTTGATGTTACCTTTGAGGGTCCCGAAAACGAAGAGGACTACGAAAAGCAGAACGAAATGATAAACAGGGCTGTTGAAAGGGGCGTTGACGCAATTGTTCTTTCGGCTATTGATTATCAAAAAAACTCGGACGCCGTAACAAAGGCAGTTAAAAACGGTGTTAAGGTTATTACAATTGACAGCAGTGTTGCCTCAAAACAGGTAAGTATGTTTATAGGAACAGACAATAAAGCGGCAGGGCGTGCCGCCGGGAAAGCGGCAGCCGACACCTTCAGCGAGGACGGTCGGGTACACATAGGAATTGTCAACTATTACAAGAGCACCGATAACGGAATTAAACGTGAAGAAGGATTCAGGGAATATATCGACAGCGTTAAAAACGCCGATATTGCCGCCGCTGTCAATACAGAAAGTAACACAGGCAGCGCCGCAGCCGCAGCCGAAGCACTTTTAAAAGAAAATCCGCAGATAAACGTGCTTGTAGGCTTTAACGAATGGATGACGCTGGGTATAGGCGAGGCTGTTAAGAACCTCGGTTTATCCGAAAAGGTCAGATGTATAGGTTTTGATACAAACGTGACATCACTGGGTATGCTGGAAACAGGCGAAATGGACGTACTTATCGTTCAAAACCCGTTTGCAATAGGTTTTTTGGGCATTAAAAACGCGGTTGATGTTGTAGGAGGAACATCGTCGGCACAAAGCGAATTATTTACCGATGTTACCGCCGTGACCAAAAACAATATTTTCGACAAGGATATTCAAAAGCTGTTGTTCGGCTTAGCCTGACAGCTGAAAGGAGAAATATTTATGTACAAAGCATCAGACACAAGGTATAACACAATGAAGTATAACCGCTGCGGTGCAAGCGGATTGCTTCTCCCTGCGGTTTCACTTGGGTTTTGGCATAATTTCGGGGATACCGCACCCTACTCCAATATGAAAGAGTTGTGCTTTACGGCATTTGACAACGGCATAACTCATTTCGACCTTGCGAACAACTACGGTCCCGAGCCCGGGAGCGCCGAAACAAATCTCGGAAAAATAATTAAAGAGGAGCTTTACCCCTACCGCGACGAGCTTATCATAAGCACAAAGGCGGGCTACGAAATGTGGAACGGCCCTTACGGCAATATGGGAAGCCGCAAATATTTGCTGGCAAGCCTTGACCAAAGCCTTAAAAGACTGGGTCTTGACTATGTTGATATTTTTTATCACCACCGTCCCGACCCCGACACTCCGCTTGAGGAAACAATGGGTGCGCTTGCAGACAGCGTGCGAAGCGGAAAAGCGCTGTACGTCGGTCTTTCCAACTACAACGGCGATAGAATGGAAAAAGCCTGCAAAATACTGCAAGAGCTTAAATGCCCGTTCATAATCAACCAGAACAGATATTCAATCTTCGACAGAGCAATTGAGCAAAACGGGCTTAAAGATACCGCGCAAAGGCTTAACAAGGGAATTATCGCGTTCAGCCCGTTGGCACAGGGTATGCTTACGAACCGCTACCTAAACGGTATTCCCGAGGACAGCCGAATTAAGACCGACGGGCGCTTTCTAAAGCAGGACGCAATAACCGAAAAAAGGCTCTCGCAAATACGCGCGCTTAACGAAATTGCGGCTGAGCGCGGTCAGACCCTTGCCGAAACCGCCCTTGCGTGGGTTCTTAAGGACTCTGCCGTAACATCCGTGCTTATAGGCGCTTCAAAGCCGTCGCAGATACTCGACAATATTAAGGCGCTTGATAACACTTCCTTTACAAAGGAAGAGCTGAGCCGAATTGACGCCGCATCGATTTAAGGTCTGCCAAAATTAAAACGGTATGCCGCACCGATAACGGAATGCCGAATTTCTTATTGATTTGCAATTTTTTCCCACAGACAAACCCACCTCCCTCATCAAAGGGAAGTGGGTTTTATTTAAAAAATTCCTGTACCGCAGGCTTTTTATTTTATAATAAAAAATTCAATTATCAGCACTGCCGCACAGGAGCAAACAGCCACCCCGAAAAGGCTTACACCGAAATATGCCAGCGCCGCGCCGATTACGAGCGCCGCAATACCCGACCAAATGCTTCCCGTCGCCTCTATTATTGCCGGAAACGTCATAACCGCAAGGGTCACATACGGAACATAATAAAGAAACGAGCGCAGGGTTACGTTGGTTATTTTTTTGCGGATGAGGGTAAGCGGCAAAACGCGTATTAAAAATGTTACTGCAAACATTATGAATATGTATATATAAATATTATGCTTCACAGCCGTCCTCCTTAATCGGGAAAAGAACAGCCGCCGCCAGTGATATTGCGACCGTGAGGATTATGACCCTCATACCCGAGGAAACCGAAGATATTACGGGCAGTTTTGCAAACGCAAAGCTGAGCGCCATTGAGATGAGCACAAGCGCCGCTATAACCTTATTTTTTTTCGCCGGCGGAATTATTATTGCAAGGAACATTCCGTAAAGTCCCACACTCAGAGCGCTTAATAGCCTTGCGGGAAGAATACCGCCGGTTATAACTCCCAGAATCGTGCCTAAAGCCCAGCCGGGAATTGCCACGGACATTGCACCGTAATTATAAAAGGGGTTAAGCTCGCCGTCAACCGATACGGATATACCGAATATTTCATCCGTTACGTCAAACGCCAGCAGTGCTCGCCTGAAAACGGACGTATCTGCCGGAAGCTTTTGGCTTAAAGCACAGGACATAAGCATATATCTTGCGTTAACAATAAGCTGAGTAAGCGCCATTTCGGTGTACGCGGCATTTTCGGCTATAAGCGCGAACGCCGCATACCCACCGGCAGAGGCATTGGTCAGCGCCGCGGCAAGACCCGCCTGAAGCGCGGTTATTCCCGCTTTTTTTGCAACAATTCCCAATGTAAACGCAACGGCAAAATAACCGAGAGCTATGGGAACGCCGTCACGCAATCCCTTCAAATACCATTTTTTATTATCCGACATTTTTATCAACCGTTTCCGTTTTCATTCTCCGGATAATAATTTTACTCTTATTAATTACCCACGTCAATCAATTTTTTTATTGACAAAGTGAATTCTTTTAACTAAAATAAATAAACGGAGGCTTGATATGAAAAAAGTAGCAATTATGACAGACACAAACAGCGGCATAACACCGGAATTTGCCGAGGTCAACAATATTTTTCTTTTAAAAATGCCGTTCGCGGTTGACGGCATCGGTCACAGCGAATACGGGGATATTACCTATGAAGTTTTTTTGGAACTGCTTAACTCCGGCTCGGAGGTTTCAACCTCACAGCCCTCCCCCGCGGCGCTTACGGATATGTGGGAAAATATTTTAAAGACATACGATTCGCTCGTTTACATTCCGATGTCAAGCGGGCTCAGCAGTACATATTCAACTGCCGCCGCACTCTCGGCGGAGTATGACGGGCGCGTGCTTGTTGCCGACAACAAACGCATTTCCGTAACCCTGCGTTCTTCGGTCGTGGCGGCAAAGCATATGGCGGATAACGGTGCCGACGCACGGGAAATAAAGGATATGCTTGAAAGCCGTTCATCTGTCCAAAGAGTGTATGTTTCGGTAAATACCCTTGAGCTTCTTAAAAAAAGCGGCAGAGTTACCGCCGCCGGAGCGGCAATTGGAACTCTGCTCGGTATAAAGCCGGTTTTGCAGATACAGGGCGGTAAGCTTGACGCCTACAAAAAAGCCCGCGGAATGAAAAACGCTATGACTGCTATGCTTGACGGAATACAGGACGATTTAAACAGGTTTTCGGGCAGTTACACAGAAATTCGCGCGGCGTATTCGGGATTGCCCGAGGTAGGCGCCGAATGGCTGGCAGAGGTAAAGAAACGTTTTCCGAAATTTACGGTAGAACTTGACAGGCTTCCCATCAGCATATGCTGTCACGTGGGGTCGGGAGCGCTGGGAATAGGAATATCGGAATCACGTTTTAATCGGTAAACGGCGGAATATATTTAGTATCGGAACTGCTGCGTTCTTGGATATAAACATTTTCAAAATCCGTGCCGCAAATATAGGAGAGTACCTTGTTGTATTCCCTTGCGGTGACCTTTCGGTTAATTTCGGGCAGGTGTTCGATTTTGCCGAACGGGGTATACTGGCTCATAATGCTGAAATACGCGCCGGGCGTGTTAAGGCGCACCCAATCGAATACGTTTATCGCGTCCCTTGTGCCAAGCGGCAAAAGCAGGTGCCTTACAATAACGCCCCTTTGCATAATTCCGTTTTTAAAACCGCACTCGGGCTGTAAGCTGTACGCCGACTTAACGGCAGCTGCCGCGACGGACGGGTAATTCTCCGCTCCCGAATATCTTTTTGCCCTCTCAGCCGACAGATATTTAAAGTCCATTAAAAAAACATCAACATAACCTTTAAGCGCCGCTATATTCTCAGCGCTGTCGTACCCGCCCGAGTTATACACTACGGGTATTGACGGTCTGTATATATCGAGCGCTTTTATTATTTCATACACATAGTGGCTCGGGGTTACAAGATTAATGTTTTCCGCGCCCCTTTGCTCCAATTCCTTAAAAATATCGGCAAGCTCCTCTACGGACACGCACTTCCCTGTCCCGCCGTGTGATACATCGTAATTCTGGCAAAAGGCGCAGTTCAGATTACATCCCGAAAAAAACACCGTTCCCGAGCCGTTTTTGCCGCTTATGCACGGTTCTTCCCAAAAATGCAAATCAGCCCTTGCCACTTTGGGTGACAAAGGCATTTTGCAAAATCCTTTTGAATTTTCGTTTTCCGTTCGTTCGGCATTACATCTTCTCGGGCAACGGTTGCACTTCATTTTCTTTTTTCACAGCCTTCGGCTTTAATTCACACACCCTGCGGCGAACCACAAGATCGTCGTAGGTTTTTTTAAACGTCACCCTCCCCGAAAAGCGGCGGTGACATTCACAGCACTCAAACTTAGCGCAAAACCAGCGGTTGCGGTATTTCCACCCGCCGAGCCTTTTGGCTTTTCCGCCGCATTCATCACAGCGGAAATTAAGCTTGCTTTTATCTATGCGTTCGTCATTTATGTCGGATATGCAGTATGGCTTAAACCTGAGCCTTTTGTAAAAGTCAGGGTCTGCGGTGTTTCTGATAAGCGCCGAAAAGCGTTTTTCGTTGTAGCATTTTTTAAGCAGTGCCGCACAGACAAGGCTGTCGGTCTTTGCGGTGTGCATACAAAGCCCCTCGGTCGTAACACCCAAAAGCTCTGCTGCCGCCGACAGCGATATCTGATTTTTATCCTCATATCCCGCAAACCTAAGCTCGCCCTGAACGAACTTTTGCAGGTCAAGATATTTTTCAATCGCGAATTTTCTTCCGTCCGACAGCAGCATTTCCTCGTTATCTTTTATGGAATAAAGGTCCGAATCGCTCCAGGTCATAGTAACCGTGTCCGTTCCGGTCCAGGCATTGTAGCCGTCCACAGCGGCGTCAAAATCAACGCCGCCGAGCATTTTCTCGGTTGTAATGCCGGTAAGCTTGGCAAAACGCCCCGTAACCTTTTTGGAGATCTTTGACCTCACCGTTTGCTCAAAGGTATCCGTTACATCAAAGCTTTCGTTAAGCTTTACCGCGCCGATCTGCAAAATCTGGTTAACAAAACGTTTATGCGCGGCGGAATAGGCGCTGTCCCACTCAAGGTCAAGTATAATATAATTCATTACTTCCGTCTTGACTCCGCTTTCATACGTTCTTCCTTGTTAAGAATTCTTTTGCGAAGCCTGATATTGTGCGGAGTTATTTCCACAAGCTCATCGTTTTTAATAAATTCGAGCGACTGCTCAAGAGAAAGCCGAGTGGGGGGAACAAGGCGCAGTGCGTCATCCGAGCCGGCGGCACGGGTGTTGGTCATCTGCTTTTTCTTACATACGTTGCACACAATATCCTCATTTTTGGGATTTTCGCCCACAATCATACCCTCGTATACCGGAGTACCCGCACCAATAAACAGTCTGCCTCGGCTTTGGGTATTGAACAAACCGTAACCCGTAGCCTCGCCCGTTTCGTGGGCAATGATAGAGCCGGTAGAACGCTGCTCAATGTCGCCCTTGTAAGGCTGATAGCTGTCAAAAACGTGGTTCATAATGCCGTTTCCGTTTGTATCCGTAAGGAACTGTGAACGGTAGCCGAGGAGTCCGCGCGCGGGAATTAAAAATTCAAGGTGCGAAACGCCGCCCTCGCGTGTACCCATATTCTTTATTTCGGCCTTTCTTGTTCCCAGACGTTCCATTACCGAACCGACATATTCCTCGGGTACTTCAATCATTAAAAGCTCAATAGGTTCAAGCAGTTCGCCGTTTTCGCCGTGTTTGTAGATAACCTCGGGCGGAGATACCTGAAACTCATAGCCCTGACGGCGCATTGTTTCTATTAAAATCGAAAGATGCAGTTCTCCTCTGCCCGACACCTTAAAGGTATCCGCGGAGTCCGTTTCCTCAACACGAAGGCTGACGTTTGTCATAACCTCTTTAAAAAGACGGTCGCGCAAATTGCGGGAAGTTACGAACTTACCGTCCTTACCGGCAAATGGCGAATTGTTTACCATAAAGTTCATAGCAAGCGTAGGTTCGTCTATTTTAACAAACGGCAGCGGTTCTATGCAGTCGGGCGCACAGGCTGTTTCGCCTATTTCAAGTTCCGAAATGCCCGCAACCTGAATAATATCGCCGACAGAGGCGCTTTCCTCCTCAACACGCTTAAGCCCCCTGTGCATAAACAGTTTCACTATCCTGACGTTTGAGGTGGTTCCGTCCTTATGGCAGAGCGCCACGGTCTGACCGACCTTTACCGTTCCGCGTATAACACGTCCTACGCCTATTCTGCCGAGATAATCATCGTACTCAATATTAGAGAAAAGGATTTGCAGCGGTCCGTCGGGGTCGCCCTCGGGCGGGTCGATCTCCTTTAATATTTCATCAAACAGCGGTTTCATATCCTTACCGGGAATTTCGGGCGAATAGGTGGCATAGCCGTCCCTGCCGGAAGCGAAAATAACCGGAAATTCAATTTGGTTTTCATCCGCGCCAAGCTCAATAAACAGGTCCAGCACCTCGTCCACAACCTCGTGCGGGCGCGCCATCGGGCGGTCTATTTTGTTGACAACAACAACCGCGCGCTTTCCCAGCGCCAGCGCCTTTTTAAGCACAAAGCGGGTTTGCGGCATACAGCCCTCAAACGCGTCAACAAGTAGCAGAACGCCGTCAACCATCTGCAAAATGCGTTCAACCTCTCCGCCGAAATCCGCATGCCCGGGAGTATCAACAATATTTATCTTAACGCCGTTATACATAACGCTTGTGTTTTTTGATAAAATTGTAATTCCGCGTTCCCTTTCAAGGTCATTTGAGTCCATAACGCGCTCGTTCACCGATTCGTTGTCACGGAACGTACCGCTCTGCTTTAACAGCTGGTCAACAAGCGTTGTTTTGCCGTGGTCAACGTGAGCTATTATTGCAACATTCCTCAAATTTTCTATTTTCGCCATTGTATTACTTCCCTTATATAATTTCTTCTATGATCTGCCTTATTTTTTCGCCGTCGTCCGTATTCTGCGCCGAGAACGGCACTATTCTTACGCCTTCGGCAAAGCCGCCGAGTTCGCCGTATATACATTCGAGTCTGTTACCCGTTTCGGTTTTGTTAAGCTTATCCGCCTTAGTAAGCACCACCGTGTAGGGTATTTCCATATGCCGCAGAAATTCAAGCATTGATTTATCGAATTCCGTTGCAGGATGACGCATGTCCACAAGCTGAAAGACCTGTTTTATGTTCCTGCCGGAGCGAAAAAAGCCTTCCATAAGTTCCGACCAGCGCGTTTTCTCGGCAAAAGGAACCTTTGCGTACCCGTAGCCCGGCAGATCGACAAGCCTTATTCCGTCCACCCTGTAAAAATTCACGGTGACCGTTTTCCCCGGTTTTGAGCTTACCCTCGCAATGCTTTTACGGTTAAGCACACGGTTAATTAAAGACGATTTACCGACGTTTGACCTTCCGCAAAAGCATATTTCCGGAATATCCGAGGGCGGCAGCTGTGCCGATGTGGCAAACGCAGCCTCAAAAACCGCGTTGTTATAATTCATACTCCGTCACCTGCTCTCGGCGCAGGCGGCAGCACCGGTGCCGCCCGATGCAAACACTACCCCGCCCGCCTCGGGCTTATCGGCAGGCAAAAGCGCTTTTTCAATTATTTCGTCAACCCTTGACACGGGAACAAAATTTATATGCTCTTTAACAACGCTGTCAACCTCTTCAAGGTCGGGTACATTGTCAGCAGGTATAAACACGGTCTTAACTCCGCCGGCATACGCCGCCATGGATTTTTCGCGCAAGCCGCCTATCGGCAGCACCCTGCCGCGTATTGTTACCTCTCCCGTCATTGCAACGTCATGCCGTACAGGTCTGCCCGTAAGCGACGACACAAGCCCCGTTGTCATTGTGACGCCGGCGGAAGGTCCGTCCTTCGGTACAGCCGCCTCGGTCGCGTGGATGTGAATATCGCGCGTTTTGTAAAAATCGGCGTCAATCCCAAGGCGCCCCGCATTTGACCTTACATAGCTTACGGCGGCATATGCCGACTCTTTCATTACATCGCCAAGAGAGCCCGTAAGCTCAATCTTGCCGCTTCCGGGCATATCGCTTATTTCAAGCTGCATTATTTCGCCGCCCACGCTTGTCCACGCAAGGCCGTTTATAACCCCGACTTCATCATCGCGCAGGATATGCTCCGGTTTATAACGCTTAGCGCCGAGCATTTTTTCAACCTCTGCGGCTGTTACAGTTATTTTGCCCTTTTCCCCCTCGGCAATTCTTTTTGCCGATTTGCGGCAAATTGCGGCTATGCGGCGTTCGAGCCTTCTCACTCCCGCTTCTCTTGTGTAGTAATCAATGACCGAGTAAACAGCCTCATCGGTTATTTTAAGCTCCGAAGCCGTAAGCCCGTGCCTTTTAAGCTGTTTTTTTATAAGGTGACGTTTTGCAATGTTAAACTTTTCCTCACGCGTATACCCGGGAATTTCTATAACCTCCATACGGTCAAGCAGCGGCCGCGGCACAGCGCCTAAATCGTTTGCCGTGGCAATGAACACGGCGCGGCTTAAATCGTACGGTATTTCAATAAAGTGGTCCGTAAAAGTACTGTTCTGCTCGGGGTCAAGCACCTCAAGCAGCGCGGATGACGGATCACCCTTGTAATCGCTGCCGAGCTTGTCAACCTCGTCAAGCAGTATAAGCGGATTTGAAGCGCCCGCCTGCTTTACCGCTTCAATTATTTTTCCCGGCATTGCGCCTATATATGTTTTGCGGTGTCCGCGTATTTCTGCCTCATCACGCACACCGCCCAAAGATATGCGCGCAAACCTGCGGTGCATACACTCCGAAATTGTGCGCGCAACCGATGTCTTGCCGACTCCGGGAGGTCCCGAAAGGCATATTATCTGCCCCTTGATATCGGGTGACAAAGCGTAAACGGAAAGCATTTCAAGTATTCTTTCCTTAACCTTTTCCATTCCGTAAATATCACGGTCCAGTATTCTCGACGCTTTTTTAACATCGGTGCTTATCGGTGTGCATTTATCCCATGGCAGTTCAAGACAGGTGTCAAGATACCCTCTTACAACCGTTCCCTCGTGTGAACCGCCCGGCATTTTCGCCAGCTTGCCGACCTGACCCTCAAGCGCCTTTTTAACGCTCTCGGGCGCCTTCAGCGCGGCTATTTTATTGTGATAATCGTCAATTTCGTCCGCCGTTTCGTCGCCGTACAGCTCGTTTGATATAACCTTTATCTGTTCTCTTAAGTAATACTCGCGCTGATTATCGTCAATTGCCGCCTTGGTTCTTTCGCTTATGCGGCGGTCTATCTCGTTTATTTCCCTTTCCTTGTCAAGCATATCAACAAGAATTTTCGCACGTTTTACGGGGTTTGACTGCTCCAGAATATACTGCTTATCGTCATACGGAGCGGATACGGCGGATGCTATAAGGTCGCACAACGCGCCCAGATTTTCGCAAACCGTTATCTGCATAATTATTTCGGGCGGTATATTGCGGCTTTCCGCGGCATACTGCTCAAAATGCTGTTTAACCCTTCTTACAAGGCTTTCAATGTAGACCGGTCGATTTTTCAAAGGCTCTTCACGAATGTCGGTTACAACCGTTCTGAAAAAGCCGCCTTGAGTTACAAGCTCTCCGTGTTCGGCACGACGCACGCCCTCGACCAAGACCTTAAACATATTTTCGGAAACCTTAAGCACCTGTCTTATTTTTGCAACGCATCCGACCTTATACAGATCCTCGCTTTGCGGTTCCTCCACGCACACATCGCACTGCGTCGCCGTGAATACCGTCTGATCGCGGTCCATTGCATACTTTACCGCCTGTGCGGTTTTCTTTCTTATAACATCAAACGAAACCACTGTACCCGGAAACACCACAATGCCTCTTAGCGGCAATACCGGAAGAACGGTTACGCTTTCTTTATTTATTGCCAACATAAATTCTCCTATAAAAAACTTGGGTTATGCTTCAACTCAGCGTCCAGTTGCTGTTGCTGTAAATTGCGGCGGCACAGAGCATATTCTCCTCAAACACAAACATTATCGTGTTTTTCTCAAACTTATACTTAAGCACCGTGCCGTCCTGAATACCGAAAAGGAAAAATGTATTGTTTTCGTCAGCTGCTTCCTCGGTGCAGTCTATATCACCGACCGCCTTTTTAATTTCAAGTATCGTTGTTCCGTTTTCAAAGCCGTATGCCTTATCAAACGACGCAATAAATGAAACGCCGCCGTCTTTTTTATCCTTTTCGTAGTAATACGCAACCGAACCGTTGTCAATACGAACCGACTGCTCGCCCTCGGTTACATCATAAATATAATCCTCGCCGTCGGCAGCGGCTTTTTCATACGCGGCGGAAAGCTGCGAGTTTACCGTATCGGGATTTTCGCCCAGTTTATAATCCGCCTCGGGCAGTTGACCCACGTTTGCGTAGTATTGGAGGTCAACATCGGCGCTGTCCTTCTTTTTATCCTTTTTGCCGCACGCCGCCAAAGTAATAACAAGCACCGAAACAAGAACTGCCGCCATAAGTTTTTTCATAATTTCAAAACCCCCTTTTTTTACGAATGACTGTTAAGAAGCTCATCACGCAAGTTCCACAGCTTTTCCGACAAATCGACATAATAGGTATGCGGGTTTTCAAAGCGCTTAACCTCGTCCCACAATGACTCAACCTGTTCCGCGCGGTATTTCGCAATTTCCTTTACCGTGGGTGAGAAATAAACCTGTTTGCCCTTTTCAAATATTTTAACCTGAAGCTTTTTGGCAACAAAATCGGTAACGACCTTGCGCTTCCACGTATGCTCGGGATCAAATATTTCGTAAGGCTCGTTTGAGTCTATTTTTTCATCGCCCAGCGTTATAACATCGGCAATTGCCTTGCCTGTTTCGCGGTCGTAAAGCCTCCACGGTATTTTAACGCCCGGAAGTGTGATTTTTGCCGGATTTTCGCTTATTTTTATCTTCGGCACAATTTCACCGCTTTTCTCAACCGCGGCAAGCTTGTAAACCCCACCGAAAACCGCCTCGCTTGACGCGGTTATCAGTCTTTCGCCGACGCCGTAGCTGTCAACCTGAGCGCCTTGGAAGATCATATCCCGTATAAGATACTCATCAAGCGAGTTTGAAATGCATATCTTGCAATCCTCATATCCCGCATCATCCAGCATTTTGCGCGCGCGCTTGGTTATATAGGTAATATCGCCGCTGTCAATTCTTATTCCCAACGGGCGCTTGCCGAGCGGTTTCAGCACATCGTCAAACACCTTTATTGCGTTCGGTATACCGGATTTAAGCACATTGTAGGTATCAACAAGCAGCATACAGCTGTCGGGATATTTTTCGGCATAGGTTTTAAACGCCGTGTATTCATCATCAAAAAGCTGAACCCAGCTGTGCGCCATTGTTCCGGACGCCGGAACTCCGAAGTCCTTTGCGGTGAGCAGACAGGATGTACCCGCGCAGCCGCCGATAATGGCGGCTCTGGCGCCGTAATACGCCGCGCCGTAGCCGTGAGCGCGCCGCGCGCCGAATTCCATAACGGGTCTGCCCTGTGCCGCCCTTGTAATGCGGTTTGCCTTCGTTGCAATAAGCGACTGATGGTTAACCGTCAGCAGCAGCATCGTTTCAAGCATCATAGCCTGCATTGCGGGTCCTCTTACGGTAACAATGGGTTCGTGCGGGAAAATCACGGTACCCTCGGGCATTGCCCAGACATCACAGGTAAACTTGAAGTTGCGTAAATACTCTATGAAGTCGTTTGAAAACAGATTAAGGTTCTTTAAATATTCAATATCGCCGTCATCAAACCTTAGGTCGTTCATATACTCAATAAGCTGTTCGATTCCCGCAATAATCGCATAGCCGCCGTCATCCGGCACACGGCGGAAAAACATATCGAAATATGTTATTTCGTCGCGCATATCGCTGTCAAAAATACCGTTTGACATCGTAAGCTCATAGAGATCCATTATCATTGTAAGGTTCTTCTGTGTTTTATCCATTTTCATAATCTCCAAATCACATTTTCTCGGGAGCGTCTATCTTCATCAGTGTAAGAACGTTTTTAATAACCGTTCCGGCAGCCGCGCACAAAGTAAGTCTTGCCTGCATAAGCGGCTCGTCTATTCCCTTAACGCGGCAGGCGGCATAAAATTTGTGAAACTTTGTCGCAAGTTCCAGAACATAGTGGGTAATTCTTGCGGGGTCGTATGTCTTTGCCGCCTGAACGATCTCCTCCGTAAGAGCCGATATATGAAGTATCAGCTCCTTTTCCTCGGGTGTGTTCAGTTTTTCAAGCTCGTCCGGCGTGCAGGCTCTGCGCTCAATCCCCTCCGCTTTCAGGTTGCGGAAAATACTGCAAATACGCGCGTGCGCGTACTGAACATAGTAGACCGGGTTCGAGCTTGACTCATTAACCGCAAGGTCAAGGTCAAAATCAAAATGGCTGTTCGGCTCGCGCAGGTTGAAGAAAAACCGCGCGGCATCAATCGGAACCTCGTCGAGAAGCGTTACAAGAGTTATTGCCTTGCCCGAACGCTTTGAAGCCTTAATAACCTCACCGTCACGCACAAGCCTTACCATCTGCATAAGAACGGCGTCAAGCCTGTCGGCATCCACGCCGAGCGCCGTAAGCGCCGCTTTGAGCCTCGGTACATATCCGTGGTGGTCCGCGCCCAGAACGTCAATTGCACGGTCAAATTTTCTTGTGACAAGCTTGTTATAGTGGTAGGCAATATCCGGCACAACATATGTCGGGAAGCCGTTTGCGCGAACAAGCACAAAATCCTTGTCGCATCCGAATTCGGTTGCGCGGAACCACAGCGCCCCCTCCGATTCATATGTGTGCCCGCTTTCTTTAAGCAGCTCTATAATACGCTTTGTTTCGCCGTTTTCGTGCAGGGTGCTTTCTTTAAACCAAGTATCGTAATGTATTCTGTACTTAGCAAGGTCATCCTTAAGACCCTGTATATTTTTAGGCAAAGCAAAATCCACAAGTGCTTTACGGCGTTCCCCTTCGCTTTTGTTCATATAACCGTCGCCGTGAATTTCGGCAAACGCTTTTGCGTGATTAACAATATCCTCGCCGTGGTAAGAGTCCTCCGGCATTTCAATTCCGTCCTCAAACAGCTGTTTATACCGCAGATCAAGCGAAAGCGCAAATTTGTTTATCTGGTTGCCGGCGTCGTTTATATAAAATTCTCTTTCAACATAATAGCCTGCGGCTTCAAGCACAGCCGCAAGGCAATCTCCCAAAGCGCCGCCGCGCGCATTGCCTATGTGCATAGGTCCTGTCGGGTTCGCGGAAACAAATTCAACCAAAATGCGTTTGCCGCCGCCGAAATCGCTTTTGCCGTAGTCGGCTTTTCTTCTATCAACATCCTCAAGAATATCGGCATAATAGCTGTCCGATAAAAAGAAGTTGATAAATCCCGGGCCTGCAATTTCGTATTTGCCTATATACGTCCCGTCAAGTTTAAATTCGCCCGACAGTATCTCCGCTATCTGCCGCGGTGATTTGTGAAATGCCTTTGCCCACACCAGCGCCGCGTTAGCGGCATAATCGCCGTGTTCTCTGCTTGACGGCGCGGTAACCGTAAATTCGCCGCATTCGGCATTTTCAAGCAAGCCCTTTTCAATTGCCGCGTACGCCGCATTGTTTATAATCGCCGCAACCTGTTCCTTAGCTTTTTTAACCAACAATGACATTTAATTAACCTCTCTTACCGTTATCTCCACCGTGTTTTTACTTATAAGCCTTAAATTTGAATCGATGTTATATTCCATTTTAAGTGTTCCGCCGTTTAAAGATAAGCCGTTTACAACCTTTTCGCCGAAAACGCCTATTTCAAGTATGCCCGCGTCCGTATTATAAAAGCACATACTCCGTTTTCCGTTTTCAACCTCAAGCGTGCTTTCAAGCTCACCTGTTCGCTTTATCACAACGGTATCGTCCTGTCGGACAAATATTCCCGTCTTAACATTCTTCATACCCGACAGTTCGCTCTCGTCATACGAAATAAAATAGCTGCCGTTTTTAATTCCGAATTTACCGAATGTTGTAAGCTCGGTAATATCGCTTTCCTCACCTAGGCACTGGGTACCCTTTATTTTTATCATGGCTTCCTTTAACATAAGCTTGCAAGTTCCACCTGTTTAACCTTATTTTCATCAATTTCCGTTCCCAAAAGCATTGAGGCAAGGGCTTTAAACGAATCGGTCTTGTCGGTCACATAAAAGCTGTGCGAGGCGGTTTTGCCGTCCGTACACAAGTCTGTCTTTTCAAGATAATCCTTTACAGCCTCCGCCACCGCAACACCGGGATTTATGAGTTTAACGCCGTTTCCCATAGCACGCGAGATAGCTTCGGACAAAACCGGATAATGCGTACAGCCCAAAATAAGCGTATCTACCTGCGCACTTTTCACAGGCTCAAGATACCGCTCTACGGTTTCACGAACCACCGCGTCATCCGGAGAGTACCACCCTTCCTCCACCAGAGGAACGAACAGCGAGCAGCTGCAAGCGGTAACCTTTGCCGACGGCATAAGCTTTAATATCGCGCGTTTATGGCTTCCGCTGGCGATGGTAGAGGGGGTTGCGATAACGCCTATTCTGCCGCCCGCGGTTTCCCTGACCGCCGCCTCCGCCGCGTGGGTGACCATTTCAAAATACGGCACAGGGAGATTTTTTGCCTCTTCGCCCGCAACGGACGATACCGTACCGCACGCCGCAACTATAAGCTTAACATTATGCTTCAGCAGGAAATTTTCATCCTCAGCGGCATATTTTTTTATTGTTTCGCGGCTTCTGGTGCCGTACGGAACACGGCCGGTATCGCCGAAATAAACAATACTTTCACGCGGCAGGCACTTCATTATTTCGCGTGCCACGGTAAGACCGCCAAGCCCGGAGTCAAAAACGCCGATTGAACGACTGTCCGGCATAACCTCACTCCTTAAAACATTTTCATTTTATAATACCACATTTCCGCGCTTTTCGCAACTGATAAATACATTTTTTAATGTTCTGCGGTATTATAATATTTTTTTCTTGACAAAGGGCATACTAACTGATATAATATTAAAGCTGTCATAAAACGATTCATTAGCTCAGTTGGCAGAGCACTTGACTTTTAATCAAGGTGTCCGGGGTTCGAATCCCCGATGGATCACCAGTAGGAACCCCGCTTTATAAGCGGGGTTTTGTTTTTCTGCGACTGTTAAATTGACTCATTATATGATAAAAATCACTGTTTATAAAAAATCAGCACGGTTTTTGCCGCGCTGATTTTGTTTTATGTTGAGCTGCTTTCTAAGACAATGCCGCACAAAGCTGTAAACATAGACAAGCGACTTTATTTCCTTTGCAGACATTATCAGTCAAGGAAAAATGAAACGCCGTTTTTCTCTTTAATGCAGCTGTTTGGTGAAATATAGGCAATAAATTCACCCGGATCGGCTACGTAATCCATATTGATGTTATAATACTTAAGGCTCTCTTCATCTATTTCAAAGCTTACGGTTTCTTGCTCACTGCTCTTTATAAACACACGCTTAAAGCCCTTAAGCTCTACCGCCGGGCGCGAAACGGTTGCTCTTACGTCACGCAGGTAAAGCTGAACCGTTTCATAAGCGTCGTACTGTCCTTTATTTGTTACAACCGCGGAAACAATCACGGTTTCGCCTTTTTTCATAACCGAATTTGATATTTCGGGGCTTCCGTATTCGAATTCGGTATAACTTAATCCGTATCCAAACGGATATAAAGGTTCGCTTGAACAATTATCACGATATTCCGACCAATACGGCTCCGTGCGGTGATCCGTCGGCAAATGGTTGTAATAAACCGGTATTTGCCCGACAGATCGCGGAAATGACATTGTAAGCTTTCCAGAAGGAATCGCTTTGCCAAACAGAAGATTTGTTATTGCACTGTTTTCCGTTGTTCCCAAATGCCATACAATCATAATTGCCTTGGCGTCACCGATAGCAGACAGATCAAGCGGTCTGCCGGTATAAACTATAACAGCAACATTGCTGTTGACCTCACGCACTCTTCTGTAAAGTTCAAGCTGAACATCCGGTATACGGATATCCGAACGTGAGGCTGCTTCCCCCGATTGCTCGACAAGCTCACCCAATGTCAAGATAACTCTATCGCTTTTTCTTGCAATTTCCACTGCCTCGGAAATAGTTTTTTCACGGTTATCCTCATCTATATTTCCGAAATATCCTGCTTCGCGCGACTGCTCACGTCCCAACGCGGTGCATCCGATTGCAAATTCAAATTTTTCGCCCGGGTAACGGCGCATTATTTCATTTCTAAGAGTATTTCCCTTTTCGGTTCCTCCCGATGACAGATCCCAGGTGCTAAGCATACCGGTGTGTTCCGTAAACGGTCCTATAAAGGCTGTTGTCCCGCCGTCGGGGTTCAGCGGCAATATATTATCATTGTTTTTAAGCAGAACACAGCTTTCTTCCGCCATTTTCAGTGCGAGAGCCAGATGTTCACCACATTTGAAAATGCTTTTTGATTCTTCCTCGTTCAGGCAACGGTACGGGTTTTCAAACAATCCCATATCATTTTTAAGCTTAAGACAGCGCCAAACAGCATCGTCTATCAGCTTTTCATCTATTGTGCCCATCCTTACCGATTCGATAAGATTTTTATACATTTTTCCGCCCATTTCAATGTCTATTCCGGCTTTAACAGACATTTCCGCGGCATCGCGTTCGGTTTCGCCGACGCGATGACCGCTGTACATTGACGACATAGCAAAAAGGTCGGTGATAACGACACCGTCAAATCCCCATTCACCGCGCAAAACATCCCGCAGGAGCCACCTGTTACAGGTAGACGGAACTCCTCCGACCGTATTGTATGATGTCATTACCATTTTGGCTCCGGCATCAATCCCGCCCTTATATCCCGGCAGGTAATACTGTCTTAAGCCTCTTTCGCTTATTTCGACAGAATTATAATCGCGACCTCCCTCTGCTCCGCCGTATCCCGCAAAATGCTTGATGCAGGCAGCCATTGTGTACTTTTTATCTATTCCGTCGCCTTGAAGTCCCTTGACGATAGCGGCACAAAAGCGACTCGCAAGATACGGGTCTTCACCGGCGGACTCCATAACCCTGCCCCAACGCGGGTCACGAACCAGATCCATCATAGGAAAATATGTTACATTGATTCCCGCAACACTCGCTTCCTTTGCTATTGTGGCATAACACTTTTCTTCAAGCTCTGTATCAAAGGAGCAGCTTGCGGCCAGCGGCTGCGGAAAAACGGTTGCGAATCCGTGAATAATATCTCCCATAAACATCATCGGAATACGGTGCGGATGATGCTTTATATGCTCGTCTTGAAGCTGCTTTAATTTATCAAATCCGAAAAGATTCAGAGTGGAACCGCAAAGTTCAACATCACGTCGACTGTTGTTCATTTTAACATCATTTCCGGTAAGTACGCCGTTTTCATCAAATGTACGGTTCATCGGCTGCCACAATTCACCGAGTTTTTCCTCAAGAGTCATATCTTCATGTAAATGCTTAAGTTCCTTTTCTGTCATACATTTTCCTCCGTTCAAAAGGTCGAAAGGCTTTATTATTTATATTATAAAATCGAGTTATATTTTTTTAAAGCAATAATTTATGACGATTTTTTATTTGTTTCTTCATTTTCTCTTGTGTTTTTTATTAAATAAACATTAAAAATCAGCTGTGTAATAAACAAAACAAAGGCCTTTTAGTTGCTTTTTAATAAACATGCGACACCCCGCTTAAGTGACATTGACTTTTTCAATTATTCGTGATATAACGAATACAAATTCCAATTTACTCACAGGGGTTTAATATGAACGGAAAATACATAACCGAAGTCGAAAAGCACAAGAAAACAGACAACCAAGGAGGAAACAAAAAAGGCAGGCAAAAACCAAAAGTACACGCAGGAATTCAAGCAAACGATAGTAGATCTATATCACTCAGGCAAAACCTACAACCAAACAAAGGAATTGCAAAAACGCAATGCTCAGTTGGAGGAAGAAAACCTTATATTAAAAAAAGCCATTGCGATATTCACGCCACACTCAAACAAAGACTAAAAGCTGTTGAACTTTTGTCCGGTGAACATAAAATCACTACCCTTTGCCGGGTATTAAATGTTAACCGCAGCACCTATTACAAATACATAAACCATAAAGAAAGCAAGCGTGAACAGGAGAATAAATATATTCGTTCCTGTATTCTTGAATTTTATGCCAAATCCAATATTTTCTTTTATTAAAAAAAACCCCTGTCTTTTTAGTAATGCGGTCGCCAAACCACTACTATTTTACATGAGGTTTTTCTTTTTTTAAAGTCTTTCGGCTCGCATCAAGCTCGCCATATCTTTTGTCGCTCCGCTCTTTTTCTTCCCTCGGTAGAACCGAGGGATTTTTTATTCACATTTATACGGCATTTCGGCATCGTCTCCGGGTCCTATATTGAATTTATGACAAATCTCTGTGCCTGCAGAGATTATATCAATGCAGGTTTCGGTTTCATCGCCCTCGCGGCGGTTATTGAGAATTTTCCATTTCACGGACGTGTCGCTTCCGCCCTCGCCGCCGCGCATATTCTCGCAGCCTGTTGCTACCTGCCAGAGGTTAATATCCTTGCTGTATAGTATCGCTTCGGAATGCTGATGCCCGAAGGAATAAAACAGTATTTTCCCGCTTATGCTTTCGGGGAAGTCGGCGTTTACGGTTATTTCCTCACCGTTTATATCGGTGTATGAAAAGCTGTAGTAGGAGCGGCTTTGGAATGCCTTTATAATTTCGCGGAGCGTCTCGCCGCCGAGCATTCTGTTGCTATTCACGGCGGAATCGATACCCATGTGAGAGATAAAAATGTAATTGTAATCGGCGGGGGCGGTCATTGCGCGGTTTACGAGCCAGTCAAGCTGCTGATTGGTATAGCATATGCGCTTCAAGCGCATTTCTCCGTTTACAACGCCGTTTTCATCAAATGGGCGGCGGCAGTCCATAGTGTCGAGAATTATTATTCTTGTTCTTTTTTCCTTAAGATCATAATAATAATATTTCGAATATTCATAGTGGTCATCGTGAACCTCTCCGTCTGCACCGGGGAACAAATCGGTGACTTTTTCCTTCCAGTCCTTATCGCTTATGATCCATTTCCTTTCGGCTGCGGGAATATTCGGATTCAAAAACTGGAAGGCGTTGTCGTCATGATTTCCGAAGGCAATAAGCACCGGCTTTAAGCTGTTTTTAAGCGGAGCGACCGACCTGTGCAGATTGCTCAAAACATGCTCCTTGCCTTTTATGCAGTAGGCGTTTATAAGGTCGCCGCCGAGGGCGATAAAGTCAATATTATCGTTTTTATTTGCTACGTTAACGGCAATTTCAAGGTGCTTTGCAATTTGATTTATGCGGTCGTTTACGGTATCCTCTGGTTCAAAAACCGTCAGCTTGCCGTTTTCATCCTTTAAAAGATATTCGTCGGCATGGGTGTCCGTTACGAAAATGTAGTTGACCTGCGTTTTCGGCAGGGCATCTGTTTTTTTGCTTATTTCTTCAAATCTTTGCTCTATAAGCTTATCGGAAATGCGGTGATCCTTCATTTTAAATTCTCCTTATGCTGTTCTGCGTTTGGTTCAAAAATCACGGTGCTGTAGTCGGTCAAATCCTCGGCTATAGGCAGTTCCGCGTTCATAAAGGTGCTGCCGTGCAGCCGAAGGTCGGGTATTCCTGCGGCAGTGTGTTTAAAGATAATTTCCCGTAATCATAAGCGGACAGTACGCTTTTTGTCTATGTCTTGCTCCAGTCATCGGGTATTATGTCAATTTTTTTACCCCAATAAATATGAACGGGCAACTCGCCGTTTAAAAGATCGATTAAAAAACTATTTTTTCGGTGTTCAAATAAAGCTCCTTGTTTTTTTATCAAATAATATCATTCTTAATTTAATTAGAAAAATCCCATACAATGTCCAGGTCAGAAAAAGCTTTATAACTAATTTTATCAATTATTATCAGGTCTACTGTTTTACCAAAAAGACCTGAATGTGCATCGTGCGCTGCATTATAAAGAACGGTCTCTTTAAATGTGTAAAATTCTGCATATCTCATACTGTCACATTCATCAATATATCCGACTTTATAATTTTTAAAATCTTCAACACTATTTATAACTACGGAATCACCGGAACGACTGCACACAATATATTCTCCGTCGTTTTCAAGCTCAAGCTTTTTTTCCTTGGATGAAACGCTTTCGCCTGATATCGGCTCTGTGCTTTCTGCTTCTGAATTTTCCGAAACAGTTGTTTTAGAAGCCTCATTCTTCGGAGTTTTATTAGTATCGCCACAAGCAACCAATGGTAATGTAACCAAGATAACCATTGCTGTTAAAACAATTATTTTTTTCATGTTAATGTACTCCTTTATTATCAACCCGTAATTCCGACACGGTCGATTGATTTAACAAATTTCCCCTGTAAGCATATGTAAAACACCAACATAGGGAGAATAAACAATACACAAGCTGCCATCAAAATTGAACCGCCCTTATCATTCACAATTGAATAGCCAAAACCTAATGTGGGCATTTGTTCCTTCAGAGTTGCAAGTGTAAGTGCGAGTGATTTACTGTTAGTCATAAACATTGCCGAGAGGTAATAATCGTTCCAATGCCACACAACCGAGAATATCGAAACAGTTAAAAATACAACGCCGGACGAAGGAACGGCAATGCTCAGAAATGTCTTAAATGCTCCCGCCCCGTCAATTGCGGCAGCCTCTTCGAGTTCTTTGGGCAAGCCCTTGAAAAATTGAATATAAATAAATATCATTATCCCTGATTTAAGCCCCACACCGAATAAAGACGGCAGGTAAAAGGTAAAGGGTGTGTCAAGGATGTTTATCCTTAATTCCTTTCCTGCAATATTTCCTATAAGCTTTAAAATACCAAGAAAATCGAGTTGAGAGAAATTAATCATTTGCGGTATAACAATCATTTGAGTGGGAATAACAATTGAAAGCAGCAGAACAACCATTTGAACTTTTTTAAATTTATAGTTAAATCTTGATAGACCGTATGCCACAAGCGAGCAACTGACAATCTCGAGTCCCGCGCTAAGCATATTTATAACAAGGGTGTTTAAAAGTGCCTTTGGATACTTCATTGCCCCGAAAGCGTCGGAATAATTTGTCCATTCATAAGTTTTTAATATCCAAACTATTCCGGGATCGGAATAAGATGCTCTGGAACGTAGCGATGTTACCACCATATAGAGAAGCGGATAAATAACTATGTATCCAATCGAAACGATCATAAGCATACGAAACACCGTCATAAAAGCAGAGCGCATTTTATTTTTTACCTTATAATTGTAAAGACGTTTTTCGGTTTCGGACATTGCCGTAAATTTTGAAAGAGTATTCTTCATAGCATTCTCCCTATTCCCAGCGCTTTGCACAAGTGCGATTAAACAACAGCATCAAAAGACCGATGAACGCACCTATAATACAAAAATAAATCCATAACATTGCTGATGCCCGACCGTATTGCTGACTTTGCTGCGTAGCGTATGCCTGCGTCATAATAACATCCGTTTTTGCGGTGATAAGATCCACCATTGTAAACACCACCACCAAAACCGTCACACGTGACAGCATTGGAAATGTTATATACCAGAATTCTTCCCATTTTGTCGCGCCCTCGACCTTTGCAACCTCATACAGCAGATCCGGAATTGCCTGCATACCTGCTATCCACAGAATGATCTGCACGCCCGAGCTCCACACAAGGTTCATTATCGCACCTATTACAGTATCCAGATATTTTGAAATCTGTGAGGGCAATCCCAGCCAATCAATCACCGTTGCTGCACTTATCATATTATCGCGCACGGCGGCGTCCGTTCCGGTTGAAGCAAGATCTCCGGAACGCGTCGCGAAAATAAGTTCCATAACCGTACCTGTCGCAACAATTACGGGTAGGAAATAAAGGGAACGGAAGAAAACCCTACCCTTGAAATCCTGGTTAAGTAAAATTCCCAAGATAAGCGACAGAATTACAATTGCCGGAAAAGAATAAAGAAATGTTGTAAGCGCGGTGCTCAAATTGTTTGTATAATCCGCGTCGGACAAAAATATGTATTTTAAATTGTCAAGTCCCGAAAAAGCACTTGCAAATCCGCCCGAGTTCATCTTAACATCCGAGAAAACATATATTACAGACTGAAGAAGCGGTACGAAAAAGAACAGTATAATTCCTATACACCACGGTACAGTAAACAAAAATCCGTTACGTGCGCGCAGGGACTCAACCCCACGTGTTTTTTTAGGTTTAGTCATTTTTCGCTCCCCCTTTTACCGTAAGGTACGACTGTGCCTTTACCGTTCCGTCGGCAGTTTGCAGATCATTCGCCGAATAGTTAACGTACACCTTTACTCCATTACTGTATTCGGTGCATCTGAGTTCATCGCTTATAACGGTATGACCGACAATTTCAGCCCCGTTTATGCTGTTAAACAGATCCTTATAGCCAGCAGCGGCACTGCTTACGGTATCCTTGACCTTTTCGAAAGAACTGCCGTAATAAAGTTGATTTTCACTTGTCAGAATTTTATTGTTGTAATTATATGTAAGGGCAAACGTCAATCCGTACCCTGCCTCAGCCGCCTGCAGGATGCGTGTGTTAACATCGTATTCCGAAGTCATAAGCGGCGCAGTCGCCAACGGCACATAGCCTTTGAACACTATCCCGTAAAAAGGAATGTCAACATCATAGCAATCGTATTTTGATGAACTCAGCGGAACATCAAAAATTCTGCCCGCACTCGCCGCCGCATAATCGTTCGCAGCGGAAGCCGCCGTCCTATATCCCGATTTTTCGAGGCCGTTAAAAATACCCGAAACCTGATTTGCCATTTGTCCCTTTGAATAGTACTTTTGGGAATTATGGTCGGAATATGCGATTCGCGAAAGTGTGTTAAGGCTTATGCCGTCCATACCGTATTTATCAAGCTGTTTTGTAAGGCTGTTGATTTTTTTATCAATTCCGGACCTTTTAAGCATTGTAAAAGAACCGGAATTATTCCATCCCTTACTGCTGTTATCCCTTGTTCCCGACGCCAGATAATACTTATACATAGTTGTACGTCTGCCGTTGGTTGTAATTGCGGAATCAAATGTTACCGACGCGCCGAATGATGATTTTGAATACTGAACAACATCGAAGTCCCAGTAAAGTGAAACACCGTTCTTTTTGCAGTAATCCGAAAGATTTTTCACATCCTTGGCACTTCCGAAGGCCTTGGGAAGCTTGCCGCCGGCAAGACTACCTATATCCGTTCCCGATTCGCCGAATCCCAAAAGCTGTACCGCCGGTGCCTCTCCGGTTGCATTGCCTATTTCTTTCAGCATTTCCTCGGCTTCGCTTATTTTGGTTGATACGAACAGGGAATTATACGGAACGCCCAAAAAAGATCTGGTATATTCCGCTCCGCCGAGGATTTCCAGATTGAGCAGTTTCTCCTCCTCGGAGGATTTCATAGAATATTTGCTTTTCAGAAAATTGCGATAGCATTTTGCCATTCCCACATAATTTGCATCGTCATGCAATGGGTAGAAACCTATCGACATCGGTTGCTGTGTCATTTCTTCGGAATATATTTTTCTCTGCCCATTCCAAGTGTTTGTAAGCATAAGAGAACAACTGCGAACGGCAAACGAAGCATAGACAGTTGAATATCCAACCGTTGAATTTCTGACATTACAGGTTACGGTAGCCGACTCCGCGCCCTCTTCTATTACGGCGCATATAGCGTTATTCCCGATTTTGGCGCCGTATACGGGCAAATTGACGTTTGCGGTTATTGTTTTAATAACATCGTCATCCGGCCGTCTTGCGTCCTGTCCGTAGACCTCCTCGGAATAAACGGTGACATTATCGCTCTCTTTGCCGGCGCGGATAATCGTTCCGCTCCCCGAAGGCACAAACAGATACGAATTCTCCGCAGTGTTTGGCACTGAGCAGAAAAACGGCGCTATATCCACCGAAAGAACCGTGCATTCCGATTCGGTTATTTTTGAAGGGTCAACTGTTATTTTAAGGCTGTCCCTGCGCAAAATGTAATCCACGGTAACGGTTATTTTCTGCTTTTCAAAGCAGTATGTAACGCTTATGCCCGATTCGATTTTCTTAACCCTTATTTTTTTCTTTTTAACCGACTCGGTATAGGAAACAAGCGTTTCCTCAATTGATTTTTCCGGGTCAAAGTATTTTACAAATATAGGTGACTCCAGCTGAGGATGGTTATTTATCTCGGTTCCGTCCTCATCGTATTGTTGGGCGTACTTTCCGTACGGAAGATATGACCACGGCAAATTACGCTCCTTATCATAAAACACTATCCGCTTTTTTTCTTTTTCCCACCTGAGTTCAAACTTTGCGCCGGACGCCGCGGTAAAAGAATCGGGTATGTCATCCTTAAAATCCGCATTAAAAGCTTTGGGTGATACCTTTGCTTCCTTTCCGCAGGAGGAAAGAGTAAAAACAATTGCTATGCAAAGCAAAAACGCAAAAACCTTTTTAGACATTTATTCTTCCTCCTAACGGTAAATAAGTTCGCCCATAACCGTTGATAAAAATGCAACGAGTTGTTGTACAAGAATTATTATAATAATACCCACAAATACTATGACAGCTATTCCGAACACTGTTAAAAGCGATGTTCCGATGAATCTTCCGAAAGAAAAATCGTGCACAATCATTGTTCCGATAATTATCATTATTACAGAATACAATGTAAGTGCTACTGTTATAACGCTCATAAACGCGGCCTCGTCCGGTGTCATAATATGCGTCACCAAAGTATACAGAAAATTCCCGAAAGTCATCGGCACAAGGCTGTAAGTTACAACAGTGAATATTTCCTTCATTTTACCTATGCCGCCGAAAAGCGTGCATGCCGCCCAGTTTGTAACAGTCCACACAAGCACAAGCCCAACAGACCGCGCGAGCTGTATTATCGAATTGAACGATGATGCGTCGTCCGCAACAAATACGAAGCTTCCGAACATACCCTGAACGGCAACGGAAACATAATAAAGAGCCAGCGACAGCCAACACCACTTCATAGAGATCAGGTGCTTCTGCTTAATCTGCGTAAAGCTATCTGCCGGGTGCGCCGCTGCAGATACAAACACTTTTGCGGGCTCTGACCTCAGCAACTTTAAGTTCTTTTTTCTCTTTTCGTGCAAAAGCACTGCTGCAAGAACAAGCACCAAAATCACAGACAAGAATATCCACACAAAGTTTCTGTGCAGGAAATCTTTTCTGATCTCCTTAAAGGCAAGAGAATATGTATCTCTATCATATGCGGATTTTGCAAGGCTCATTGCCTGCTTATAATCTCCCTCGGTATAAGCCGCTTTTGCAAGGCCTACTATTCCGACTCTGCTGTTGCCGTCGGCTGCAACCACCTGCTCCCAGCCCGACTTTGCGGCAACGTAATCTCCGTCAAGCGTCATTCTCTGAAGTGACAGTACGTTTTTACCGTAATCGTTAAGGGAATAAACCGTGAGAGTGTTTTTCATACTGTCTGTAACAAGCAGGTCATTTCCGCAAATATCAATTGCGGATATCTGTTTATATGTTCCCTTCTGCTCGCCGAACGAAAATCCGCCACCCAGAGTTCCCAGCATATTGCACTCCGAATCATATATGTATATCCTGCCGTAAGATGTATCAAAAACATACATAAATCCATAATCATCAACGGCAATTCCCGAAATATTCTGAGTTTTGATTTCAAAAACGTTTCCGCTTGTAAATATCTGCCTTTCACCGAAAACCTTTGAGTCCGATGACAAAATATTGCTTCCCGAAGGCGAGAGCATTCTTACAACGCCTGTTTGTAGCTGACCGTTTTTAGTTTTTCCCGTAGCAGTATATATGAAATTATCCTTGTCAACATACAAATCCGTAAACTGATACGGCAGCTTACTAACTTGTTTTGAACGCTTTTCGTTGGTCATTGTAAGCTTTTCCCACATTTTTGAAATTGCCTGTGTTACGGTTGATGTTACCGAGTTTGCTCCGAAAAAGCTTAAAAATTCGCCATCGGGTGAATACAGTATTGCCCCGTAATAAGAGCCATCACTCAGCACATATGCATACCCATTTCTATCAACGGTAACGCGAATCGGTTTAAATTCAAAATCATCCGGTATAAGCTTTGAATCCGGCAGTTCAAGCTTTCTTATAAGCACTCCGTCCCGATTGCCGATAAGCACCTGTGAATGTTCTGTATCTGCAACATATATCAGCCCATCCGCCGCAACAAAAATGCTCTTCGCGTTTTGAAAAGCGGTCCCCGAAAAATTCGTTATCTTTCCGAGAATTGAATAATCGGAACTAAGCAGTGTTATGCAGGAATTTTTGGAATCAAGTAACATTATTATCCCGTCATCCGAAACCGTTACATCGGCTAGAACCGAGCTTTTTTCACCGCCTAGTTCCTCGTATTCATAAACACTCTTTAACTCATATAACGGCTTACTGTTTACAGTCTTATAGGTATTATCACCAGTGTTCCAATAGGTATAGCTGTCATTCGGCACGGTATAATGCTCACTGTAAACGTTTTTTGCGCCAACGGATAAACCGCAGAACAATGCGGAAACAGCCGCAACAGAGGTTATGAATTTGAAAATAATGCTTTTTTTCATAGACTTCTCTTTACTCCTTAATACCGGCGCTGCTCATTGCCTCAATAACATTGCTTTGCGAAACCATATAAACAAGAATAGGCGGGATCATCATAATAACCGTAACCGCCATTGCGCTTCCCGAACGTGCGATGCCACCCGCGGTGATCTGTGACATAACGGTAGGCAACGTTTTAAGCGATTCGTTAAAAACGGTGCCGTCGGGTATCATCGCCCAAACATCTCTGAAGCCGAACAATGTAAGGGTCAGCCAACAGGGTTTAACAATAGGTAAAGCAATAAGCCAAAACGTTCTTATAGGTCCTGCTCCGTCAATATCGGCGGCTTCCAAAAGAGCATCGGGCAATGCGCCCTCCATATATTGTTTCATTAAGAATACGCCCATAGTTGACGCAATGTACGGCACTATCATTACCCAATATGTATCAATGATTTTAAGCCACGAAAAAATCAGATACAGCGGTACCGAAAGAGTGGTTCCGTTAAAAAGCAGTGCAAGCTGTACTATTACAAAATAAACCTTTTTGAATTTAAGCTGCGATTTTGCAAGCGAAAACGCAGCCATTGTAGCTATCATTACATACGCGAATGTTGACACTATAGTGACAAAAAGACTGTTGAAAATGTATCTTGAAAGTGGAACTCTCAGGTTTGATAGCAATTCGGGCAATGCCGTAAAGTTTTGAAGGGTGGGTCGTACAACAAAAAATCGCGGAGGGAAAACCAACAATTCTTCAAGCGGTTTAAATGATGTTATAACGCAGTATATGAGCGGAAGTACCGAGAAAAGCCCGCAGGCAACCAAAAACAGCACATAGAAGAAATTGCCGACCTTTGAACGGGTATACCGTTTGACCTGTGACCTTTTTGAAACTTTAAGTCTTACCTTTTTATTTTCTTGTTCGGTGTTAATTTTTTTAATCATTTAAAGATCACCCTATTTCCCGGCACTGTTAAGTAATTTAACTATAGCTTTCCTTGTTGCAAGCATCAGAACGAATAAAAATACGGAAAGCGCCGAGGCATATCCCATTTCATATTTAACCGTTCCCACGTCCCCGATGTGAGAAACAAGTGTATCGGCAGCATTGCCCACACTCGGATAACCTGCAAGCTGAACAGCTATTGTACTGATTGAAAAGCTTGACGCAATCTGCATTACCGCGCTGAAAAGCAGCATATCCTTCATTGCGGGCAATGTTATGTACCAAAGCTCCTGCCAACGGTTCCTTACCCCGTCAATGGCGCCTGCCTCAAACATATCTCCGTTTATGTTTTGAAGTCCGGAAATATTTGCGAGGAACGATACGCCCATACTTTGCCAAAGCTGAACAATTATCACTATCGGCCCGATATATGCCGCTGTTTTAAGCCACGATACAGGCTCGTTTATCAGCCCCCACGACAGCAGAAAGCTGTTTATGTAACCGTAGCTGTCGTTAGAAAACGCCACCTGCCATATAAACAGGCCGTTTCCTACAAGCGCCGGGCAATAAAACATAAACGAAAGCAGTGTGCGGACAAACGGGCTGAACTCGTTTATAAACCACGCCAAAACAAAGGACAGCAAAAATCCTGCCGGTCCTGTTATTATTGCGAACAGAATTGTATTTTTGACAACAGTGGGAAAAGTATCGTCATCAACAAACATTCTCGCGTAGTTTTCAATGCCCGAAAAGACGGGCATTTTAACCATATCAAAATCAAAGAAGCTTAACACAATAGACGAAAGCACGGGAAGAACCGTAAAGATAAAAAATATTATAGTAAACGGTGCCAGCAGAATGCAGTACGACGCATTTTTACCCTTCATTCGTCCGTACGGACGTTTTACAGTTGTACTTTTAGCCAAAACAAATTCTCCCCTTTAACTGTACTGCTTTATTTTGCGGTCAATTTCGTTGTTTGCAATTTTGCTCCATTTAACAAGAGCATCTTTCTCGTTGGAGTCGCCGTTAACAACCGACCAATATGCCTGATCCACAGCCCTTGAAAGGTAATAGCTTCCCGGAACTTCCGGAATTTCAACGATCTGCGCGCGCTGTTCCTTAAGTATTTCAAGATCTTCTCTTTCCCAAGACATTCTCTCAAAAGCCTCCAGTGTTGCGGTTGTTGTTCGTGAAATGGTTCCCAATATTGATTCAACGCCGTTGTTATAGGCAAGCTGGGTATCGGGAGATGTCCACCATTTAAGAAATTCCCATGCCTCTTCTTTATGGGTGGATTTTTCAAGGATGGCGCATCCCGAACCGGAGCCCGCAACCGCACGGTTAATTGTTCCGTCCTCATTCTTTTTGCCCGGAACAAGTGCAATTCCCCATCTTCCGTTTATTTCGTGCGCCGCCTGCTCAATTTGTGTGTACTGTGTGTACACTTCTATTCCGAGCGGGCAGGTGCCAACCTTAAAGCGGTTATAAAAGCTCTGCGTTGTAGGAATTTTATATTTGGTATACATCTGAGTCCAAAACCTGAAAGCGGAAAGTGCAACCGGTTGATCAAGTACGCAGGCGGTCTTGTCCGAATTGTATAACCCCGAACCGTACTGCTGCAATATTCCCGCAAACAAATTAAGTCCCCCGACGCCGGTGTTAACCGTTGTGGTCGCCGTTATCTGTGTGTATGGCAGATAAACGGTCATATTATTGCGCTGTATTTTTGCGGAAACATCCAGAAATTCATCCCAGGTGTTCGGAACCTCTAGTCCCAGTTCATTAAAAATGTCATCTCTGTAAAACATAAGGTAAAAGCTTTGAGTATCGGGCAGTGCGTATATGCCGTTTTTATACTCATAAGGTATAGAAGCCGTTTTTCCGAATCTTTTTGCAACCTCGGAATAATCGTCAAATTTTGTAAGGTCGTAAAGCGCATCGCGCATTGCAAGGTTGACCGGCTCGGTACGCGACATTTGCAGTGATAAATCTGGCTGAGTGTCCGACAAAACGCCCTTTATAAGACTTGCGTTTGTGAGCTCCAAATTAACCTTGATTCCTGTCTTGTCGGTAAAAGATTCGCTTATTAAATTGCTCAGCACCATTGCCTGATCTCTGCCCCAGTTACACCATATTTTAATGCTGTTACTGCTGTCGCTGTTTTTATCGGTGCTGCTGTAATCGTTAGTAAATGACGCGCAAAACCTCTTCACTCCGAACAGCGCACTTTTAAGCCAACCGCTCTTTTTTTCTCCGAAATCAGCGCCCGGTGCCGCAATTCTAATCTGATCAAGGTAAAGCGGCATTGCGGTCATATCCGAAAGCAGCGAGCCGAGGCTTGAATACTGATTATAGTAATCGGTCAGGTAATTCTGTGCCGTATACGGATTTTTCTGCATTTCCTTTACGACTCTGAGCATATTTTTAACCGACGCACTGTACTGATTTCCGTCGTTGCCGGCGGTTTTTTCTATTCCCTCTGCAAGAGCGGTAAGCCGTTTATTAAAGGAATCCAACGTTTCGTTAAATCCGTCTATTTGTTTGAACAGGTCATAATCCCTGTTGGCGTCCGGCTTTTCTCCGGTTATCATTACAATATCAAGATATAAAGAGCCTATGTCAAGAATAAGGGTGTTAAGCTCGTTATAAAGTTCAGTCGTTTCACCGAGGGTTGCCTCAAGCGAAAGTATATGCTCCCCCGCCGACAAATAAATCAAATATTCCCCGTTGTCGTCCCCGAATTCCTTAAACTGCCAGTCTGTCTTATATCCGAAGCGGACGTTCTCCGCCTCTGCAAACGGAACTTCACCGTCAATTTTAAGTTTTCTGTACGACCAACCGTTGACAATACCGCTTTGTTTAAAGCTAAACCCAACCTTGTAAAATCCGTCCTTCGGAGCTGTGAATTTCCAAAATGCTTCTTCACCCGGATGTTTCCAGGTGGTTCCGCCGATATAATTAAGTTTTGAAATAGAGGCGCTTGCGGGAGTGACCCTGTTTGAACCGTTGTCCGCCTTTGCGGTCAGCGAGTGCGATGTTTTCAAATACGCGTCCTCGCCCTCCAAAACGATCGGTTCTCCCTCATAGTTTGCTGACTTTATGCCTGCTTTAACCTCATTATAAGACGCGGCGCGCTCGGGAGAAGCCAGAAACACAGTCTTTACAATAATCTGCTGATTTGCGTTTTCAAAAGAAAAGGTATGTTTCCCTTGTGTCAGTAAAAATTCATAATCCTTTGTTTCCGAGCCGATGCTATCGTGCAAACAACGTTTCATAAAACCGTCGTACGGTATTTGCGTAGGCGCATACTCATTACCCTGCTCGTCTTTGTGTGGGGTATCATATGAGTTTTTGTAAAATCGGGTAAGAGAAGCGGTCTGAAGTCCCGAAAACGGCGTATTTCCGTCTATTTTAAATAAAAATTCAAAATCCCTGCTTCCACTCTCCGGAACGATATACTCGAATCCTATGCGGTAAAGCGCAGTTTCCTCGACAGTGACAACCCATCCGGCAGAGCCGTTTTCGGGTATTACCAATGCCCCGTATTCATCGGAAACAGCAGTTCCCCCGCCTATACTTGCATATTCGGTTGCCGCAAAGCTAATCTCCTTTGCCGCCGGGGTATTGTCCCCCGTTTTTGATTTGTATGTTTCATAACTTTCCGAAGTTCCGGCAGCGCTGTCGGCAAAACAGGCAAAGCCCTGCAAAAAAACGCTGAAAGCAACCAGTAATGCAGCCGATACGGAAATAAACCGTAATATTTTCAGTTTCATATATAGCACCACACCAATTAAAATGTATTTCCGAAAATCGGTTTAAAAATGTAACACAATAAGTATTATCGCAATTACACTGCCGACAATGCCCACCCATTGAAGCAAAGTGAGTTTTTCCCGAAAAAGCACGCGTGAACTGAGAGCCGTTGCAACAATGCACCCGCCGTTAACACACGGATAGAAAATACTGCTGCTCATAACTCCCGAAAGGTAAAGATTAAGTTTGTTTGCCGCAACCACACTGACGGCAAGTATCATCATAGACATCCAATACTTTCCGTTTTTTTCAACCTTTTCTTTTTCACACGGTTTTCTCAGTGCCAGTTTTAATACAAGCGACATCACAAGCATAAATCCGAATGAGAGAACCAGAAACTCGTTCAGCCCGCATTCAGGATATATATGCCGATATAGTTTTTGAATAATACCGACCATTCCCGAACTCAACATTGCCAGAAATGCCGGTATCAACCATTTTTTTCCGTTGCTGCCGCCGCTGTCCGGCTTTGAAACGGCGTATATTCCCGCCATGAGCATTATTATTCCTATTATTGCGGTAACACTCACATAATCCCCGAATGCGGCGATCCCGAATATCGTGGGGATCACAAAGCCGCAGGAATATATTAATGAGCACACTGAAACCGAACCGTTTTTCACGGCAATTATATGTAGCATCTGGGAAAGCATTGTGCAGGCTCCCAGCACGAATGCCTGCACAATAATTCCCGGGGACATCATAGCCGAGAAATTTGTTTTGCCTGACATAAAGATGACAATTGCCAGAAGCGCGGTAATAATATTGCTGAACAGCATCCCATCCGGCCAGGAAAATTTATCGTTTCCAGACTTGGAAATAAGATTTTTAGCGACTCCGCATGCCACTGAAATAATAAGTAGTAGATAATTCATTTCAAATTTGTCCGTTAATAATTTTCAACATTTCCTCACTGACGATCTTTCGGTTGTCGTCGTCCACAAGGCTGAAACGGTTTCCGTCATAAGGAGTACTGAGATAATTCCACACGCAGTACGGCATATCGTTTTCCTTAGCAAACCTTATTAGATCGCGCATATAGTTTTCACGGTATTCTATCGGGCAATGACGTATCGTACCGAACTCACCGAGCCATAAGATCTTATCGGGATTGTCAAGCGTAAATTGTCTTGCCGGTTCAAGCTGTGTTTTTATCCATTCATAGTCAATTGCCTCAACACCGGGATAAGCCTTTGCGTTCTCATCGTTTCTGATAAGTCTTACAAAACCATCATAGCGTTCCATATCTTCCTTTGTTGTTGCGGGATACGGCATTACGCGGTTATAGTAATGATACTCTTTCTGTAAAAGGCCGCGCTGATGCGTAAATTCGTGTGGCCCATACACATGGAATGTATATATAACGCGGTCATCGTCCTGCCATACATATAAATCGGGAAGCCTTGCGTGGCTGTTCCAACAAGTGGTACCAACTATTATATACCGATTTGGGTTTATTTCCCGAATAGCCTTAACAGTTTCCCTTGCCAATTTGTTCCAAAGTTCGGGATTAATATCCCGAACTTCGTTTAACAGCTCAAATACAACATCCGGATGATCTGCATAACGCCTTTCCATTTCAACCCACAGCGCTATAAAACGCTTTTGAAGCTCCTCAGAATCGAACAGTGAGACATCCTCGCTGATATCACAATAGTTTCCTATTGCCTTGTGCATATTAAGAACCACACGAAGCCCGCGCTTTTCACACTCGTTAACAAAATTCTCGAGGTACCCGAATGTTTCTTCACGGTAACAATAGGGCTTATCGTAATACTCCATTACGATCTGGTCGAATCCTATGCGTACATGGTCCATTCCCATATTTTTAATGTTCTCTGCGTCCCACGCAGTAATGTATGTCGCAAAATGCTCCATATCACCGACGGTTATAGGCATACGCCACTCTTTCTTTAAGACAGTGAAACGCTTATAGTTTGTAAGCCAGCCGCCAATACCCATTCCCTTTTGAAAATTATCAATTTTTTTCATACAAACACCCTTAATCTAACTGTGACGGAAGCGGAGAAACCCACATAATGTTATCATATTCGTCATTCTGATATATGCGCCAGTAGTCAATACGCGCCTCTGCCCTTGCGGGAGCGTCGTCCGGTATATACTGCTGTCCGTACGCAACAGACGCATACGAAACACCTATTTGCATACGCACCGGTCCACGCGTCCAATCAGCATTGTTTTCTGCTACATCGTAAGAGAAGAAGACATCCCCGTCAAATGTGAAATCAATTTTGTCCGGAGTCCACTCAACACCGTAAATATGGTAATCCTGTGACATATCTCCGTCTTCTGTCCATGCATATTTTTTTGCTTTTGCGTACTTTGAACCGTCAAGTGAAACATGTCCCCCGTTCCACCAACCGTGAACATTTGTAGCATAACTCTTAACACTGCTGAAATTTTCGATAATATCCAATTCCATAGAAGGCAATCCAAAATCCGGAAAACTTGAACGCTTTCCATTGCTGTCAAGTTTGAAATTAGGAAAACCTGTCCAAAATTCCGTGGCTATCGGTTCAGGCGCAACCTTAGCTCTTATTTCAATAATTCCGTAGCGGGCTGCCAGAGTATCTGCAGTGTTTGTTCCCGCCTGTTGGAAATCGGTATGGTTAAGCCTGAAAACCGGAAGAACAAAATCCCCGTTTTCCACATAGCAATCACGCGTATCGGGTTTGTAAAGAATGCCGCCCATACTGGTCTCTCCGGTGGCGTCACCCTTTTCGCTGTTATAGTTTCGCCAAATGGTGCGATCAAGTTTGTTTCCGTTAAACTCATCATTCCATGCCATATGGTAACCGGTATTTCCCTCAACCTTACCCGAATATGCAAAGCCTGTATCAATTGCAAATACTTTACCCTCTTCAATGCTTTTTTCCTGCAATGAAATAAGGTATCTGAACGCTGCTGCAATAGCCTCGTTACTACCTCCGTTTATTAAAAGCTTTTTGCCGTCAAGAGTTATTTTAAACTCCTTTTCGGGCAGTTTTTCCTGCTTTAGACGATTTGTATCACCAACAAGTATTTCATATTCCTGCTCGGCTTTAAGAGTGTCCTTGAAAATTCCGGTGGTATAGCCGTAATCGTTCTGCATATTCAAAGCCAGTTCCTCCATATGTATGGCCCAAACGCGGCTCTTTTCTTTAGAGGCGACAAAGATATAATTCTCAGCCGAAACGCCGCCTATGGTCATACCTTTACCCGGGAACTTTGCTTCAAATAAATATGTGAAACCTTTTCTAAGCTTTGAAAAATCCTTGAGATTATATGTAAAGGTTTCAGTAAAATACCTTATTGCCTTCGGCAGCCAAACGTCATCAACCGCAGCAATACATATTTTCTTGTCAATTACCGTTATAATCCAGTCATCTTTATTAGTTTTGCGGTTTTTCTTAAGCTTATTTAAAGCCTCTTCGCTTTCCTTACGGTTTGTAGCGCCTATAAGTATTTCATATCCGCCGTCATCCTTAGTAAGCTTATCGTCACCGCGGCGTACGCTAATATCAAAGGATTCGGAAATCTGCTTTTGCAGATTCCCGCTTTCCTCTACGCCCGCTTTAGGTGTGTCGGCGGCACAAATAACTTTATAAAGAAAGCGTCCGTCATCACCTATAATATCGTCCTCGGTGAGGGTTGCATTAACCTTTGCCGTTCCCTTTCCGCAAGCGGAAAGGAACAGCACCATTGCCATTAAAAGAGCTATTATTGATCTAATTTTTACGCAGTTCATTTACTTTCCACCCTTCTTCTTTTTGGTAATTCCAAGGGTTACAAATACCGCACCGACAACAACCGCGGAACCTAATACTATTGCCGCAATAAACCAGCCTGTATAGCTTTCCCAAAGCGACGCGTCGATTTCAGCCGCCGTTTCACGCTTGTGCAGTTTAAATTCACCGACGGAGTACTTGTTACCGTCGCCGTATGTGCCGTCCTTATTAAGCTTCATGGGAATATACTCTTCAAACGCAACATCAGCCGATGCAACAGCGTCTTTACCCGCGTAACCAAGCGTAATATCATCTATGTAGATGCTGAGATTGCCCGGCGTGATAACCGTAAGCAGCTCACTTGACGCCTTGAACGTATATGAAATTTCGTGCCATTTGCCGTCCGCAATATCCGCAATTGCAGCTATTGGCATTTTTTCTCCCGATATATCCCACGGATTCTGCAACGATACACTGTTTACCAACTCAATTGCTCCGAGCTTATGAACAGGGTTTTCAACCTTAACATTCATCTTAACGGTAAACATAACGCCTGGTGAAGTCTGGTTTGCCGAGAACGAATTGTTACGCTGTAAGCAATACGCCTTAAATCCGTATTCGTCGCCGACCCTGTGAAGCGAATGAGTACCGCTTACAACATCGTCCTTACTGTGCCCGCTATCGGCAGCGTTGTATATCGCCCAGTCATAATCATAGCCCATCTGAACGAGTCCGCGCGGGTAGACCGCGTTTTCAAAATCTTCAAATGCGTGCGATAAGGTTACTTTTGCAAGCAGCACGGTATCATTAGCGACCGTATAAGTTTTGTCGCAGTCAACATAATCGTCCGTCATCCAACCCAGGATTAGCTTGCCTGCCGGAATTCCCGAAATTGAGGTCGGGAGCGTCACCTTTGTGCCATTCTTTACAATATAAGGCTTAGGTGAGTTTCCGTAGCCGTTTGAAAGTATCAGTGCGTTGTAACCGTCGGGAATTTCCTGAACACGTATATTATCAAAGCAAATAACGCTTTCAAGCGGAGCGGATATTGCAAAGTTAAGAGTTGTCTTTCCTTTTTTCGCGTCAACCTCGCCTGCAGCATACCCTGTAAACCACTGCCTTTGCGCGCAGCCGGATATATTGTAGCTTATCTGCTTCGTCATTTCTTTTCCGCTGTCCCACATATTTTCCTTACCGGAAGTGAAGAAATTAACCTTAACGGAGCCCGCTGCCGGCGTATCCACAAACAGGTCATATGCAATTAAATAGCGCTTTTTGTTTTCCAATTCCATACTGCCCGAGTCAAGGTTTAAAACAACCTTTTTAATTTCGATGGACTGCCTTTCTTTTCTGTTGTCCAGTCTTACGCAGTATCCGTCGCCGTCGGAAGAACGTCCCTGCATTATATCCATAACCGAAGCGCCGAAAGCAATAGAGCCGAATTCCGTTGGGAACGGATAATTGTCAAAGCCCGTTGTCATAACCTTGGAGCGAATCATATTTCCGTATACAGTCATATCCTCGCTCGGGAAAACCGAAGCGTTAAACGGAACCGTGCAGGCATCGTCGGCAAACCAACCGCCGAATGCCCAGTTGCGTGTAGCCGCAGGTGTCGGAGCACCTGTGATAGGCTGTCCCGCCTTGCCCACAACATACGATGTTTCCGATAACGCGGGAACTTTGTACTCAAGAACAACATCGTCGTCGTCAAGCAGTGATATTTCAACATTATCTATATACATCTTGCTTGTAGTTCCCGCGACGGTGAGATAAGTGCATCTTTGCGAAAGCTTGCCGGTTTTGGCAATGAATGAAACCTCATGCCAAACACCGGGCGTTCCGACTCCGGAAATATTGGAGGAAATAACTTCTCTGCCATTCCACGAACTGGTTGACCCGCCGACCAACAAGCCGAATTTAGGTACAGTAGATTTTTCGGGCAAGTAGTAATGAATCGTTATTTTATAGCGTGCATTATTCTTTAAACGGTAGAAATCTTTTCCGTCGTTAAGGCTTGTCGGTTTCATGTCCGACGATTTCGGATTAACACGAACCAACGCCTTTGTTCCGTTAATTCCGACGCCCGTGCCTATTGAATAACAGGTTGAACTTGTAAAAATTTTCTTTTTTGAGTCGGATATCATAAGGTCGTCGGGCATATCATCGAAAGTTACAATATGCCTATAATTAACCCACTGTGCAAACGCATATATTACTTTGCTCTCTTCAATTGTGGTGGGGACGGTGATTTTCTTAGAGTAATCACCGTCGCTGTACCAACCCATAAAGCGGTATCCTTCGCCCATTTGGGGCATCGAAATATTTATGGACGCTCCTGCTTCACCGACAATTATTGTGTGCTCGCCGTTACCGTAATCGATATACGCAGCGCCTTTTTTCTCACTCTTATTGAAGAGCATTGAAACTTCAACATTATCAATATATACCGTAGAATTGGCACCCTGCATTGCAAAGAAAGCCTTGTTGTTTGAGCCGAGGTTTCCGGTCATTACGATATATTCCATTGTCTGCCAGCTGCCCACCGTACCGAGATTTACGGCAGTGCCTCCCTTGGGCCATTCCTGTCTGCCGCTCCAATGGCTTTCGCCGCCGGTTACAATGGATGTTTTCAGTTCCGAACCTGCCTTTTCAATAAAGTAGCTGAATTTAATTTTATATGCTGTGTTTGGGTCAAGAGTAAGGAGATTATTACCCCTGTTAAGCGCTGTCGGCTTGAGAGCCTCATCGCCTGTTATCTGACGCTTCAGCGCAACGCTGCCGTTTATGCCCTTTCCCGGAGCCAATGAATAGCAGCCGGAAGTATGATACGTGCTGCCGAAGTTTTTCATAAGATCGGCGGGCATATCGTCAAAGGTTACAACCGTGCTGTTTTCCGCCTTCCAACCGGCATATATGTAAGTAACGCCTTTGGCAAGACTTGTCGGAGCATCAATTTTCTCTGTGTTTTGTGAGTCCTTAAACCAGCCAATGAATGTCATTCCCTCACTGCTGCGGTCAGGAGCAATTACATTCACAGCGTCACCCACATTACCGATTATTTTATCAATTTTGCCGTTTCCGTAGTCAACAAACAAAGCTCCTTTATTTTCTGTACCTTCAAAAAGCTTTGTTATTTCAATGTTGTCTATGTATACAGTAGACTTAGAGCCTGTCATAGCAAAAAAGGCATTAGTAGATACATCTAATTCTCCTGTTTCAATAACATACTCCATTGTTTTCCATGTATTTAATGCGGAAACATCAACTGTAATTCCACCCGAGGGCCATTCACGCCTTCCAATCCAATGGCTGTCATTTCCTGTAACAATTGAAGTCTTAAGAGGTGCTGCCTTTTCAACAAGATAGTTAAATTTGACTGAATAGACGGTATTTGATTCCAAATTAAGAAAATTGTCGCTGTCATTAAGTACCGTAGGTTTAAGACCATTATCATCGGCTATTTCGCGCTTAAGCGCAATGCTGCCGTTTATACCCTTGCCCGATACCAGTGAATAGCACCCCGACGTATGGTATATATTCCCGTTGTTTTTCATAAGGTCAGCGGGCATATCATCGAAAGTAATCACCTTGGTATTGCTGTTTTTCCAACCTGCAAACAGCGTGCGTATTCCAGCCTCAAAAACAGTGGGAGCTGCAACTGCCGATGTGCAGTTTTCATCGCTGAACCAGCCGCTGAAGCTAAGTCCCGAACGCGGGGCGGGGTTTTCAACATTAACCGCGCTGCCCACTGTTCCCACATAAACCTTTGTTTCGCTTCCGTCTAGCGGATTTGCTAAAACAGCGCCCTTGTTTTCATCAAGAGAAAACAGCTTGCGAACATTAATGTCATCAAAATAAACCGTGCCGTCGTTTCCGTACTGCGTTGCAAAGAAGAGATTATCCTTTCCGTTAAAAGAACCCGTTGTAAATGTAAAACCGACATATTTCCATTCACTGTTTGCGGCTGTGGTATCAACCTCTGTGCCGCCGTTCGGAAGTTGAACGCGCGAATCCCAGTGACTGTCGCCCGCCGTAACAACGGAAAGCTTGATTTTATTTGATGTCGCGGTTTCAACCTTATAACGCAAACTTACATAATAAGCTGTGTTTGACTTCGCCTTTAACATCTCTGTGCCTTCATTAAGCACGGTAGGCTTAAGCTGATCCGAATTTGCGTCGTTTTTCGGCAAGGAATGTTTAAGCGCCGTGCTGTTATTGATTCCCTTACCGCTTTCAAGCGTAAAACAACCCGATGTATGGTATACAGAGCCTGTATTCTTCATAAGGTCGGAGGGCATATCGTCAAATGTTACGGTAACGCCCGTTTTCTCCGTCCACAAAGCTTTAAGCATTGTAATCCCGGAGATGTATGCCGTAGGTTCCGCCGCAACAGCGCCTGAGTTATAATCCTGCCAGCCGGCAAACTCGTATCCGTCGCGCATCGGTTTTTCAACGGTGAGCACTCCGCCTGCCGTTCCGACATATGTTTTGGAAAAGCCGTTGAAATCATAATCTGCAAATACAACCGCGGTGTCGGCCTTGTTTTCCGCAACCCTGACCACCTCAATGTTGTCAACGTAAAATACAGCCTTGTTTGCTCCCTGGAAACCGATGTAGGCATAATTCATACCGGAATCTATATTCTTTGTGCTTACAAAGAAATCAACCTTTTTCCAAACGCCTGTTTCTGAAATATCAATCGCGTTTCCCGGCACGCCGTTATTATCCGACCTCGTGCCGTCAAGCGATGTGCAGAGCCAGCGTTTATACCCGTTCCAGTGATTGTCGCCTGATGTAAGAAGGCAGGGGTACAGCGGTGTAGTATCGGTTTTTTCTACATAATAATTAAACGAAAATTTATATACTGAATTAGCAGAAAGCTTCAGAAAATCATTGCCGCTGTTAAGGGCAGTATACTTCTCCTGATCTTCATTTGAAGTATATGAATCGCGTTTTAATGCAGCGGTGCCGTTAATACCGGTATTTTTCGCTATTGAATAGCAGCCCGATGTGTGGAATTTCCCGCCGGGGTTCGTGATAAGTTCGTTCGGCATATCGTCAAATGTAACCAATGTGCCGTTTTCAATCACCATTTTGGCATAAAGCGTATCAACTGTATCTGCCTTGGGGAATTTATAATTGTCCCCTGCCGGTTTTGTAAACCCGGCATCGGTGTACCAGCCTTCAAATGTTTTTCCGACAATTGCAACATTAGCAGGCAGTTCGGCTTTAGTGCCGGGTGTTCCGCTTATCGGTGCAACATAAGCCTCACCCGCTTCAAAAACAATTGTAGATGAACCGGAAACAGCCCCCCCGATAAGCACCGCAGCAGGTATCGTTGCCACCAAAATAATTACTATTGAACATATAATACTGATTATCTTCGTCAGTTCAGATTTCTGTCGTTTCATTATTTTCTCCATTCTGTAACGGTTGCGTTAAATATTATTTCTGGCTGTCAATTACATCCTGCATAAGCTTGTTTGCCTTGTTAACACAGTCATCGACCTTATTGCTGAGTGTTTTCATATTAACCGCAACCTGAGCGCCGGTTGAATCTGTAATGGTTTTAAACATTGTCTGGAAAGAGCCCTCGCCGCCGCTTAAGTCCATTATACCCTGAGCTACGATGTTCATAACATCGCCGTCCATTTTGCGTATTTCGTGGTAATAATTCTCTGCTTCCTTACTCTTGAACATATCATCTGTTTCGTAGTTGGCAAAATCCAGGAACCACCGCATAAAATAACCTGTTGCTTCCGCATTTTTTGAGCCCTTGCATATGCCGTATGCACGCCATGACTGGGCCTGCGGGTAATTGGCATCGCTTGCCTTAACCTTGGGCATAGGAGCAAATCCCATTGAATCCGGATCGGCAGTCGAGTATGAGCCGTTGGCGCGCGAACCGAAATCGCCCAAAATTTCCATACCTAACTGGTTTTTGGCAAATTTTTCGGATTTCTGGTCGGTAACGAATATTCCCTCATCCTTGCCGTCCATCGCCCACTTATACGCGTTTATCAGGTCTACGTCCGTTGAATTGTTTATAAAGGCGTTTTTATCACGGTTAATAATCTGTTTTCCCCAAATAGCGCCCGCGCACTGAAGTCTTACGCTTGCACCGATCATATCGGAGCCGAGGTTTGCGATCTGCTTTGCACACTTTTTAAATGTATCAACAGTCCAGTTGTTCTCCTCAACATATTCCGATGGCGTTTTAAATCCGTTATTTTCAAACAGCTTTTTGTTGTAATAAACCATATAACGGTAACTCCAAGGAGAATTCTTTGAGTTAAGCAGATAGTGAACGCCGTTTATAGAGCCCTGCTCTGTAACCTGAGGATCCCAAAATTCATCGGTCAGATCAATGGATTTAACATTGTCAAGCGGTTCGCACAGCTGGAACACCAAAGGATAACGAAGGTTATCAACTATCAAATCGGGTGACTGTCCCGAAGCTATCAATCCCGAAACCTTTGTAATATAGTCGCTCTGCGGAACGGAAACAAGCTCAATATTAATATTGTACTTTTCCGCAAATGAAGCCATCGGAGCTGCTCCCTCGCTCTCTTTATGGTCGATCCACGTTGCAAACTTTATGGTTGTGCCCTCATACTGCGAAATTCCGCTGTATGTAGTGTTATTATCCTCTTCGCCCGCACCGATTTTCTTTTTGCCTCCGCTTTTCTTGTCGCCGCAGCCCGCAAGCGAAACACAGGATGCACACATAAGAGCTGCCAACGCAATGCTAAGACCGGATTTGAATTTGCTGTTCATAATTTTCCTCCTGAAAAATAAAATATTTTTAAACTAAAGCCGAATACCGCCGGCTGTATATTGCTGACGGTACATTTTGCAGGCGGGTTTGAATACTATTGTACCGCCAACTATTGTTTATTTTTTCTTTCCGTTTATGTAAAGCTCGCTTTCGCCGTCATCAATCTGAAACAGCCGCACATAATCTATCAGTAATACAGTTTTATCAGGTTCTCCTACCGACCATATCGGGCCGTAAAAGCCTAAGCCCATTGTTGATGATAATCGCAGATCCATCGGCTGGCGGAATGTGTCAACATTGTCATCGCCGTTAGGCTTTTTACACATAACACCATCTGTGATGCTATATGAATAATAACAATTTCCATCCATATAAAACTTCATAACATCGGGTGTCCATTCAAATCCATATGTATGAAATTCTTTTGATAAAGTCGTATCGATTTTGGTTGCCTTGTCCTTTTCTTTTGGATAATCATCCAGAGAGCGTTTCTGTTCACGGTCATCATCCCAGGAATGAATATTTGTAAGACAAACCTCATCGTTATTGTCAGTGCCGTACATTGTTTCGATCATATCAAGCTCGGTAAAAGCATTGGTTTGCGGACTTGTTGTACTTCCAAGCCAAAAGGCGACCGCATTGGGATGAACCGGCAATTTTGCCTTGATTTCAAGATACCCGTATTTGTAGCTCATTGTGCCCGATGTCGAGATCTGCCTGTTGACAAATGAATGCTCTCCGGTTTTTGAATCAACACTGTGTATTGCTTCTATAACAGCATTGCCCCCATCAACATACACGCCATCGCTTTTGACCTGATGACGATTACCGACAAAAGTATGCTTTTCGCCATTTTCATCTATAATAACCGCATCATCGTCCGATTTGTTTCCGTAATTGACCCAAACTTTCCTGTTAAGTTCGGAACCATCGAACTCGTCGCCCCAAACATACTTGTAGCTTAAAGCGTTTTTTACTGTATTCGGCACATTAAACTTTTCCATAAAAACTCCGTTCCGCACAATTGCGTCTTAAAATCATTTTATTGTATCCAACCCGGCGTCGCGTATCTGCGTATCAAGCGGCAAATCGGATATTTTATAACCGCGGGATCTCATTATTTCACTGACCGTTACAAATTTATACCCCTGCGCCGCAAGCTCAGGCAGCAGTATTTTCATTGCCGCAAGAGTTCTGTCGGTCATATGACAGCAGTAAATTGCACCGTCATAGTAAGTGTTCCTTATAGCGCCGCATATCTGCTCGGCGGTGAAATCAGGATCCCAATCCTGAACGGACATTGTTTTTCCGTAAGTGTAAACACTGTGAAAACAGGGCATTCCGAGTTGTTTCATCGCCTCGTAAACCGTATCGTTTGCGGCAAGATTGGGAAGTCTTGCAATTTTAATGTCATAGCCTATCAGCGATTTTACCCTGTCGTTGCACTTTTTAAAATCGCTAACTATTTCACTTGCGGATGAAAGTGTCGTCATTCTCGTATGTGAGTAGGAATGGTTACCAAGCTCCATACCGTTGTTAACCGCATTTGCAAGCGAGTTTTTATGACCATCCTCAATATTCTGTCCTATAAGGAAATAAGTTGCCGCCGCATCATTGGCTTTAAAAAGGTCGGTAAAGCCTTGTATATTGCCGTTAGGTCCGTCATCGAACGTGAACGCAATAAGCTTTTGATTGGTGTTCTTTTTATTACCCTTGATATAAAGCTCCCCCTTGTCATCTGCCTTCTGGTAAAGCCTCACATAATCTATAAGCAGTTCGGTTTTGTCCGCGTCACCGACAGACCAGATCGGTCCGTAATTACCGAGTCCCATTGTTGAGGAAAGCCTTAAGTCCATTGCCTGACGGAAGGTGTCGGTGTTATCCTTTCCGTTGGGCTTCTTACTCATGACGCCGCTTGTTATGCTGTACGTGTAATAGCATTTTCCGTCAAGATAAAACTTCATCTCGTTTTCGTTCCACTCATAAGCATAGGTGTGGTAACCTGATGTAAGAGTGTCATTAACCTCGGTCGCGTCGTTCTTTTCTGTAGGAAAATTGTCAAGCGAACGCTTTTGAGAGTCATCGCTGTCCCACGAATGAATATTCGTAAGAATTTTCCTATCGTTATCTTCGTCGGTCGTAATGGTTTCTAAAATATCGACTTCCGTAGAAGCGTCGGTTGTACTACTGTATTTTTCACATCCGAGCCAAAATGCCGTCGCTGTCGGATGTTCAGGTATCTTTGCCCTTATTTCAAGGTAGCCGTACTTATATTTCATTGTGCCCGAGGTCGATATCTGACGGTTGGTGAAGGAGTGTCCGTCGGTTTCGTTGTATTCGTGAACGGCATTTATAACCGCATTGCCGTTTTCAACATACACTCCCTCACTCTTCACCTGATGCCGTTGTCCTTCATAGGTCTTTTTTGTTCCGTCGGTATCAATTACAACCGCTTCATCATCCGATTTAGAACCGTAATTCACCCAAATGCTCTTATCCAGTTCTTTGCCGTTAAATTCATCGCTCCAAACGAGGTGGTATTTAGAACCGTCGGTTATAGGCTCAGATTTTTTTTTTGAAGCCGTGATTGAGAATCAAGGCCATCCTTTTGTCGGTTGCATGCTTGAAATAACGATTGACTAAAAGAATAGCCTGTGCAAGAGTTGCATCATCTGCTGCGTTAATAACAAGTTTTTTATCTGTTACATATATTTCGTAGCCGCTGTTTAAGCCGTCAAGGTTCTCAGAACGGTTTGTTGAACCTATAAGTATTTCAAATTCTGTTTCTACCGTACTGTCGGAAACTATCGATTTACCGAGTGTAGAGGAAAGCATATCAGCTGCAGTGTTAACATCCGCAAAGCTGCTCCTGTTCATAACAATTTGGAAGTTTTCAACAGGTATACCGGCTATGTAGCTGCCGACAATATCAATATCAACTGTTATTCCCAACAATATCTTACGTAACAACACAATGTCGTCTGCAAACGAATTTGCTTTGTCGCGGTTAATATCGGAACGAATTATATCATTGGCGGTTCCTTTTCCCGCGGCTGTGTTTTTAAGTCTTACAAGATCTCGTATATCCACTGTACCGTCGGCATTTACATCGCCTATTGCGCCGTCCGGTATATAGTCTGCCCAAAGTTCATCGCCGTCAGTCGGGATATATGGGTCGGCTGCCGCTGTCAGGCAGGTACTATCGGTATACCAGCCCGCAAATTTGTATCCGTCCCAAACGGGTTCGGGAAGAGTGTAGGCTTCGCCAGCAGGTACAGGAATATTATTTGCGCCACCCGTGCCGCGGTTATAATGAAGTGTTATTACCGTGCAATCCCCCGCGGGAATGATCATAACCTTTGTAACCTCAAATTCCGCATTGCCCGCGGAAACCCCACCGAACACCAATGTTGTAACAACATTTCCGTTTCCTGCGGTTTTGGGTGCGGTGAATACTCCCGTGTATGTTACGTAACCGTTTGTTGCGGCTGTAACGGTTGCAATATTGGCAATTGAATTAGGTAAATTCTTTTCCGGGTTTGCGCTCTTCCAGCTGTCGCCCGTTGTTCTGTCGGGGTCAAATGGCGAGAATCCTATGCCAAGGTTCAGCTGACCGCTTCCGTTGTTAATATAATTTACCTTTGCGGTAACAGCCGCCACATACTCCTTACCCGGTGTATAATTAACATTCAATTTACTGCCGTTTACAAAGTTAAATAACGGAACCTGTCTGTTATCGACTGTGTTGACATTCACCTTGAGAATATTTTTGCCTTCCGCATCCTTTGCCAATTTTGCGGCGCCGGTTTCAAACTTATGGTCGTCAGGGAATGTTGAGAAATCTGCTGTAGCTTTTTTGTAGGTTGCGGTGAATATATAACTTCCGTTCTCACTCGGAGTGAGTTCAACTTCGGATGTTTTTAAAATTGCTCCCGCTTCAAATTCACTGTCGCCGTTTTTCCAGCAGAATTCATTTGCACAGTCATCGGGCTTTGCGGGCATTTCAATTATTTCGGGCAATGTTTTGAACGGAATTGATTTTAAAATTCCGTTACCCGTTTCAAATCTAATTGCCGTGCATTCTTCTTCAGGTATGACCTCTAAGGACTTTATTTCAAATTCAGTATTTAACGGAGCCGCAAACGCAACGGTCATTCTTCTGCTTGTAGGCACATTCTGACTGTTATACGCCGAGTATGCGGTAAATGTTGCCGCTTCTGTCACAAAGCCATCGGTTTTGGATGTAATAATTGAAGCTACCGGCTGAATTTCGCCTCCGTTTGCGTTTTGCGAAGTTCTGGCCGTTTTATACTGCTGCTGTATCGGTCCATAACCGATGCCCAGTTTAAGCTGCGCGTTTTCCGCAATACTGTTCACCTTATATGTAATAAATGCGGTGTATTTTTTGCCCGGAGTGTAATTTATGTATTTATAGTAATCCCCATCTTTACCCATAATAAGGAGCTGTCTGCCGGCATCGGAGGGATCCGTAACAGAATCCGTATTTGTAATAACCTTAACAGATTTACTGCCGTCTTCGTTTGTAACGGGTCCTTTTATTGCGCCGGCATCAAAAACGCTAAGGTCCATATCATCGGGCAAACTATTAAAATTGCTCTCGGCTTTACCGTAAACAGCCGTAACCGTATATGTTCCGTCGCTGTTTGCTGTAAGTTCATCCAATGAAACGGTTGTTCCCTCTTTATAGGTTTTTCCGCCGTTTGTCCACGATATCTCATTAAGGCAGTCGGCAGGGGCATATGGGAAAGTAAATGTACCGTCACTGTACATATCATATCCGTCGCCTATTGCATCGGATGAACCGAGGTCAACCTTTATATGCGTAAGTCCTTCCATGGGGGTTAACTCTATATTGTCATATTCTGTTGTGCCGTTTGACAACTGCTCAAAGCCTATACCGACACGCTTTGTTATCTTATATGACAAATTGTACTCGTCCGGAGCGGTTACAATACCGCTCACCGTTGTCCACTCTTCTGTCGGCTCAACGGTCGCTAATGGTTTCTTATAATTTTGGTTAGCACCGCAATCGGTATCACCGGACATGCCAAATGCGACATAAAGGTTTGCTTTTACGGTACTCTTATACCTGAGCTTTACAATATATGCCGCACCGGTATTATAATAAACAAAAGAGTCTTTGCCGTCTGTCGAGCGGTCAAACAATACTGCCTGACCGTAATTCGTTCTGTTTGAAACTGTTATATGTTTTGTGCCCGCAATCACCGCTGCCGCGCCGGTGCCATAATTACAATTGCTGCCCCAGAATTTAAAATCGGAGTCGGCACCGATGTTATCGTCATAACAGATAACGGCTTCACCGTAATAGGCCTCAAATGCATATTTGCCAAAGCTGTCCGCCGCAAGGTCAGCCACATTAACGGTTGCCCCGGCATTATAGGTGTTTCTGCCGTTTTTCCACATCAGGTTCACCGAATCGTCAGTGAGAAGAGTGATGTTATCGCCGTTTATCTCGGCGGTTTCCTTAGTGCCGTCTTTATAGTTAAACACGGCGCTCCTTATCGGCGTGATCTTAATGTCGTCAAAATATATTGTGTCACTGCCCGTCCCCGAACTTACCGCAATACCGATACTGCGCGCAAAATATGTGCTTCCGCCCTGTTCGTAACTGTATGATGACGGCGCAATAACCTTTTTACTCGCTGTTCTCCATTCGCCGTTTGTATCTTCGGTTGTCAGCACCTCCTCCATCGAAACCGCATACTGACCCCCGAGATAGCCTGTGCCGTTTACTGTATTCGTTATAACGCCGAATGCCGCTCTTATTTTAAGACTTGCATTTGTTTTGTATTTGAAAGACACCTCATAAGCCGTATCTTTGTTGTAATACATTGTTGCATATGTATCGTGGGATTTCAGAACGGGTGCGAATATACGAATATTGCCCGTATTCTGAGTGAATTTGATTGCATTTTCAGTAATCTGCGCGGCACCTGTGCCGAGCCCCAAACTTCCGAAACCCTGTGAATCGCTTAAATCGTTAAAATCTGCCGTTGCCTCACCGTAGACTGCGTAGAGCGTCGCGGTACCATTGCTCACTGCCGCCGAAGAAATTCTTGCAATTTCAATCTCCTCGGTGTTCGGGAAAACAGTTGTCCCGTCGGTCCAGCCGAATATATTTCCTACCGGGTAATCTGTTCTGTAATTTTTGCTGCTGTTTGGCATATTGCCCGGAAGTGCCGCTTTCCCATTTTCAACTGATACGGTTGCAAAATCATTGAATGATTCCGAATCGCCGTAATCGAATTTAACCGTTGTCACGGAATTCTCGGGCTCCGCCGAAGTGACAAACGGCGTCGTAATGCACATTGCAAAGAGCATTACAATGCTGAGTACCAAGCTCAGCAAACGCCTTGCGCTAAGTTGTTTCTTCATAGTGGTTTCTCCTTTTCGCTTTTTTGTTATTTAAGCCGGCAGTACCCGTCGCCGGATTTGTTATATTACCCGTCACATATCTGGACGGGGAACAACCGAAAAATTTTTTAAACTTTTTGGAAAAATAAAGCGCGTCGTCATATCCGCAAAGGGACGCTATACGACCGATTTCAAGCGTGTTTCCGTAGGTCATTATAAGACCTGCGGCATAATCCATTCTTAATTGATCAAGGTGATATTTAGGTGTTATACCGTAACATTCCTTAAAGCGTTCTCTGAAATAATCTTCGTTATATCCCGTTGACTCAATGGTTTTGGTCAAATCAAAATCACAGTTTTGGAAGTTCTTTATTATTTTCTCGTAAATTTCTCTCACCTGGGCGTTAACATCTACGCTGCCCGCAGAGCCATTTGTAGGATGATAAATAAGTTCACGCAATGCCATTGTAAGCAAAGAAATTGCATTTTCATAATTCCCCGAAAAATACAGTTCTCTCAAAAGTTCAAAAAGTTTGCGTTGCTGACTTGTTCCATCATATATATAATGCAGACCGATATCCGGAATATTTATATCCGCATGAACACATATGTTGACAAAATCGTCATCCGCCTCTGAGCCATGCTGTATACCCGAAGGTATTACAACTACCGTTCCCTCTTTAAAGGCAAAATTGCCGACATCCGTCCGCAAATGTCCGGTACCTTTTATATAGCACATAAATTCAACTTTATCGTGTTTATGCATAGGAAAAAATTTAGTATTTTCCTGCGTAACAGTCATATTGATGTCCATAATATCCTCCTGTGCATTTTCATTATAGTCTATACATACAGTGTTTTAAATGGCAAAGACCGAGTTGCTTATGGAAAAAAGCTATATTGTTACATAAAGCGCACAATATGCTATCATTAATAATTTTATTGTCAAAGCAACTAAACATTTTTTATAATGAAATTTATTTTTTTAAGTTTTACCGATATTTACTAAGTTATTCTAATTTTTTTTCGTCTTCTTATCGATTATAATATTTTCAATTTCCGATTTAAATATAGAAAAAACCTGTTTTTCACCATCATAAATGTCAAAAAGCTAGATGTTTAAATACCATTAAATCAAAAGCATTGACAATTTAAAAAAATTATGCTATAAAAACAAATAACAGACTAATAGGAGGAATACTAATGCACAAAATATTAAATACATTATTATGTTTTGCGACAGTTTGTAGTTGTTTAATGTGCAGCAGTTGCAAAAAGAGTGAAGGGACGGTTGAAAATAATTTGGACAGTGCTGTTTCACAAAAAAACGAAATCATTTCCTCTGTTTCCTCCGATAAAATACCTGATGATGGATATGTCACAATACCGAAGCCGGATGATTTGTCCGGTTGGCGAGAACACCCGGAAGATTATAAACTTATAGCTTTAACATTTGACGATGCACCTGCGTTTAATTCTGCCGATTCAAATTATACGCGAACCATAATAGATACACTTGCCGAGCATGATGGTAAATCTACATTATTCGTAATAGGGCAAAGCGTAGTTAAAAACGGAGAGTCATTATTGAAATATGCGCTTAGTAAAGGTTTTGAAATTGGAAATCACGGATTTACCCACACAGCAATAGGATCGCTTTCAAGCGAAGAATGCTACAATGAAATAGAAGATTGTTCAGATATCATTGAGGATATTTCCGGCAAGCGACCTTTATTTTTTCGCCCACCAATGCTCTCCGTAGGTGATGGACTTTTTGAGGCCTGTTCAGAACTGAAAATTTCCCCGATTTTAATGGGTGGATCGCTTAACAGCCTTGATTATGAACCGACAACAACAGCAGACGATATAGTAAACCGTATAAGAAAAAATGCCTATGATGGCTCTATTGTTCTTTTACATTCAAAATATGCTGTTACTGCTGATGCAATAAAGCCACTTTGCAAAGTGCTTTACGATGACGGATATCGTTTTTGTACTCTAAGTGAGTTGTTTTATTTCAAAGGCAAAGAATATGTTCCGACAAGCCAGGCCGTAACAGACGTATATTTTGATTGACTTACAGGAGTTTATAATGAACGGTAATTACATAACAGAAGCCGAAAAGCACATAGAAACAGCGGGAAAATATGATGTTATAGTTGCGGGCTCAGGTCCGTCTGGCTTTGCAGCGGCTGTGACTGCCGCGAGAAACGGAGCTAAGACCCTGATAATAGAATACCAGGGAAGTATAGGCGGAATATCCACAAGCGGGCTGATGAGTCACTTCACAGGCAGGGTTGAAAGCAGTCTTTACAGCGAGATACTGGACAGATCGTACGAGCGCAACTTTTTTGACGGATACGATAAAATAAAAATCGACCCCGAGCTTTTAAAAAACACATATCTTGATATGCTTAAAAAGGCGGGGGTTGACATTCTGCTTTATACGCTGGCTTGCGACGTTATTAAAAAGGATAGCCGCGTTTGCGGGGTTATAACGGAAAGCAAAAGCGGCAGACTGGCTTATCTTTGCAAGGTGCTTATTGACGGCACGGGCGATGGAGATATGGCTTACCGTGCGGGTGCGGAATATTATAAGGGACGGGAAAGCGACGGAAAAATGCAGCCCGCAACCCTTATGTTCAAGGTTGGCGGCGTTGATATGTCGCGAGCCGCCCTTCCGCCGTCATTTGAAACAACGGTTCAAACAGACAAGGGCGAACTCCAGGCACTTGCAAAGGAGCTTCTGCCGTTTCCGGCGGGTCACGTTCTTCTGTATTCTTCACCCATACCGGGCATAGTAACCTGCAATATGACAAACTGCATTGATGTGGACGGAACAAAAGCGGAGGATCTGACGCGCGCCGAAATCGTCTGCCGCTCGCAAATGGAACCTATTGTTAAGTTTTTGCGCGAATATGTGCCGGGTTTTGAAAAGTGTTACATAGTAAGCGCCGCGTCAATGATAGGTGTCCGTGAAACAAGACACTTTATAGGTCTTAAGCAAATAACTGAAAAGGATATTCTGGAGGCGCGGCAGTTTGACGACTGGGTCGTAAGGGACGCTTGGTTCAGCCTTGACGTTCACAATCTTACAGGCGCAAGTCTTGACAAAACGGGCGTACAAAAATATTTTACACAGCAAAACGGATACACCATTCCGTACGGATGCTTAGTTCCGAAAACCGTTGACGGACTGTTGCTTACGGGCAGAAATATCTCGGGAACACATATGGCACATTCGAGTTTCAGAGCAATGCCGATATGCGTAGGAATAGGCGAAGCATGCGGAGCAGCCGCCGCAATTTCCGTCAGGGAACAAAAGGAACTGCGCGATATTGAACCCTCCGCCGTGCAAAAGTTGCTTACAAAATGACGATAAAAAGAGCCGCCGTATAAAACGGCGGCTCTGAGCGTGTCGAAAAAGTCGACACGCTCTTGGACGGGAATGCCGTTCGCTCGAAAATCAAAGATTTTCGGACTGCACTCTATCCCCGCCAATACCACCCCAGCGCCCTTGAAAAGCCGCTTATTAAGCGGCTTTTCGCTCACAAGGTGTTTTTCCGCCGCACGTGTCAGCGGAAAACCAAAATGCGGCGTGAACGCCGCAAAAATAGAATTTGGGGTTTATCGACAGACTAAGAGCCGCCGTATAAAACGGCGGCTCTTTTAGTATGCCCGAAGGGTTACCGCAGCGGGAGGCTCATACTCAGTGTCTGCTGCAACGGCAGCTTGTAAGCCAGGCGGTTATAATTGTTCCTATAAGCAGCACTATGGCAAATACCGAAATTGCAACTATTGATGATACAACAAATTCGGCGGCATATGCGCCGGCAATCGCACCGACAGTGAAAAACAGTAGCGCGGTAAGCACTGCCAGAACAATGTTAACGCAGCAGCCTCGCCGACAGCACATTCTGTTAGTTGTTTCCTCGTTAACGTACATATTCCACTCGTCCTTTAAATTATACTCCGGTCAGGCCCGACCCATTAGCATTATACGTAAACAGGGACTTGTGTGTTACATCGGAAAATCACTTCATAAATTCAAACATTGCGCGGTAGCACATATATACATCAAATTTAGCTGTGGTTTCAAACGGGGCGTGCATTGAAAGCACCGGAACTCCGAGATCAACAACATCAACGCCCATATTGGCAATAAACATTGCAACCGTTCCGCCGCCGCCTATATCAACCTTACCAAGCTCGCCCGTCTGCCATACAACGCCCTCGCGGTCAAGCAAGGCTCTTATCTGCGCCACATATTCGGCGGACGCATCCGACGTGCCGGATTTACCTCTTGCACCCGTGTACTTTGTAACAACAACTCCGTAATTTAAGAAGGAAGCGTTCCTGCGCTCCATAACATCCTGAAACGTCGGGTCCATACCCGCATTAACATCTGCTGAAAGGCACTTTGAGTTGCGGAGCGCAATTGTTGCGTCCCCGTTCTGCATTTTTGCAAGGTCGCCGATAACAAAACGCAGAAAATCCGATTCAAGCCCGGTATTTCCGCACGAACCTATTTCCTCTTTGTCGGCAAGAATGGCAATTGCGGTCTTTTTGGGATTTTCAACATCCAGCACAGCGGTAAGCGCGGGATACGCGCAAACGCGGTCGTCCTGACCGTAAGCACCGATGAGTGAACGGTCAAAACCGATATCGCAGGCGTGTGCAGCAGGCACCATTTCAAGCTCCGCGGATAAAAAATCCTCTTCGGCGATGCCGTACTTTTCGTTTAAAAGCTTTAAAATGTTAAGCTTTACAAGCTCGCTGCCATTATCGTCCTTAAACGGATGACTGCCCACAAGCACATTAAGTTCCTCGCCCTTAATTCCCTCATTGAGTGTACGCTTTGACTGCTCAGACGCAAGGTGCGGCAAAAGGTCGTTCACAACAAACTTCGGTTCGTCCTCCCTTTCACCTATCGATACCTCTTTTACCGTTCCGTCCTTCAGGGCAAACACGCCGTGAAGGGCAAGCGGCACAGTCGTCCACTGGTATTTCTTTATTCCGCCGTAGTAATGCGTCTTGAAAAGGGCAAGTTCAACGTCCTCATAAAGCGGGTTGGGTTTTAAATCAAGCCGTGGAGAGTCAATATGCGCGGCGGTAATGTTGACTCCGCTTTCAACCGGCTCTGTACCGATAACGGCAAAGGCCACGGTTTTCCCGCGGTTGTTGAAATAGACCCTGTCGCCCGCGTTGTATTTCTTTTTGTAATCAAACCCGACAAAGCCTTTTTCCTCTGCCATTTTTATCGCGGTTTTTGCGGCTTCACGCTCGGTCTTTGCACTGTCAAGGAATTTTTTGTACCCCTCGCAATACTCGTCCGATTTATTAAGTACCGCGTCGTCGGCGGTCAGCCTGCCGTTTTTACGTTTTAAGAAAAGCTTTTCCTTAAGCTGCTCCGCAGCGGTTTTCTCACTCATTTACAATTCCTCCGTTATCTCTTTTAATATATTGCAAAAGCGTTTTTTAAATTCGCTTTCGTTTCCGTTATTGTATATCACATAGTCTGCGCGGTCCTTAAAAAAAGCGTCCGTCTTGCCGGCGCTAAGGCGCAGTCTTGCTTCATTTAGTGTTATACCGTCGCGCCGCATTATTCGCTTAATGCGTGTTTCGTCGTCCGCCAGAACCGCAACGGTTTTAAAGCACCGCCTGTCAAGCCCGCTTTGAAAAAGGGTCGGAGCGTCAACAAGTACGTTTCTGCCCTCGGCCTGTTCTTCCACAAGCGTTACAATGTGCGGCAAAAGCGTTCTGTTTAAAATCTCGGTTTTTTCCTCGGTTGCAAACGCCGCCTTTGCGAGCGCTTTGCGGTTAAGCGTGCCGTCGCTGTTTAATATTTCTTTTCCGAATACATCCGTCAGGGCTTTTAACCCCTCAGTTCCCTTTTCGGTTGCTTTTCTTGCGGTTTTGTCACAGTCAATAACCGTCAGCCCGAACTTTTCGGCTTCGCTTGCGGCAAGACTTTTTCCGGCGCCCGTAGGACCGGTAAGACCTATCATAACGCTCATAATGTTATCACCCTGAAAGCCGCGGCGCGTATAAGGCGGTTATAAACCGCAAGCCCCACTCCCGTGCGTGACGGCGCATGGACATAAATCACCTCAGCCCCCAGCCTGTCCGCCTCGCGCAGAGCCGAAAAAACGCTGTGTGCCAATGTCTTTTCGTCCTTTTTTGTTCCGTAAACAAGCTTTGGCACGGTTATTTTTTCGCTGTCCTCTTCAAAGCATAACGCCGCGCAGTGCAGTTTTGAGTTTACATAATCCGCAAAGCTTCTACCCGTTCCCTCAACAAGGTATGTTTCGGTTTTCGGGGCGTAGTGCTTGTATTTCATACCCGGAGAGGAAACCTTTGCCCCCTTTTCCGGCTCACTGAGCACCGCCTTATCAATTATTATATTCGGTATGATTTCACGCAGCTGTTCCGCCGTTACCGCTCCGGGGCGCAGAAGCCTCGGAACATCGGTGACAAACGTGACAACGGTGGACTCAACACCAACGCCGCACTCCCCCGCCATAACAATTGCGTCTATTTTGCCGTCAAGATCCTCGGCAACGTATTTTGCCGAGGTCGGGCTCGGTCTGCCCGATGTATTTGCGGAGGGTGCGGCAAGCGGCAATCCGCTCTCCCTTATAATTGCCCTTGCCGTTTCGTCCGACGGCATTCTCACGGCAACGGTATCAAGTCCCGCCGAAACACATTCGGCAACCGTTCCCGCGCTTTTAAGCACCATTGTAAAAGGCCCGGGCCAGAACCTGCGGGCGCACTCCAGCGCGGCTTCGGGAATTTCGGCGGCAATTTCGTAAAGCCCCGAAATATCGGCAATATGAACTATAAGCGGATTATCCTGCGGTCTGCCCTTAGCGGCAAACACCTTTTTAACGGCGTTTCCGTCCAGTGCGGAAGCCGCAAGCCCGTACACGGTTTCGGTGGGAATTGCCACAATGCCGCCCCTCTTTAAAAGCTCCGCCGCGCGCTTAACGCTTTCCTTAAAGTTTTTTTCATCGGTTTTAAGCTTTTCGGTAAGCATTACTGTTCCTCATTTCTAAGCGCTTCGGTGCGGTAGAATGTTATCAGTGCGTCAATAATTTCATCAAGATCACCGTTTAAAATCTGCTCAAGCTTGTAAAGCGTAAGCCCTATGCGGTGGTCGGTAACGCGCCCCTGCGGAAAATTGTAGGTGCGTATGCGTTCGCTGCGGTCGCCCGTGCCGACCTGTGAACGCCTGTCGGAGGCGATTGCCTCATCGTGTTCTCTCTGCGCCGCGTCAAGCAGTCTTGACCGCAGTATTTTCATTGCCTTGTCCTTGTTTTTAAACTGGCTTCTTTCGTCCTGACATTCCACCACGGTACCCGTGGGCAGATGGGTTATTCTTATTGCGGACGACGTTTTATTTATATGCTGACCGCCGGCTCCCGATGAGCGGAACGTGTCAATTTTAAGGTCGTTCGGATTAATTTCAAGCTCAACGTCCTCAGCCTCGGGCAGAACCGCCACGGTAACCGTGGAGGTGTGGATGCGCCCCTGAGTTTCGGTATCGGGTACGCGTTGAACGCGGTGAACGCCGCTTTCGTACTTAAGGCGGGAATATGCGCCCTTACCCTCTATCATAAATACAATTTCCTTAAAGCCGCCAAGCTCCGTTTCGCTTGCGTTTATCACCTCTATGCTCCAGTGCATACTTTCGGAGTACATTGTATACATTCTGTAAAGCGACGCGGCAAAAAGCGCCGCCTCCTCGCCGCCGGCACCGCCCCTTATTTCAACTATAACGTTTTTTTCGTCGTTGGGGTCTTTCGGCAGAAGTAATATTTTAAGCTCTTCCGATGCGGTTGCGGCTGTTTCCTTTGCCGTCTTTAATTCTTCCTCGGCAAGCTCCTTCATCTCCCTGTCGGAGCCGCTCTCGGCAATAATATCGAGCGCCTCGTTCTGAGCCGTTACGGCAGACTTATATTCACGGTATTTTTCGGCTATCGGTGTAATTTCCGCATATTCCTTCATAAGCTGTGTAAACCGTTCGCTGTCGCCCGCAATTTCAGGTCTTGAAAGCTCCAGAGTTAACTGGTCGTAACGGTTAAGCACCGTTTCAAGTTTTTCAAACATAACATTATTCTCCGTTTGCTGTAATTATTCTTTTAAGACTTTTTTCAGCCTTTACGCGCGGCACCATAACCTCGCGCCCGCAGCCGTCGCACCTTAAGCGGAAGTCCATTCCCACGCGCAGAACGGTAAACGTGTCCGTTCCGCACGGGTGTTTCTTTTTCATTAAGAGTTTGTCCCCAACCTTTATATCCATACTGTCCTCCCGATTTTGTACCGACAGACCGTCAGGCGGCATAAAATGGAAGTGTAACAAAGAAAGGATGGACATTTTATGCCTAATATTTATTTAAGCCCTTCCACACAGGAATTTAACCCCTATGTGGGCGGGGGCAATGAAGAATACTATATGAACCTTATTGCCGACGCAATGGAGCCATACCTTACGGCAAGCGGAATAACGTTTACCAGAAACACGCCCGATATGACCGCCGCCTCGTCAATTGCCGCCTCAAACGCGGGGAATTACGATCTGCACCTGGCGCTGCACTCAAACGCGGTGGGCAACTCCCAAGCAAGCGTGCGCGGCACGGATGTTTACTACTACCCGTCCAGCACCGAGGGCAGACGCTTTGCCGAAATTGCGGCAAACAACCTGCAGCTTATCTACCCGCTGCCCGGGAAGGTTAAGACGGTGCCGACCACGCGGCTCGGCGAAGTTGCAAGAACCCGCGCACCCGGAGTGCTTATTGAGCTTGCCTACCACGATAATCCGCAGGACGCCGACTGGATAAGGAACAATATAAACGCAATTGCCGAAAATCTTGTTCTTTCACTTACCGAGTTCTTCGGTATACCGTTTAACGCGCCGCAGCCCATAACCGTTGCCACGGTTGCAACAAACGGCGGAAATCTGAATATCCCGCGCAAACCCGAGCCTTGACGCCGCCTTAGGCAAACGAGAATAATCCGAACCCGCCCAAAACGGCGAATTTTCGGCGTATTTTAACTTGTCGTCTTTATAAGGCGAAAGCCTTATCGCATCCTTCGCATAAAAATCCACACGAAAATTGCGCTCGTTTTGGGTCGCCAATTTTTTGAGGAGCGGATTTTTTGCAGAGCAAGGCACAAAACGCAGTTAATCCTAACGGATTAACGAGTATTTTAACGCGGCAATGCGAGAAATCCGCGCTCAAAAAACGGATTTGGATTATTCTCGCTTGCCTAATCGGTAAAGTGCCGAACGGAAGCGAGGTTACGGTATAAAACCGCCTTAACGGATGGGATCTTATAGGTTACGTCGGGACGGTGGGCTGCGTAGGTAAGCCAGAATAATCTAAACCGAGAATTTGTGAAATACCTTCTTACCCTTTTTAACCACAACGCCGCATTTAAGCTCTTCAATGCCGAGCGAATACTGTTCGTCGGTTATCTTTTCGTCCCCGACGCTCACTCCGCCCTGCCTTACAAGACGTCTTGCCTCGCCCTTTGAGGATGCAAGCCCGCCCTTAACCATAACGTCAAGCAGACCTATTCTGCCGTCGGTTAAATCGCTTTCTGAAAGCAGGGTTGACGGCATATTCTCGTGCGAACCGCCGCCGGCAAATATTACCCTTGCCGCCGACTGAGCCTTTTGAGCCTCTTCCTCGCCGTGAACCAGCTTTGTAAGCTCAAAGGCAAGAATTTCCTTTGCTGTGTTAAGCTGACTGCCCTCCCAGCTGTCCATTTTGTCAATTTCCTCAAGCGGCAGGAAGGTGAGCATTCGTATGCACTTAAGCACGTCCGCATCGGCAACATTGCGCCAGTACTGATAAAATTCGTACGGAGAAGTCTTTTCGGGGTCAAGCCACACCGCGCCCGACGCGGTCTTGCCCATTTTCTTGCCCTCTGAATTAAGCAGCAGCGTAATGGTCATGGCAAAAGCGTCCTTGCCGAGCTTTCTGCGTATAAGCTCTGTTCCGCCCAGCATATTGGACCACTGGTCGTCGCCGCCGAACTGCATATTGCAGCCGTACTCTTTGAACAGGTGGTAAAAATCGTAACTCTGCATTATCATATAGTTGAACTCAAGGAAACTGAGTCCCTTTTCCATTCTCTGCTTATAGCACTCAGCCCTGAGCATATTGTTAACCGAAAAGCATGCGCCTACGTCACGCAGCAAATCAATGTAGTTAAGGTTTAACAGCCAGTCGGCGTTATTTACCATCTGTGCCTTGCCCTCGCCGAACTCGATAAATCTGCTCATCTGCTTTTTAAAGCAGTCGCAGTTATGCTGTATCTGCTCGGGCGTCATCATAGAACGCATATCCGTTCTGCCCGAGGGGTCGCCTATATAACCCGTTCCGCCGCCGATAAGGGCAATAGGTCTGTTTCCCGCCATTTGCAGGCGTTTCATGAGGCAAAGCGCCATAAAATGTCCAACGTGAAGGCTGTCGGCAGTCGGGTCAAAACCTATATAAAATGTCGCCTTGCCATTATCGATAAGCTCGCGTATTTCTTCCTCATCGGTAACCTGCGCTATAAGTCCGCGCGCAACCAGTTCATCGTAAATTTTCATATTTCTTTGCTCCTGTCCAGTAATTCCTTAGCCGAGTTATAAAGATTCTCGGTTATTTCCGCGCCCGACATTATACGGGCGATTTCGTTTATTCTGCCGTCGCCGCAGAGCGGCTCAACGGCGGTAAATGTTCTGCCGCCTGACGATGTTTTGCTTATAAGCAAATGATTATCCGCCATAGCGGCTATCTGTGCTAAGTGCGTAACGCATATTACCTGACGGTTGCGTGATACGCGCCTTAACTGCACGCCGACCTTTCCCGCGGTGTAACCGCTGATCCCCGTGTCAATCTCGTCAAATATCATTGTGCCCACGCTGTCGCGGTCAAGCAAAACGCTTTTAATTGCAAGCATAACGCGCGAAAGCTCACCGCCCGAGGCAATTTTTGCAAGCGGCTTAACGTTTTCGCCTTTGTTTGCCGAGATCATAAACTCCGCCGTGTCGCAGCCGCGCTTTGTGTACCTGCCGGTTTCGGTTTTTACCGTAAAACGCACGTCGGGCATATTAAGATAACCGAGTATTCCGCAAACTTGCTTTTCAAAGTCCGCCGCCGCCGCTCTGCGTGCTGCGGTAAGCTTTGCTCCCAGTGCCACAAGGCGTTCAGTCGAACGGTCAAGCAGCTCTGAAAGCTCCTCTGCCCTTTTATCCGAAAATCGGATATCCTCCAGCTTTTTTTGCGCGTCCGACAGGAATTCAAGCATTTTCTCTTCACTGCCGCCGTATTTTGCCATAAGCCTTTCAAGCGTGTCAAGTCTTGCGTTCACCGCGTCCCGGTCAATCTCGGAAAAAGCGGGGTTATCAAGAAAATCGGAAATTCCGTCCTTAACGTCCCCAATAATTTCCGCCGCCTCCAAAAGCTTTTCGGCACGTTTTTCCCACTCGGGGTTTTTAAGCGACGACAGCGACTTTGCGGCGTTTTCGGCAAGAGAGCCCGCACCGTATTTATCATCGTCGCCGTTAAGCGCGTTATATGCGGAGAGAAGCGCCTCAACGGTTGCCTGCCAGCCCTTTGCGATTTCAATTTTTTTCTTTAATTCCGAATATTCCCCGGGCTTTACCGCCGCGCTTTCGAGCTCGTTTATCTGGTATTTAAGAAGATCGGTCTGCCGCCGCTTTTCGTCCTCGTCCGTTTCGGTGGCTTCTAGTTCGCGGCGTATGCGATTAAACTCCCTGAACTCCGCGTAATATTTACCCTTTATCGGGTCGTCGTCAGCCACCGCGTCTATGTAATCGAGGTGGTGCTCGGGGTCAAGGAGCGCCTGATTATCGTGCTGACCGTGGATATTGACAAGCAGTTTGCCTACTTCCCTTAGTTCCGTTGCGGTTATCGGTTTATTGTTAAGCTTTATAAGACCTTTTCCCGACGCCGATAATTTGCGGCGTATGATAATATTGCCGTCCTCATCCGGTTCGGTGCCGCTGCGGCGCAGCGCCTCAACCGTTTTTTCATCAAGACCGCCGAAAACCGCCGACACCTCTGCGGTGTCGCATCCGGCGCGTATGAGTTCTTTTGAGGTTCTTTCTCCGAGCACGGCGTTTATTGCGTCAATAACTATTGATTTTCCAGCTCCCGTTTCGCCTGTCAAAACATTAAAACCGTCGGTAAATTCAATATCGGAGCGCTCAATAACCGCTATGTTCTCAATATGAAGAAACTTAAGCATCTTTCTTCCCCGCTTATTTTAAAAGGTTGTTAAGCTCTGCCGCCAGCGCCGCCGACAGAGCCTCGCCGCCGGTAACTATTATTATTGTGTCGTCCCCCGCAAGAGAACCGAGCATCATATCGCCGTAAAGCTCGTCAACCGCAACACAGGCGCTTGACGCCATACCGTTATAGCATTTAATAACAATATTGTTAAGCGAAAACGCAATGCTTTTAACCGCTCTTGTAAAAAGTTCCTTATAGTGCGAATCGTTCCTTGCGTTTTCACCCGATTGACTGCCCGAAATGTAACGGTAATTCCCGTTTTCATCGTGTCCCTTAACGATTCTCAGTTCCTTTATATCCCTTGATACCGTTGACTGGGTCACGTTGTAGCCGAGGTTCGTAAGTTCACCCTGAAGTTCCTCTTGGGTTAAAAATATTTTATTTTTTATCAGCCGCAGTATTTCTTCCTGTCTTTTGCTTTTCATAAGCTACATACTCCTGCCGTCTTTAAATTTGTTTGAAAGCGTTTTGTAAAACGACCTGTCGTTAAGTCTTATAAGCTTTACAAACTGCCTTGATTTTCTTATATATATATCCGTAAACGGCTTGACGGCGCAAACCTTTCTGCCGTCCACCGTAAGATAAATATCCGTCCTTTTTCTTGAGTAAGCCTTAAGCTTTATGGTATTGTCCGCCCCCAGAAGAATGGGTTTTGCGGAAAGGGAATGTGAGCAAATGGGGGTTATGCACATACATTCGGCAAGCGGGTCGATTATAGGTCCCCCCGCAGACATTGAATAGGCTGTTGAGCCTGTCGGAGTTGAGATTATAAGCCCGTCGGCGCGGTAGCTTATTGAATCTTTTCCCAAAAACACGGAAATATCTATTATTCTCGAGATAAATCCGCTTGTAATAACCGCGTCGTTAAGCGCGTTGTATTCGCCTACCGTTCTTCCGTTTTCGCACACCCTGACAGAAAGCATCATACGTTTTTCAACAAAATATCCTTCTGTTTTAAGCTTTGATATAAGCGAAAGCTCGTTCTGTTCTATGTTTGCAAGATACCCAACCCTGCCCGCATTGATTCCGAGCACCGGTTTATTATCAATTGCGGCGCGCTTTGCATAGCGTATAATGGTGCCGTCGCCGCCGATCGTTATAATAATATCGGCGGTTTTGTATAACATATCCTCGGGCAGATGTTCAAAGTTTTCGCCGGCAATATTTTCCGGCAGGAAAGCCTGTATTCCCTCGTTTTTCAGCATAATGCCGAGCTTATCCACAACCTCGGCCGAGCCGTACTTATCAAGATTAGGAATTACCGCAACCTTCATAACATCATCCTTTCAGCGCCTCGTGCGATTCGTCAGCCACCTGCTCGGCTGTTTTCCCGCAAAGGTTCTCCGCCGCGCCGTTTTTTTCAATATAACACAGGTACTCAATGTTTCCCTCAGGCCCTTTAATGGGAGAATAATCCAGCCCCAAAAGTGAAAATCCGTCGTCCCTGATAAGACCCATTATTTTCTTTATAACCGCTATATGAACCGATTTATCTCTTACAACGCCCTTTTTGCCGACGTTTTCTCTCCCTGCCTCAAACTGCGGCTTTATAAGGCAAACCGCCCTGCCGCCGTCCTTAAGCAGTGTCCTCAAAACCGGGAGAATGTGGTAAAGCGATATAAACGACACATCAACCGATGCGAAGTCCAGCATATCCGGCACCTGTTCGCTTGTTACGTAACGGAAATTTGTGCGTTCAAGGTTGACGACCCGCGCGTCCGTGCGAAGCTTCCACGCAAGCTGACCGTAGCCTACGTCTATTGAATAAACCTTAACCGCGCCGTTTTGCAGCATACAGTCGGTAAAGCCGCCGGTTGATGCGCCTATATCCGCGCAAATGCAATTTTCAAGGCTTATGTTAAAGCTTTTCATTGCCTTTTCCAGCTTTAATCCGCCGCGGCTTACATATTTTAAGGTTTCCCCTCTTACCTCAATTTTATCATCGGGTTTTACGCTTTCTCCGGCTTTATCGCATTTTTGGTTGTTAACGTAAACTATGCCCGACATAATAAGCGCCTTTGCCTTTTCGCGGCTTTCGGCAAAGCCCTGTTCAAAAAGTGCCGAGTCCAATCTCTTTTTTTCACTCATCGTTATCCCTCAAAGCCTTAATCATTCCGTCGCTGTCAAGACCGTTTACCCTCAAAGCCGACGAAACCGACGATGTCGGCACAAATTTGTTATTGATTGCGTGTATTTTATATTTTCCCCTATATCCCTTTTCAAGCAGCGCCGCACCGCAAAGCTCGCCGATGCCGCCCGATTTTACACTTTCCTCAAAAAAGTATATCTCATCAAACTTTAAAAGCTCATCGGTAAACTCGCCGCCGAGCGGATAAATTTTATTAAGCTTTATAACCGTTACGTCCCCTAAATCCGCCTGTGCTTCAAGCGCGTTTGCAAATATTCTGCCGTAGGTTACAATCGCGCGCCGTCCGCCTCCGGGCAAAACCGTATAATCGCCCGTAAGGTCAATATCCGGCTCGGCGGTTTCACATCCGCGCGGATACCTCACGGCGCAAAAGCTGTTGTTTTTCGCGGCAATTTTTATATCGTTTGCAAGCTCGCTGTAATAGCAGGGCGAATACACCGTCATTCCCGGGATAAGCGTTAAATAAGAAACATCGAATATTCCCTGATGGGTCTCCCCGTCCTCGCCGACGATTCCCGCACGGTCAATAAGCAGTATTACGGGATACTTTCCTATTGCCACATCGTGAATTATCTGGTCAAATCCTCTTTGCAAAAAGGAAGAATAAACCGCAAAAAACGGTTTCATCCCCTTTGCCGCAAGCCCCGCCGAAAAGGTTACCGCGTGCTGCTCGGCAATACCGACGTCAAAAAATCGGTTTTTAAACCTGCCCGAAAATTCGCTGAGTCCCGTTCCCGAGGTCATAGCGGCGGTAACCGCGCAAACGGTTTCGTCGCTTTCCGCCAGTTCACAGAGCGTCCTTCCCGCAACAAGCGAAAATGTCGGCTTTCCGCTTGTTTCCGCTCCCCTGTCGATATCAAACGGTGAAACTCCGTGATAATCCTTAGGTGAGCTTTCGGCATAAGCATAGCCCTTGCCCTTGGTTGTTATAACGTGTATAAGCGACGGGCGCTGATATGTCTGCGCTATTTTAAAAAGCTGTTCCATTGCCTTAACGTTATGACCGTCCACCGGTCCTAAATAGTTAAAACCGAGGGCTGAGAAAATGTTGTTTTTATATACAATGCCTTTCAGCGTTTCTTTAAGCCCGAAAAACGCGTTGTTGAGCCGTTTCCCCACAAAGGGAACAGACAGCAGGATATGGCTGAATGCATATTTGAAATGGTGGTAATGGGGTTTGTTACGCATTTTTGTAAGGCTGCGCGCAAGCGCGCCCACATTGCGCGAAATGGACATTTTATTGTCGTTAAGCACAACAATAAAGTTGCTTCTGCCCGAACCCGCGTTATTAAGCGCCTCATAAGCCATACCGCCCGTAAGCGCACCGTCCCCAATAACGGCAACCGCCGTTCCGCTTTCGCCCTTCAGCTTTTTTGCTCGGTAAATACCGTATGCCGCAGATATTGAGTTACTGCTGTGTCCCGTTATAAACGGGTCATGACAGCTTTCTTCCGGCCGCATATATCCCGAAAGTCCGTTTTCGGTTCTTATGGTGGAAAAATCCTTAAACCTCCCGGTTAAAAGCTTGTGAGCATAGCTTTGGTGACCCACATCGAATATAACCGAGTCGTTCGGTGAGGAAAAGCTTCTGTGCAGTGCAACCGTAAGCTCAACCGAACCGAGGTTGGAGGCCAAATGACCGCCGTTGTTTGAAACGGTCTTAACAATGCAGTCGCGCAGTTCCTGACACAGCAGGGGTATATCGTTTTCCTCTATTTTTTTAACATCAGCGGGAGAATTTATCTTGCTTAACAGCCTGTACTCCAATTGCCATAACAGTCCTTTTAATTCTTTCGTTCCAATAGAAAATTTGTGAGTTCCCTAAGAGCCGTTTTGTCGCCCTTAAACTTTTCAAGCTCGCCCAGTGCCTGCTTTGCCGCCGCGTTTGCCGCGGCTTTGGCTCCTTCAATTCCCAAAAGCGAAACATATGTGGTCTTTCCGTTTTTTTCATCACTGCCTATCGGCTTTCCAAGTGTCTTTTCATCCGAAGTGCAGTCAAGAATATCATCGGTTATCTGAAAGCTCAGCCCCAGTGCGGCAGCGTATTTTTCGGCATATGAAACCGTTTTTTCGTCAGCGCCGGCAAGTATACAGCCGCACATTGCCGCGGCTTCAAGCAGACAGGATGTTTTTTTAAGGTACATTTCCTTAAGTCCGTCAATATCGGTACCTGTTTTTTCAAACATAAGGTCGCACACCTGCCCGCCGACCATACCGCGTATGCCGGATTTCTCAGCCAAAACCCCTATTGCCTTTAAAACACGTCCGTCGGGCAGACCCGATGTTTCCGCCGCCGTTTTAAAAGCAAGCGTGAGCAGTGCGTCCCCCGCAAGCAGTGCCGTATCGTACCCGAACGCCTTGTGGCACGAGGGCTTGCCGCGGCGCATATCGTCGTTGTCCATACATGGCAGGTCGTCGTGTATAAGCGAGTAGGTATGTATCATCTCGATTGCGGCGGCAAAATCAATCGCCTTTTTATCACTCCCGCCGCAAAGCGTGTAAAATTCAAGCAGCAAAACGGGTCTTATTCTTTTTCCTCCCGCAAGGAGGCTGTAACGCATAGCGTCCGACGCGGTGCCGCGCGCCCCGCCGCTTTCTGCCGTGGCGGATTGCAGTTTTGCTTCAATATCCGGCAAAAATCTCTCAAACGTCCTGCTCATTTTCTTCCTCCGCGTCGGTAAGGGTCATAATTTTTTGCTTTGCCTCATAAAGCGTCTTTCGGCAATCGTCCGAAAGCTTTACTCCGCGTTCAAACAGTTTCATTGATTCTTCAAGCGTGGCTTCGCCGCTTTCAAGCGTTTCCACTATTTTTTCAAGCTCGGCAAGCGATTTTTCAAAATCGGTATTTCGGCTCATTTTATCCGCTCCTTATCAGTAACCCTACAAACGGCGGTGCCGTCTTTAAATTTAATATCAATAATATCGTCCCGGTTTACATCATTAACGGAACGCAGCAAACTTCCGCCCTTAAACGCGGCGGTATATCCGCGCGAAAGTGTTTTAAGAGGGCTTAAAGCGTCCAGCCTTGCGGCGGTTTCGCCGAGTGACGCGCTTTTGCCGCTCAGCACGCCGTCCAAAAGGCTCAAAAGTTTTCCGCCCGCCATGTCAACCCTTTCAAGTCTGCCCGAAATAATAACATTTTCGGGTGTTTTAAGGGCATAGCGGGAATTAAGGCGTTCAAAACGTGATTCGCAATAAGAATACACGGCGGTAAGCCTCGCCTTTAAAAGCGCGCGGTATTTAAGCAGCCTGTCACAAAGCTCCTCCCTGTCAGGCACGGCAAGCTCAGCCGCGGCAGAGGGTGTGGGCGCGCGCAGATCGGAAACAAAATCGCATATTGTAAAATCGGTTTCGTGACCTACGGCTGATATTACAGGCACAGGCGACTCATATATTTTTCTTGCCAGCCGTTCGTCGTTAAACTGCCACAGATCCTCCGCAGAGCCGCCGCCCCTGCCTATTATTATAATGTCCGTCCCGGGCAGTCTGTAAAGTCTGTCAAGTGCGTCAAGCATTTCGGGAACAGCCGCGTCCCCCTGAACCGAAACCGGACACAGCACAACCTCAGTCAAAGGAAATCTCCTGCCTAAAATATTTAAAACGTCCTGCACGGCGGCGCCCGTTTCCGATGTTACAACGGCAATTCTTTGAGGGTACGCTGGCAACGGTTTTTTGCGCGACTGCTCGAACAGCCCCTCTTTTTCAAGCTTTTCTTTAAGCTGTTCAAACTTGAGCGCCAAATCCCCCGCGCCCGCCGCAAAAAGCTGCTCGCAGTACAGCTGGTACTGACCGTCCTTTCCGTAAAGCGAAACTCTGCCGGTTACAACAACCTGCATACCGTCGCGCGGCTCAAAGCCCACCGCCGACGCATAAGAACGGAACATAACACAGCGCACGGCAGCGTCGGCGTCCTTTAACGTAAAATAAAAATGACCGCTTTGGTAATGTCTTTTAAAATTTGAAAGCTCGCCCGTTACGCAGGCGCACTGCAAATGCACGTCGCCGTCCAACAGCGACTTGACATATGTGTTAAGCTGTTTTACCGTGACGGCATGCAAATTCAGCCGCATACCTTAGCTACCGACGAGAGAATACCGTTTATGAAAGAGGCGTCGGACGGAGTAGCATACTTTTTCGCAAGCTCAACCGCCTCGTTAATTGAAACGGAAACGGGAATATCGTCCATATACTTCATTTCATATATCGCAAGGCGCAAAATACAAAGTGCGGTTTTGGAAATTCTGCCGACCGACCATCCCACGGAATATTCCGAAACAATACCGTCCAGTTCCTCGGCGTGTTCGTAAACGCCGCGAAAGACGTTTAAAATATAATCGTCCGGTTCAAGATCGCGCACTTCTTTTGCCGTTTCCAAAATTTCATCCGTGCTGCTGTTGTTGAACTGTTTTTCAAATACAAGAACAAAAGCCTCTTCCCTTGCCTGTTTTCTTGTCATACCGCACCTGCTTTCATAATTATGCAGTATATATTATACACTATGCCGCATATTTTTTCAAGCAAAATAAGCAACAAAAGCCTTTTGTCCGTCAGTAGCGCAAAAAAAGGCTGTCTTAACCCGACAGCCCCATCTTCCTGTTTTCATATTCCCAGAAGGACTATTGCAATATTAAAGTAAATAAACAGCGATATGGCGTCCACGATCGTAGTTATAAACGGGCTCGCCATTACAGCCGGGTCGAAGCCGATTTTCTTTGCGACAATCGGCAGGAAACAGCCTATAAGCTTTGCCACAATTACCGTAAAGAACAGAGTGGAACACACAACAGCAATTTCCGCGACCTGCTTTCCGGGATCGAATGTGTGAAGCATATAGTAATCAACCAACAGCATCTTCACAAAGTTAACCGCGGCAAGGGTCGCACTGCATATAAGTGCCACCCTGAATTCCTTCCAGATAACACGGAATATATCCTTAAATTCAATGTCGCCGAGCGAAATGCCGCGTATTATCGTTACCGAGGACTGACTTCCCGAGTTTCCTCCCGTATCCATAAGCATCGGTATAAACGCAATAAGCGCCGGGAACACCGTGAGTTTTTCCTCAAATCCCGAAATTATAGCCCCGGTAAACGTTGCCGATATCATAAGGAGCAGAAGCCACGGTATACGCGCCTTAAAGGTTGAAAAAACGCTTGTGCGGAAATAGGTCTTGTCCGACGGAAGTATTGCCGCCATCTTTTCAATATCCTCTGTCGCCTCATCCTGGATAACGTCGATGGCGTCGTCAACCGTTACAATTCCCACAAGTCGGTTTTCCTTGTCAACAACCGGCAGTGCCATAAGGTCGTATTTTTCAAACTGACCGGCAACCTCCTCCTTGTCATCAAGGGTGTTGGCATAAATAATGTTTTCATCCATTATATCGCTTAAAACCGTGGTTTTGTCGCTCAGCAGCAAATGCTTGACCGTTACGATCCCCAAAAGGTGGCGGCTTGCGTCGGTCACATAACAGGTGTATATGGTTTCGGAGTCAAGCCCTATTCTGCGTATCCTGTCAAACGCCTGCTCCACCGTCATACTCTTTTTCAGGTCGATATATTCGGTGGTCATAATGCTGCCAGCGCTGTCGTCAGGGTAAGCCAACAGCTGATTTATCATTTTTCGGGTGTTGGGGTCTGTCTGTCTTAATATGCGCTTTGCAACGATTGCGGGCATCTCATCGACAATATCAACGGTATCGTCCATAAACAGCTCGTTCATAACCTCGCGCAGCTCGGTATCGCTGAACGCTTCAATAAGCAGCTGCTGCATTTCGCTGTCCATTTCAACAAAAACCTCTGCCGCAAGCTCTTTCGGCAGAATTCTGAATATAACGGGAAGCTCGCGCTCCGGCACGTCTTCTAAAATTTGCGCTATATCGGCAGGATTCATTTCGGACAGCATTTCTCGCAGCTTGGAATACTTTTTTTCACTTATAAGCTCGTTGATTTCTTCCTGCATACGCAAATCCCCCTTAAAAATAAAAATCCCGCGTCAACATTTGAGGTTGAACAGCGAAAACGGGCAAATATTCCGTTTGATTTTGATTTCCTATGCAATGCAATCGGAGTACAAAGCTTCCCTTATCGGAAAGTTTGTCAGATTGTACCGCCTACTATAATTATACCTTTTTTTTCATTATTGTCAACAAAAACAGGTTTTCGGATATGTTTAACTTGAAAAATGCACGGCAGGTGTTTATAATATCTATATACGATAAAAAAATGATGTTTTAAGCGCATCTCAACGGATAAAAAGTTGACGGAGGTCTGCCGAATGAAAGCCAATTACCATACGCACACTCCAAGGTGCCGACACGCCGTCGGCAGCGAACGGGAATATATTGAAAACGCAATAAAATCAGGGTTTGAAATTCTGGGCTTTTCCGATCACTCTCCGCAGTTTTACAAAAACGGATTTGTTTCGGGTATGCGGATGACCGTAAAGGAAGCGCCCGAATATATAAGCACGGTTAAAAAGCTTGCCGATGAATATAAAAACGACATAACCGTGTACGTGGGTTTTGAGGCGGAATATTTCCCGGATATTTTTGATTCCCTTTGCCGTTTCTGCCGTGATTACGGCGTTGACTACCTCATAATGGGGCAACACTTTCTCCGCAGCGAGCAAAACGGCATATATACAGGTTCCCCGTGTGATGATAAAAAAATACTGACGGAATATGTAAATACCGTAACAGAGGGAATTTCAACCGGCAGCTTCAGCTACATTGCCCACCCCGATCTCTGCAATTTTACTGGCGATGAAGAATTTTACCGTGAAGAAATGACACTCCTTTGCAATGAGGCAAAAAAATGCGGCATACCGCTTGAGATCAATATGCTGGGCCACAGCACAGGAAGATCTTATCCCTCAAAAAGATTTTTTGAAACAGCGGCAAAGGTCGGGGCGGATACGGTAATCGGCTGTGATGCCCACGATCCCCGTTCCCTGATCGATACCGACGCACAGGCAGGGGTTGAGGATTTTGCAAGGTCGCTCGGCATTTCTCCGCTTGAAAAAATACACCTTAACAAAATTTAGCCGCACAGCGGTCACGGGAAAATATTATTGACATTTAACCGTATTTGGATTAAAATGTAGTAAACGGTTATTGCCATAAAATAATACAGAAAGGAAACCGTTTTTAAGTAATTTAAGCGCCGGGACCGTACATATGGCATAGCGGTTGACGAGGTTGGGGAGCATCGAAATATTCGGCGGATGCCCCACGGCAGACATGTCGTAAACAGGTGTTTAAAAACCGGGAGTGATCCCGAAACAAAGACGCCTTGCTATGTCAAGAAAATATTTTAAAACGGTATGTATGTACGGATTGTAATACAAAAGCGGCGGAGATATTCATATTTTATTCCCGCCTTTTCGGCTTGCGCCCAAAAAATTGCGCCTTTCCGCAGCAGCATACCGCGGAAAGGTGTATTTTTTATGTGCGGAATAGTAGGTTTTACAGGAAAAACCAATGCAGCCGGTTTCCTGCTTGAGGGACTTGAAAAGCTTGAATACAGAGGATATGACTCTGCTGGAATTGCTGTAATAAACAACGGGAAAATCGAAACTCAAAAAACAATCGGGCGTATAGCCAATCTTAAAGAAAAAACGGAAAACGGCCGTAACATAAACGGAACGGCAGGCATAGGCCACACGCGTTGGGCAACACACGGCAAGCCCTCGCCCGAGAACGCCCACCCCCATTTAAGCGGCGACGGGAAGTTCGCGGTCGTCCATAACGGTATAATCGAAAACTACGCTGTACTTAAGGAAGAGCTTAAAAAAGACGGTTTTAAATTTGCAAGCGAAACCGATACAGAGGTTATCCCCCAGCTTATATCAAAATATTACAATGGGGATTTTTTCTCGGCAGTGTCAAAAGCGGTGTCAAGACTTGAGGGTTCTTACGCCTTGGGCATCCTCTGCTCCGACTTCCCCGATACCGTAATTGCCGTAAGAAAATTCAGCCCGCTTATAATAGGTCTTGATAAAGACGCCAATTACATCGCGTCCGACGTAACGGCTGTCGTTTCCCACACACGCGATATTCTCTATATTGAGGACAACGAAACAGCTGTTATAACGCCTGAAGAGGTTAAGCTGTATGACAGCGAAAACAATGAGATTCACCGCGCCCCGTCGGTTGTAAACTGGGATGTTGCCGCCGCTGAAAAAGGCGGTTACGACCACTTTATGATGAAAGAAATTATGGAACAGCCGAGCGCCGTAAAGCAAACGATCGAAAGCAGGATTAAGGGCAGAGATATAGTATTTGAGGGCTTAAAATTAAATGCGGAAAAGCTGAAACAGATAAACAGGATAGAGATTGTCGCCTGCGGTTCCGCGTACCACGCGGGAATGGTAGGTAAATACGTTTTTGAAGAAATGCTCAGAATACCCACAAATGTTGACTATGCCAGTGAATACCGTTACCGCAATCCGATAACGGACGACAGAACGCTCACAGTAATAATAAGTCAGTCCGGAGAAACCGCCGACACGCTCGCCGCTCTAAGGGAAGCAAAACGTTTGGGTTCGCACACGCTCGCTGTTGTAAACGTTGTGGGCAGTTCGATAGCCAACGCGGCAGATGATGTCATATACACCTGGGCAGGTCCCGAAATTGCAGTAGCCACCACAAAGGGATACACAACCCAGCTTTCGGTGCTTTATCTTATAGCGGTCTGGGCGGCAAGAATTCTCGGCACAATGGATTCAGTCCGCGTCGAGAAAATATTTGACGATATCTGCCGTTTGCCCGAGCTCACAAATAAGGTTCTCCTCTCAGAGCCAAAGGTTAAGGAAATGGCTAAACTGTGCGGCAAACCCGAATCACTGTTCTTCATAGGCAGAAACATCGATTATGCGGTTTCCCTTGAAGCCTCCCTTAAATTAAAGGAAATTTCATACATTCACTCCGAGGCATACGCCGCGGGTGAACTTAAGCACGGCACGATCTCCCTTATTGAGGAGGGCAGAACGGTTATCGCCCTCGCGGCATACGAAGCGCTTTACGATAAACTTCTAAGCAACATCAAAGAGGTTCACGCCCGCGGGGCATATGTTATTGCCTGCGCCACCGAGGGTCACACGGAAATTGAGAACGAGGCGGAGGAAGTTATTTACATTCCCAAAACAGACCCGTTGCTCTTGGCCTCTTTGGAGGTGCTTCCGTTCCAGATTTACTCTTATTATGTAGCGCTTTATAACGGCTGTGACATTGACAAACCGAGAAATCTTGCAAAATCGGTCACAGTAGAATAAAATTTTTAAAAACCGCTCTTTTTGGGATAGACAAAACGGGCGGTTTGTTATATAATAAAGTGTATTATATGTGTTTTTTAAAAAAAGCGGAGGTTAAAATGGAAAAGATTCTAGTGCTTGACTTCGGCGGTCAGTATAATCAGCTGATAGCAAGAAGAGTAAGAGAAAATAACGTTTATTCCGAGATAAGACCTTACACTGCCCCTATCGAGGAAATAAAAGCGGCAGGATATAAGGGAATAATCCTCACCGGCGGTCCTAAAAGCGTATACGGCGAAAATGCCGTTCTTTACAGCAAGGAACTTTTTGAGCTCGGAATACCCGTTATGGGCATATGCTACGGCGCTCAGCTTATGGCGCATATGCTCGGGGGCATTGTTGAAGCCGGTGCCAGTGAATACGGCAAAGTTGAGGTCAAGGTCGATAACAGCAGTAAACTGTTTTCCGATATTTCATCAAAAACTGTCTGCTGGATGAGCCATACAGACTACATTAAGCAGGTGCCTTTGGGCTTTAAAATCGTCGGTAAAACCGGCGTTTGTCCTGTTGCGGCAATGGAAAACGCGTCAGATAAACTGTACGCCGTTCAGTTCCACCCCGAGGTTATGCACACCCCGCTCGGCTCTCAAATGATAAGGAACTTCCTTTACAACGTCTGCGAATGTAAGGGTGAATGGACGATGACCTCGTTTACACATCGCACCATAGAAAATTTAAAGAATAAAATAGGTGATAAAAAGGTCCTCTGCGCCCTCTCGGGCGGTGTAGACAGTTCGGTTGCGGCACTGCTCCTGAACAAAGCAGTAGGCAATAACCTTACCTGCATATTTGTTGACCACGGACTGCTCAGAAAGGATGAAGCAAAGCAGGTCAACGAGCTGTTTAAGGGTACTTATAATATCAATCTTATTTCAGTGGATGCGTCCGAGCAGTTTTTGGGGCAGTTAAGAGGAATAAGCGAGCCTGAGCAAAAGCGCAAAATTATCGGCCGTGAATTTATCCGTGTTTTTGAGGCGGAGGCTAAGAAAATCGGCAAGGTGGATTACCTTGTTCAAGGCACTATATACCCCGACTGCATTGAGTCCGGCGTGGGCGACGCCGCGCTTATAAAGAGCCACCACAATGTAGGCGGTCTGCCCGATCATGTGGAATTTGACGAGATTATCGAGCCGCTCAGAGATCTGTTCAAGGATGAGGTGCGTAAGGTAGGTCTTGAACTCGGTATGCCGGAAAATATGGTATACCGTCAGCCGTTCCCGGGTCCCGGACTGGGCGTCAGAATAATCGGAGAGTTGACGCGCGAAAAGATCTCAATTTTGCAGGATGCCGACGCAATTTTCCGTGAAGAAGTGGCAAACGCAGGACTTGACCGTGAAATAGGTCAGTATTTTGCCGTTCTTACAAATATGCGTTCTGTCGGTGTTATGGGGGATTTCAGAACATATGATTACACCGTAGCCCTCCGCGCCGTTATGACCAGCGATTTTATGACAGCCGATTGGGCGCGTATCCCATACGAAGTGCTTGACGCCGCTTCACGCCGTATAGTAAACGAGGTAAAGGGCGTTAACCGTATAGTGTATGATATTACCTCCAAACCCCCGGCAACTATTGAGTGGGAATAGTCCCCCTTGGTTTGCAACTAACCTCCAAAATCGCATAATTTTTAAGGCTTTTGCCCTGTTTTGGGCAGAAGCCTTTTTTGCATATTTGATAAAATTTTCTCTTTAATATATCATCAAATCAGATAAAAGCAGCGAGGTGGATAGTATGAAAACAGAAAAATACCATATATATTTAAGTACAAGAGAAAGAAACGAAATTGTTATGTATTCGTCTGCAAGGAGGAAAAACAGGCATAAAAAAGACCGTAAAATCTTTATAGGAACAAAAGAAATTACGGTCTATATATAACTTTGGTTCTAGTCCGGGTAGTGAGGCAGCAATAAATTCTCATATAAAAAATGAGGTCTGATTTCGAGAAATACACGCTTTCCCGGTTCAAGTCCTTTTAGTCGAACATTCTATTGGGTTTTGTGCCTTAAAATTATCTTTTAAAAATCGCCACTAAAACAGCGAAAAACCCTTGATTTCTCAAGGGTTTTGGGCTTTTGTGCTTTATAGTCGCACAGGTCTGGCGCGCTGAAGAAGATTCGAACTCATTATATACAACGCTAAAACGCTTATAAATAAAGCATTTTCAGAATTTCGTGTGAATTTTCGTGTGAAGTCGCAAAAAAAGAAATGCCCTTACAGACTAACTTGTAAGGGCATAGCTTTTTTGTCTTCCTATTCTTCTTTAACCTCTGGCAGACCGGCGACGGAAGTAAGAACCGAAAGCAGTCCGGCAAGAAGCGAAGCCGAAACTACCAGTTTCCAGTCAACCTGTGAAATAACAGCCGACGTGCCGATCGTCGCGGCGGCGGTCTGTGCCGCTGTCTTAATCGCTCTGACACCTGCAGCCTTAAACCAATTTTTTAATTTTCTTGACATATGTATTTCCCTCCCTTCTGTTTA
>CAKSFK010000003.1 GCA_934454655.1 uncultured Eubacteriales bacterium | reverse complement strand
CTTTCATCACCGCTTCTATTATACCATATTTACGTAAAAAAGCCCAGCTTTTACTGGACTTTTTCGACAGACTGAAAACGGTACGCACCTACTTGTGCGTACCGTTTTTGCAATAAACCTTAAAAAATCATTTCTTGTTGTTCTGAATATACTCCGCAACATCGCCTACGGTTTTAAGGTTCTCAATTTCCTCATCGGGAATTTCAACCTCAAATTCATCTTCAATAGACATCAGAAGTTCAACAACATCCAAACTGTCGGCGTGAAGATCATCTTCAATCTTTGTATCGGCGGTAATATCGTCTTCATTAGCGTCGAGCTGTTCGGCTAAAATCTTTCTTATTTTTTCAAATACCATAATTAATTCCTCCACTGTAAAAATATGAAACAAATTAATAATATGTTTTTTGCATCGGTTTGTCAATACCCAATTATTAAATTTAATACTTTTTCTGTGTATTGCAAATAAAATCAAAAAAACTATTGCTTTTTTTCGCCGTTTGTGGTATCATAGTTTGTACTGTGAGAAATGTGTGGGGAGGTGTCACAATGCCGAATATTAAATCTGCTAAAAAGCGTGTACTCGTAAGCCGTGCTAATTATGAACATAACAAGGCGTATCGTTCCGCTTTAAGAACTGCTATAAAGAAAGCAGACGCAGCTATTGACGCTAACTCTGCCGATGCTTCCGAGGTTGTAACCGCTGCCGTTAAGAAGATTGACCAGGCGGCTGTTAAGGGTATCATTCATAAAAACAACGCTGCCAGAAAAAAATCTGCGCTGGTTACCCGTTACAATAAGGTTAAGGCATAAGCTCTCCTTTATATCGGAAAACGAACTCCGGGAAATGTTATATACGTTTTCCGGAGTTTTTATTAAATCAAATCATTCCATTCGGCAATGCGAGTGGTGTACGCTGTACTGCAAGGAGTTTTTTTATGAATATATGGCATGACGTTTCGGCTGACCGCATTAAACCCGATAATTTTTTATCGGTTATTGAGATATCAAGGGGCGATAAAAAGAAGTATGAACTTGATAAGCAGACGGGCTGCATAATACTTGACCGTATTTTGTATACTTCAATGCAGTATCCCGCAAATTACGGGTTTATTCCGCGCACATTAGCCGACGACGGGGATCCGCTTGATGTTCTTGTTCTGTGCAACGAAACTCTTGACCCGCTTGTGCTTGTTCAGTGTTATCCGATAGGCGTTCTTACAATGCAGGACGGCGGCGAGAATGATGAAAAAATAATTGCAATACCGTTTAAAGACCCCACGTATAATTCTTTTCACAACGTAAGCGACCTGCCGCGCCATTTGTTTGACGAAATGACGCACTTTTTCTCCTTTTACAAAATGCTGGAGGGTAAGCAGACCGCAGTTGATGAAATCGGGGATAGGGACAGGGCAATTGAAATTATTAAGCGCTGTATAAATAATTACAACGCGAAATATTTAAAATGAGGAAAAAATAATGACAGCTTTTGTGTCTGCCGCAAATATTGCGGCAACGGTAGGCGGATGGTATCCGGCTTTAAACTCGGTCTATGCCGCAATCGGGGCAGTGCTTTCGGCACTGGTTGTATACAAAATTGCTTTTAAGATAATAGGACTTTTATTTACACGCAAATTTCCCAAGGCGCAAAAAAACCATAAGTATGCCGTTGTAATTGCCGCGCGTAACGAGGAAAAGGTTATAGGCAACCTGCTTGACAGCATTTCAAAACAGGACTACCCCTCGGGTCTTGTAACCGTTTTTGTTGTTGCCGATAACTGTACCGACAGCACAGCCGAGGTCGCAAGAAAGCACGGAGCCGTGTGTTATGAACGGTTTGATAACGAACACAAGACAAAGGGCTTTGCACTTCAATTTCTCTTTGAGAAAATAGGGGAGGACTACGGCAGGGACTCTTTTGAGGGGTATTTTGTGTTTGACGCCGATAATCTTTTAAAAAACGATTATATAACCCGTATGAACGAGGCGTTTGACGCGGGCGAAAAAATAATAACGTCATACCGCAACACCAAAAATTTTGATGAATGTTGGGTTGCTTCAACATATGCGCTTCATTGGCTGCGATCTATAAGATATAACCACCGCGCACGCTCTGTTCTGCGCCTTGCAACAAACATTCAGGGTACGGGATTTTTGTTTTCAAACGAGATAGTAAGGGACGGCTGGAAGTATACCTCGCTTACCGAGGACAGGGCGTTGACCGCCGACGCCGTAGCTCAAGGCTATCCTATTACGTATAACGATGCCGCAGAATTTTACGATGAGCAGCCCGTAAGCCTTAAAATAGCCTTAAGACAGCGCTTGCGCTGGTCGAAGGGGCATTTGCAGGCGTTTGCCGAAACAGGACCTTATTTGTTTGCCAACATTTTTCTCGGTAAGCATTTCCTGAAAACGCGCTGGAAACAAGAGGAAAAGAAAGAGGGCAAAAAGAATTTCAAAAGCCGCTTAATGGGCCTTGCGGAGTCTGTACGGCACAGGGCGGCGTCCTATGATACGCTTATGCAGCTTACGCCGTTTTCGGTTATTAACATTGCACGGTGGCTGGCGGTTTCGGTAATTGCTTACGGGTTTTACTGTTACGCAAACGGAATAGGCGGGGTTGCGTTTTTTACAAGAAGCACATACTTAGGAAAACTTTTAAGGTTTCTGTTCCCGTTTAAAATAACGGTTGGATCGGGACTTCAGGCAATGCTTTGCGGCGTGCTTCTGGCGATATGGTTCAGAATATTGTATAGGCTCGGAAAGTATATTGAAAATACCGTAACGGCTGTGTATCTGTTTATAGTAGAGCATAAACGGATAAAGCACATTTCTATTGGAAAGAAACTTCTGTATACGCTTACTTGGCCTACGTTTGATATAATAGGGCGTTACACGCAGTATGTGGCATTGTTTAAAAAGGTGACGTGGAAGCCTATTCCGCATGAAAGCAGCGTTACCATTGATGAGCTGAACGGTACGCCCGATACCGAGGAAAAGGAAAAAATAACCGTTAATACTTAAGAGGTGAAAATTGTGACGGGAAGAACAATAGCGGCAATTGCAACGCCGATAGGTGAAGCATCGGTCGGGGTAATAAGAATATCCGGCGAAAGTGCTTTTGATGTGGCGGATAAGGTCTTTTTTCCTGTCAGCGGAGTTAAATTATCATCACTTAAGGGCTACCGCGCGGCATACGGCGAAATAAGAAAAAATAACGAGGTAATGGACGACGCCGTTGCCACGGTTTTCAGAGCGCCGAAGAGCTATACCGGAGAGAATGTTGTGGAAATTTCGGTTCACGGCGGCAGAATTTTACTGCTTGACGTGTTAAGGCTTATTCTTAATAACGGCGCTTACCCGGCAGAACCGGGAGAATTTACAAAAAGAGCTTTTTTAAACGGCAAGACCGACCTTACAAAGGCTGAAAGTATTATGGGGCTTATATCCGCGCGTTCGGAATCGGAATTAAGACTTTCCAGAGCGGCACACATCGGTAAAATCAGTGAAGAAATCGAAAAGATAGAAAAAGAGCTTGTTTCGGCGGCGGCGTCTATTGCCGCTTTTTCGGACTACCCGGATGAGGATATTGAGGGACTGAATGCGGATAACTTTGCAAAAATGCTGAACGCTGCCGAACAGAGCCTTGAAAATATGCTTTCAAGCTATGATGCCGGGCGGGTAATACGCGAGGGAATTGAAACCGTTATCGTGGGGAAGCCGAATGTGGGAAAATCCACGGTTATGAATATGCTGAGCAGAGCCGAACGGTCAATAGTAACCGAAATTGCGGGAACTACGCGCGATGTTGTTGAGGATACCGTAAGGGTAGGGGATATACTGCTACGCCTTGCCGATACAGCGGGCATAAGGGACACGGATGACATTGTGGAAAGCATAGGTGTAGAGCGTGCTGTGGAGCGCATAGAGTCGGCTGAACTCATACTTGCGGTTTTTGATTGTACTCATCCGCTTGACGGTGATGACCGTAATTTGCTTGAAAAGGTGCGCGGCAGAAATGTGATTGCCGTTATAAATAAGACCGACCTTGAATTTCAGCTCGATATGAAAGAGTTTGAAGGGATTAAGAAGGTCTTAACCTCGGCAAGCACGGGCAAAGGGTATGATGAACTCTGCGCGGCAATAGCCGAAATTTCGGGAACGACACACCTTGACTGCGACAGCGCCGTGCTTATGAACGAAAGACAGCGTGCCTGCGCCGCGCGGGCGCTTGACGGGGTTTCGGAAGCGGCGGCGGCACTGCAAAACGGCTGTACTCTTGACGCGGTGGGAGTTTGTGTTGACGACGCTATCGCCGCGCTTTATGAGCTTACAGGCAAGCGTGTTACAAATGAGGTTGCCGATGAAATATTCAGGCGTTTCTGTGTAGGTAAATAAAAATGTATGCGAGGTTTTTAATATATGGAAAAATATAAAGCAACGCTTATGGATGATATGGCAATTGCGCGCGCGCTTAAACGTATTTCTCACGAAATTTTGGAAAGAAACAACGGAACGGAAGATCTTTGCATTATAGGCATTAAAAGGCGCGGAGTTGCGTTGGCTGAAATAATTGCGGAGAATATATATGGCATTGAGGGTGTAAGAGTTCCGTGCGGGGAGCTTGATATTACCTATTACAGGGACGACCTATCGGCAATATCTCCCGACCCCGTTATAAACCCTACGCAGCTTCCCTTTTCCATTGTGGGCAAAAACGTTGTGCTGGTTGACGATGTGCTGTATACGGGCAGAACTGCACGCGCCGCGCTTGACGCGCTTATGAGATTCGGCAGAGCCGCGGCTGTTCAGCTTGCCGTGCTTATTGATCGCGGTCACCGTGAACTTCCGATACGCGGCGACTATGTGGGGAAAAACGTTCCTACATCGCGCTCGGAAATTATTGCTGTTAAAATTCCGCCTTATGATGATACAACCGCAGCTGAGCTGTACGAAACGGTATAATTTTTATTTTAAAAAAAATCCGACCGAGGCTAACCGCCCGGGTCGGATTTTTTTGGTTTAAAGCATTTTTTCTGTTTCGGAAATGCTGTTGTTTAGCATATTTATTTTTTCAAGCACCTTATCAAGGCCTTCGCGCTGCTGCTCTACAACCGCAGCGGGCGCTTTTGAAACAAAGCCGGGGTTATTAAGCTTCTTTTCAAAAAACTCCTTATCCTCTTCGGCTTTTTTAAGTTCTTTTTTAAGCCTTTCAAGCTCGGCGGTAAAATCCACCAATTCACGCATCGGCATATAAACCGTTGCGGAGTCGGTAATAATCCTGACAGCGCCCTCGCTTTCAAAGCTTTCGCCTATTTCAACTTCGGAAGCGTAGGCAAGCCGACAGATGTATGCTGTGCCGAGCAAAAACGCGTCCTTAAACTTTGTTGCAATGCAGACCTTTGCTTTTTTGGAGGGCGGAACATTCATTTCGGCGCGGCGGTTTCTTACAGCCTTTATAACCGCCATAACCTTTTCAAAATCACTTTCCTCGGCGGTGAATTCAAACGATTTATTAAACACCGGCCAGCTTGTCACCATAAGCGCGTCGCCCCTGTGCGGCAGCGACTGCCAAATTTCCTCGGTTATAAAGGGCATAAACGGGTGCAAAAGCGCCAAAGTACCCGTAAAGACGTATATCAGCACCGACCTTGCCGTGTCGGCGGCTTTTTCATCCTCACCGTTTAAGCGGGATTTGCATATTTCAATGTACCAATCGCAGAAAACGTCCCAGATAAAGTCATAAAGCTTTTGAACAGCCATTCCAAGCTCGTATTTTTCAAGGTTTTCGGTTACGTCGGACACAAGCGCGTTGTATTTTGAGAGAATCCACTTGTCCTCAAGGGCAAAGTCGTTCCCGTTAAGCGGCAGAACTTCGTCGGATTTTAAATTCATAAGAATAAATCTTGCGGCGTTCCAAAGCTTGTTCGCAAAGTTTCGGCTTGCCTCAACGCGTTCTTCAATATAACGCATATCATTTCCCGGGCTGTTGCCGGTTGCAAGCGAGAAGCGCAGCGCGTCCGCGCCGAATTTATCTATTACCTCAAGCGGGTCAACGCCGTTTCCGAGCGATTTAGACATCTTTCTTCCCTGTGAATCGCGCACAAGACCGTGAATAAGCACGGTGTCAAACGGAACCTCGCCCGTCTGTTCAATTCCCGAGAACATCATACGCATAACCCAGAAAGGAATAATGTCATATCCCGTAACCAGTGTATTTGTGGGGTAATAGTGCTTGAAATCGGCGGTTTCTTCGGGCCAGCCGAGGGTCGAGAACGGCCACAGGGCAGAGGAGAACCATGTATCAAGCGTATCGGGGTCCTGCGTTATATTTTTGCTTCCGCAGTGCGCGCAGCAGTGCGCGTCCTCTTTGGAAACGGTAATCTCGCCGCAATCCGCACAGTACCACGCGGGAATACGGTGTCCCCACCAGAGCTGACGTGATATGCACCAATCGCGGATATTTTCAAGCCAGTGGAAATATATTTTTTCAAAACGCTGCGGAACAAATTTTGTTTCACCGTTTTTAACCGCCTCAATGGCAGGCTCAGCCAAAGGCTTCATTTTAACAAACCACTGCTTTGATACGCGCGGCTCAACCGTTGTGCCGCAGCGGTAGCAGGTGCCGACATTGTGAACGTGTTCCTCAATTTTTACAAGCGCGCCCTCTTTTTCAAGGTCGGCAACAATGGCTTTGCGTGCCTCATAACGGTCCATTCCCGCATATTTCGGGTAATCGGCAACAATTTTTGCGTCATCGGTTAAAACATTTATAACCTCTAAGTTGTGGCGCAGACCCACTTCAAAGTCGTTAGGGTCGTGCGCGGGGGTGATCTTAACCACGCCCGTTCCGAAATCCGTTTCAACGTAATCATCGGCAATAACGGGTATTTCGCGGTGAACAAGCGGCAAAATAAGCGTTTTGCCCACAAGGTCTTTGTATCTTTCGTCATTCGGGTTTACGGCAACCGCGGTATCGCCCAGCAATGTTTCGGGGCGGGTCGTTGCAAGCTCTAAGTAACCGCTGCCATCCTTAAACGGATATCGCAGATGCCAGAAATGTCCTGCCTGCTCTTCGTATTCAACCTCGGCGTCGGAAATTGAGGTCTTGCAGTGGGGACACCAGTTAATAATTCTTTCGCCCCTGTAAATAAGTCCCTTTTCGTACAGACGGACAAAAACCTCTTTAACCGCCTTACTGCAACCTTCGTCAAGGGTAAAGCGCTCCCTTTCCCAGTCGCAGGAAGAGCCCATCTTTTTAAGCTGTTCAATAATTCTTCCGCCGTACTGCTTTTTCCACTCCCAGGCGCGCTCTAAAAATCCCTCTCTGCCGACGTCCTCTTTCGTAAGCCCATCCTTACGCATTTTTTCAACAATTTTAGCTTCGGTCGCAATAGATGCATGGTCCGTTCCGGGTACCCACAAGGTATCGTAACCCTGCATACGCTTAAAACGAATTAAAATGTCCTGTAACGTATTGTCAAGCGCGTGTCCCATATGGAGCTGACCCGTAATATTCGGTGGCGGTATAACTATTGTATAAGTCGGTTTGCCCTCCTCGCACTTTGCGTGGAAATATCTGCCGTCAAGCCACATTTTGTAAATTCTGTCCTCAACCTCTTTCGGGTTGTATTGCTTTGCCAATTCTTTTGCCATTGAAATTTCTCTCCGTCCGTAAAAAATGAATATTCTTATAAAAACAGGTTAAATTATTAACAGTCGGCACTGTTATAAATGCGTTTGCACCTGTGCCGACAAAGCCGTTCGCAACAGCGGACGGTTTTTGCTATATCTCAAACATTTCCTGTTCGGCTGTACCAACGGGTTTTTTACTGCCTGCCGCAGGCAGGTTCCTTGTGCGGTAGCGGTGGTCGTTTTCAAGACTGCCGCTTTCGTAAACAACAGCCTCCGAAAGCCGCTGACCGCGTTTCTGGGTCATTACGGCTATGCCGCCGTTGTCCTTTGTGGTCTTTGCGGGAACAGACGCGGTGTTAACAATAAGCATACGTCCGTTTGTGGATTTTAAGAGCAGCTCGGTTTCCTCTTTTATAAAGAAAATGCTGTGAAGCGTAAATTTATCGCAATATGCCTTTATAAGCTTTTTGCGGTTTGTCTTTGTTTGGTAGGACGAAAGCGGAACCTTTGCAATTCTGCCGTTATCAAACACAAAGAGCATATACCCCTTATAATCGGAGGTCGCAACCATATACACGGCGTTTTCCGCTTCCTCAAATTCAAGCTTTGAGGGTACATAATCGCCGAGCACGCTTGCCTTGCCGTCGGCAAATTCCGATGTACGGGATTTATAAACCTGCGATTTGTTTGTAAAAAACAAAAGCTCCTCGGCATTGGTGGACTCCGCCGTTTGGGTGATTTCATCTCCGTCTTTAAGCTTTTGTTCTCCGCTCATTCTGAGTGACTGCGGGGTTATCTTTTTGAAATACCCGTCCTTTGTAAAGAAAAGGGTTACGGGCGAATTGTCAAGCTCGTCGGGTTCGTCGCCGCCGCTTTCTTCAGCCGCACTTATAATTTCGGTTTTTCTGTCCTGCCCGTATTTTTCGGCAACCTCTTTAAGTTCCTTAACTATTATATTTAAAAGCTTTGAGCGTGAGTTTAAAACTCCCTCCATCTCGGCGATTTCCTTCATCAATTCTTCAATATCGGCCGTGCGTTTTAAAATATATTCACGGTTTAAGTGGCGCAGTTTAATCTCCGCGACATATTCTGCCTGAATTTCATCTATTCCGAAGCCTATCATCAGGTTCGGCACAACCTGCGATTCCTCGTCCGTTTCACGGACAATTTTAATTGCCTTATCAATGTCAAGCAGTATTTTTTCAAGACCCTTTAAAAGGTGCAGTTTATCCTTTGCCTTTGAAAGCTTAAAGTAAACGCGGCGGCGGACGCATTCCTCTCTGAACGCGACCCATTCGGAAATGATTTCCTTAACGCCCATAACACGCGGCGAGCCTGCAATTAAAATATTGAAGTTGCAGGAAAAACTGTCCTCAAGCGGGGTCATTTTCATAACCTTTTTCATCAGCTTTTCGGGGTCTGCTCCGCGCTTAAGATCTATTGTTATTTTAAGTCCGTTTAAATCGGTTTCGTCGCGAATGTCGTTTATCTCGGTTATTTTTTTAAGCTTTGCAAGCTCAATTACCTTTTCAATAATCGCCTCGCTTGTAGTGGTCGGGGGAATTTCGGTAATATCCACACAATTCTGCGATTTATCGTAAGCGTAAACGCCTCTTACCTTGAAACTGCCACGTCCCGTTTCGTAAATTTTTTCCATTGCCGAACGGTCATATAAAAGCCTGCCGCCTATCGGGAAATCGGGGGCTAAGAGCGTGTCCGCAACATTTATGTCGTTATCTCTTATATAGCTTATTGTGGTTTCGCATACCTCGCGCAGGTTGAACGGACAAATCGAGCTTGCCATTCCGACGGCGATTCCCGTGTTTGCGTTAACCAGTACCGATGGGAACGTAACGGGGAATAGGGTAGGCTCTTTCATGGTTGCGTCATAGTTATCCACAAAGTCTACCGTGTCTTTGTCTATATCGGAAAAAAGTTCTGCCGCAATGGGAGAAAGCTTTGCTTCGGTATAACGCGAGGCGGCGTATGCCATATCGCGCGAGTATGCTTTACCGAATGAGCCTTTTGAGGCAACGTACGGATGCAAAAGCGCTTGATACCCCTCGGACAGGCGGACCATTGTTTCGTAAATTGCCGCGTCGCCGTGCGGGTTCAGTTGCATGGTGCGTCCGACAATGTTAGCCGATTTTATTGTGCTGCCCTTTAAAAGCCCCATATTATACATTGTATAAAGCAGCTTTCTGTGCGAGGGCTTAAAGCCGTCAATTTCAGGTATTGCACGGGATACTATAACGCTCATGGCATAAGGCATATAGTTGGTTTCGAGCGTGTCGGTTATCGGCTGTTCAACCGTAAGCCCCGCACCGGCAATATAAGCGTTAATCTTAGGCTTTACCGACCTCGGCTCTTTCTTTTTTTTAGTTGCCACAAACTTCACTTCCTCATTTTAATTCGGAATTCGGAATGCGTAATGCGGAATTATTTTGAGTTTTAGTAATAGAAACTAAAAGCCTTATAATCTCCTCGCAGTCCGAATTTATACTTTCATACAACTTTTCATCCATATAATTTGTTTCATAAAGGATTTCAAGCCAATATTCGGTTTCACTTGCTTCTTTGAGCGCTATATTGAATTTTGCGTAAAAATCCGGTTTTGATTGACCTCTGATACCTTCTTTGACATTCGCACCTATGCTTGTGCCGCTTCTTAAAAGTTGCTTTGACATAACATATTCGTTTTTTTCGGAAGTGAGGTATTTATACGCGTTTACAATTCTCACAGCAAAATTTTCACTTTTTGTAACAATTATATTCTCCATTGCGCTCCCTTAATTCGTAATGCGTAATGCGGAATTATTTTGAGTTTTAGTAATAGAAACTAAAAGCCTTATAATCTCCTCGCAGTCCGAATTTATACTTTCATACAACTTTTCATCCATATAATTTGTTTCATAAAGGATTTCAAGCCAATATTCGGTTTCACTTGCTTCTTTGAGCGCTATATTGAATTTTGCGTAAAAATCCGGTTTTGATTGACCTCTGATACCTTCTTTGACATTCGCACCTATGCTTGTGCCGCTTCTTAAAAGTTGCTTTGACATAACATATTCGTTTTTTTCGGAAGTGAGGTATTTATACGCGTTTACAATTCTCACAGCAAAATTTTCACTTTTTGTAACAATTATATTCTCCATTGCGCTCCCTTAATTCGTAATGCGTAATGCGGAATTATTTTGAGTTTTAGTAATAAAAACTAAAAGCCTTATAATCTCCTCGCAGTCCGAATTTATACTTTCATACAGTTTTCTGTTAAAACACCGAGCTTAAGTTTTTCCTTAATTCCGCATTCCGCATTCCGAATTAAGACAGGTCTGCCTCATCAAGATACATATAGCCGTTTTCGGCAATAAAGTCCTTTCTGCCCTGCAAATCGTCCCCAAGCAGCAAATCAAACATCTGCGAGGTGCGCTCGGCATCCTGCGGCATAACCTTTATAAGCCGTCTGGTTTCGGGGTTCATTGTGGTGAGGTTCATCATATCGGGTTGGTTTTCGCCAAGTCCCTTTGAGCGCTGAATTGTGTACTTACCGTCGCCTATTTTATCAAGAATGTCAATTTTCTCTTTCTCGTCATAGGCGAAGTATGTCATATCCTTTGTGCCTATTTCGTAAAGCGGGGTTTCGGCAATGTAGATTTTACCTTCGTTTATAAGTGTGGGCATTAAACGGTAAATCATTGTAAGAATAAGGGTGCGTATCTGAAAACCGTCCACGTCCGCGTCGGTACAGATAATAACCTTGTTCCAACGAAGCGAAGAAAGGTCAAAGGTCGCAAGACCTTTGTTTGCCTTGGATTTCACCTCAACGCCGCAGCCTAACACCTTTATAAGGTTGGTTATAATCTCACTTTTAAACACCTTTTCGTAATCGGCTTTAAGGCAGTTTAAAATTTTGCCCCTTACCGGTATTATTGCCTGAAATTCGGCGTTTCGCGCCAATTTGCACGAGCCCAAAGCCGAATCGCCCTCAACGATGAACACCTCGCGCTGCTCTACGTCCTTTGAGCGGCAGTCAACAAATTTATCCACACGGTCGAGCATTGAGTTTGAGGACTGCAATGTTTTTTTAAGGTTGATGCGCTCCCTTTCGCTGCGCTCGCGGCTGCGCTTGTTTACAAGTATCTGGTCTGCTATCTTATCGGCTTCCGCCTTGTTTTCAATAAAATAGACCTCAAGCTGGTGCTTAAGAAAATCCACCATTGCCTCATATATAAATTTATTTGTGATGGCTTTTTTTGTTTGGTTTTCGTATGAGGTTACGGTTGAAAACGAGGAAATAACCAGTACCAGACATTCCTCAATATCCGAAAATGTTATCTTGCTTTCGTTCGTTTTATATTTTCCGCTCTGCTTTATATACGCGTCGATCTGCGAAACAAATGCACTGCGAGTCGCCTTTTCGGGTACGCCGCCGTATTCAAGCCAGCTTGAATTGTGGTAATACTCCTTTAAGGTGTGTCGGTTTGAAAAACAAAGCGCAACATTTATTTTAACCTTGTATTCGGGCTTGTCCTCGCGGTCCTTACCCTTGCGCTCAGTCTGCCAGAACTGAACGGAGGAAAGCTTTTCCTCTCCTACGGTTTCGTTAACGTAATCCTTAATGCCGTTTTTATATATTATTTCCTGCTGAACAAAACGCGCGCCCTGCTGCTCTTTAAATACAAACAAAAGCCCGTCGTTAACAATTGCCTGCCTTTTAAGGGTATCGATAAAATATTCGGTGGGAATATTAACATCGGTAAAAACCTCAATGTCCGGCTTCCAGCGCGTCTTGGTGCCGGTGTCCTTACCGTCGTAAGGCTCTTTTTTAAGCCCGCCAACGTTATAGCCCTTTTCAAAGTGCAGATTATATTTAAATCCGTCACGTTTGATTTCAACGTCCATATATTCCGAGGCGTACTGTGTAGAGCAAAGACCCAAGCCGTTAAGACCTACCGAATATTCATAATTTGCGCCGTCGTTCGTGTTGTATTTGCCGCCCGCGTATAATTCGCAGTACAAAAGCTCCCAGTTAAAGCACTGTTCCTTGTTGTTAAAGTCAACCGGAGCGCCGCGTCCGAAATCCTGCACCTCAACAGAGCCGTCGGCATATTTTGTGACAACTATTTTCTGTCCGAAGCCTTCGCGCGCCTCGTCAATTGAGTTTGAAATTATTTCAAAGACCGAATGCTCACAGCCGTCAAGACCGTCCGAGCCGAAAATAACACCGGGGCGTTTTCTTACCCTGTCAGGACCCTCAAGCTTTTTAATACTGTCGTTGCCGTACTCCGCGGTAGCTTTTGCCATTGGTCATACCTCTCCTTTTACATATACAAAACATATTATACACCGTAATTTGTGTTTTCGTCAAGTAATAAATACATATATATGCCGGTTTAATGTCCCGCGGACAAATAAAGACATAAAAAAAGAAAAAATAAGATATAGAAAAATCGAGTATCTTCAGTTATAATTATTTATGTCAGGAGTGAAAATGAGTATGAAAAGAGTATTATCGTTCGATTTCGGCGCATCAAGCGGCAGGGCTATGCTGTCAACCTATGAAAACGGCAGGATAGAAACAAAAGAAATCCACCGTTTCAGCAACGATACGGTTGTTGTTAACGGAACAATGTACTGGGACGTTTTAAGGCTTTTCTTTGAAATAAAATCAGGCATAACAAAGGCCGTTCACAGCGGCGGATTTGACGCTGTGGGAATTGATACCTGGGGCGTTGACTTCGGTCTTATTGACAAGCGCGGTATGCTTATGGGAAATCCCGTTCATTACCGTGACAGGAGAACCGAGGGTATTCCCGAGGAAACCTTCGGGCTTGTTTCAAGGGAAGATATTTACCGCGCCACGGGAACGCAGTGTATGCGGATAAATACGCTGTATCAGCTTATGTACCTTAAAAATAATGAGCCGGAAAAGCTTGAAAACTGCGAAAAGCTTTTGCTTATCCCCGATTTGTTCTGCTATATGCTGACGGGCGAAATTAAGGCTGAGGCGAGCATTGCTTCAACTACAAATCTTTATGACCCGTACAAAAAGGATTGGGACCGGGCACTTATTAAAAAACTCGGTCTGCCGGAGCGCATTTTCCCTAAGATCATAAACGCTGGCGAAATCAACGGATATTTGTCCGATGAGATATGCGAAGAGCTCGGCTGCAATAAAGTACCGGTAATAGCGGTTTGCGAGCACGATACGGCGTCCGCCGTTGCGGCTACCCCGGCTCTGAGCGATGACTTTGTTTATATAAGCTGCGGAACGTGGAGCCTTTTCGGAATAGAATCCGAAAAACCGATTATAACACCCGAAAGCGAAAAGCTTAACTTTACAAACGAGGGCGGATATAAAAACACCGTGCGCTTTTTGAAAAATATTATGGGCTTGTGGCTCATTCAGGAATCACGCAGGCAGTGGAAGCGCGAGGGGGAGGACGTCGGATTTGACGAACTTGAAAAAGAGGCGCTTGCGGCAGAACCGTTTAAATGCTTTGTTGACGTTGACGCGCCCGATTTTGAAACGGCGGGAAATTTGCCGGGCAGGGTGACGGAGTATTGCAGAAGAACCGGGCAGTACGTACCGAAAACACGCGGAGAGATCATGCGCTGTATTTACCAGAGCCTTGCGATGAAATATAAGCATACGTTTAATATGCTTTCCGAAATAAGCGGAAGAAAATACGGCAGCATTAATATTCTGGGCGGCGGAATAAAGGATAAGCTTCTGTGCCGGATGGCGGCGGACGCCTGCGGGGTTGAGGTTGTTGCGGGACCTGCCGAGGCGACGGTTATGGGCAACACGGCGGTTGCTCTGGCGGCTCTCGGCGAAATTAAGGATTTTAAGGGGATAAGACAGGCGATAATCAACTCCGCCGAGCTTAAACATTACAGCCCCGAAAACTCTGCCGAATGGGAAAAGGCATATGAGGTCTATAAGAAAGTGATATTTGCCTGATAAAATTTAAGAGTGAAAAAAAGGCTTTGAGCGGCAAGACCGCCCAAAGCCTTTTTAATCTGTTTTAAGCCTGCATTTGCTTTAAATTGTAAAATTTGCCCCTAAGCTCCATAAGCTCGGTATATGTACCGTATTCAACGCACCTGCCGTTTTCGATAACGGCAATTTTATCGGCATTTTTAATGGTTGAAAGGCGGTGCGCCACAATAAATGTGGTTCGGTTCTCCGTTAGGTTTTCTATCGCTTTTTGTATTTCCGATTCGGTTACCGAGTCAAGCGCGCTTGTCGCCTCGTCAAATATAATGACCTGCGGATTTCTTATGATCGCGCGCGCAATTGAAATTCTCTGGCGTTGTCCGCCCGAAAGCTTTGCCCCGTGTTCGCCGACAACGGTGTTGATGCCGTCGGGCATTTTTTCTATCACGCTTTCAAGCCGCGCCGCCTTTATTGCGTAATTAAGCAGTTCTTTCGTAACGTTTTTCCTGCCGTAGGTTATGTTTTCCTTAATTGTACCCGAGAAAAGAATTGAGTTTTGCGGCACCACCGAGATAAACCGCCTGTAAGAACGCATATCAATTTCCGAGGCGTCAATTCCGTCAATCTTAAAGCTTCCGCTGTCAATGCTGTTGAACCCGATAACAAGGTTAAGCACGGTTGACTTGCCCGAACCCGATTCACCCACAAGCGCGATTGTTTCGCCGGGGTTTACGGTAAGTGAGAAATTGTTAAGCACCGGCGTGCGGTCGTCATACTTAAAGCAGACATTCTTAAATTCATAACTGCCGTTAAGTGATTTAAGCTTTAATTTATGCGAATTATCCTCAATGTCGTGAGAATTGAGAATTTCGCCTATCGAGCTTATTGACTCCGCGCCCTTTGAAATAATCGGCAAAAGTCCCATTATGCTTGAAACCTGCGCGATAAGCGAATTAAAATAGCTTTGGTAGAGCGACACATCACCTATTGTTATTTGATTTTTAAAAGCAAGAAAACCGGTGAAAAACAGGCATATCATTTGAAACAGCGAAAACAGAACCCAGTTTGCCGAGCCGAAAATCGCATAAATCCTATCCATTTTGTACCCGCTTTCCGCAATTTCCGTAACGCTTGCAGTAAGCTTTTTAACCTCGCAGTTTTCGAGCGCGTGCGCCCGTGTAACGGGAATCAGCTCTTCCATATCAAGCACATCGGAGGCGGTTGTTTCCATTTTCTTGCGGAAATCGTGGCTTTGCGCGCGCATACGCTTAGAAAAAACGTTTTTTAAAAGAACGGCAAAGGGTATGCACACAAGGAACATTAAGAAAACGTAGATGTTTTTGGTAATTACAATAGCAAGCGATATTGCCATATTTGTAATTACGGTGAGCGCTGTTGTGAATATCTGACCCGTGAAGTTTTCAATTGCCTCAACATCGCGCATTACTTTAGACTGAATTTTTCCCGATTCGATTTCCTTATGAAATGTTACGGAAAGCTGCTGAAGTTTTCTTATCATAGCACCGCGCAAGCCCGCCTCAACGCTTCGCTGCGCGCGGCTTAAATACATCATATAAAGCGTGTGGGTGGGAATATTCTGCAGAAGAATTATAACCGTGAAAATGCCGTACATCACAAATCGCCTTACGGCGTCGTCCGGTTTCTGCGTTGCAACATTAATAATGCCGGCAGTTATAAGCGGAATTATCCAGGTGGGCGATGATTTGATAAAGAACAGCAGTGCCGAAAGGCAAAGATTTTTATAATTGCCCTTGTAAAAGCGGAACAGTGTGGGTATAAACCCACGGTCGCCCTGTGAGTAGCAGTCAAGCAAAATTTTTTCTTCCTTAAGAATCTTTTCCCTGTCAAACTGCGGTTTCGCCGTTGTCATACAAGACACCACGCTTTTTTTATTTTTAGGGGTTATAATGCCCCGGTGCCGTTTAATATTATCATAAAGATAATTTTTGTCAACAATTATTTTAATTTCCTGCTATTTTAAGGTAAAAAGAAATATGGGCTATTTTTATAAGGAAAAAAGCAGAAAATATGCGCGGTAAAGCTATAATAGACCTAAATAAATAATGTGCATTGTCTATGCCGGGAAAAAACCGAATATATCTTAAATTAAAATAACAGTTTCCCGTTGCACGGAATACAATGTAGGGAATAAATCCGTACAGGAGGGAAGAGCAATGGGACTTACTAAGAGCTCGGTCGGTAAGGGCGCTGCCCATTCGGGAGCGGCTTTAAAGCTTAAGTGCGAACAGGGAAAGGTCGTCGCGCTTGCGGGCAACCCGAATGTGGGCAAAAGCACGGTTTTTAACGCCCTTACGGGGCTTAAGCAACACACGGGAAACTGGCCCGGGAAAACTGTTTCAAACGCAAAAGGATACTGTAAAAGCTCTGAAAACTCATATGTACTTGTGGACGTTCCGGGTACATATTCGCTTATGGCGCACTCTGCGGAAGAATCGGTTGCGCGTAACTTTATTTGCTTCGGTAAGGCGGACGCGGTGGTCGTCGTTTGCGACGCCACCTGCCTTGAGAGAAATTTGAATTTGGTTCTCCAGACAGCAGAAACGACCGAAAACGTTATTGTCTGCGTGAATTTAATGGATGAAGCAAAAAGAAAAGGTATCAAAATTGACCTGAGTGCTTTATCACGCGAGCTTAATGTTCCGGTAGTCGGCACAACTGCAAGAAAGAAGAAAACGCTTGATAAACTGCTTTACACACTTGACGGAGTTACAGCCGAAAAGAAAATAGGGCATTGCTATCGCGTAAAATATCCCGATGAGATCGAAGACGCCGTAACAACCGTTGTTCGTCAGGTTAAAAGATATACCGCCGACCGACTTGACCCGCGTTGGACGGCGCTTAAACTGCTTGAACGCGATGACGACCTTATAAAGGAACTGAACGAGTTTCTGGGATTTGAAATACTGAATAAACCCGCGGTTTTCGATGCTGTTTGCACCGCCGAGGAAATGCTTTTAAAAAAGGGTATAACAAGGGAAAAATTTAAGGATTCGGTTGTTTCGGCTCTGCTTGCGGCCGCAAAAAAAATATGCGATGAATCCGTAACGCTTGAAAATGCGGCTTATAATTCGCACGACCGTAAAATAGATCGAATACTTACGGGAAAGTACACGGCTTATCCCGTAATGATAGCCTTGCTGGCACTGGTTTTCTGGATAACCGTTGCGGGAGCCAACTACCCATCGGAATGGTTGTCACGCCTGTTCGCCTTTTTGGGCGAAAGGTTCAACGGGCTGCTCATGTCCGTCTCCGCCCCAGAATGGCTGCGCGGAGCACTTTATGACGGCGTTTACAGGGTGCTTACGTGGGTTACGGCTGTAATGCTGCCGCCTATGGCGATTTTCTTTCCGCTTTTCACACTGCTTGAGGACCTCGGCTATTTGCCCAGAATAGCTTATAATCTCGATAAGCCGTTTAAACGCTGCAAAGCCTGCGGAAAGCAGGCGCTTACAATATGTATGGGCTTTGGGTGTAATGCCGCGGGCATTGTGGGCTGCAGAATTATTGATTCTCCGCGTGAAAGACTGCTTGCCGTACTTACAAATAATTTTGCACCCTGCAACGGCAGGTTTCCTCTGCTTATCTCGGTTATAACTATGTTTTTCATCGGCAGCGGAGGCTTAAATTCCGTAATGTCGGCTTTGTTTTTAACGGCTGTGATAGTACTCAGCGTTGCCGTTACCCTTATTGTAACAAAGCTTTTGTCGTGTACGCTGCTAAAAGGCGTGCCTTCATCTTTTACGCTTGAACTGCCGCCTTACAGAGTACCCCAGCCGGGGAGAATTATTGTCCGGTCCGTGTGTGACAGAACGGCATTTGTGCTTGGCAGGGCTATGTCGGTTGCCGCTCCCGCTGGTCTTATAATATGGCTTGCCGCCAATATTAAGGCAGGGGACGAAACACTGCTCAGCAGCTGTGCCGCCGCACTTGATCCTTTGGGCAGGTTTATGGGTCTTGACGGCGTTATCCTTATCGCCTTTATTCTCGGCTTTCCCGCAAATGAAATTGTAATTCCCATTATTATAATGGCGTATATGTCTGCCGGAACCATAACCGACGGTATGGCGCTTTCGGATATGTTCAGCCTTTTGACCGCAAACGGCTGGAACTGGGTCACCGCGGTAAACGTTATCATTTTTTCCGTAATGCACTGGCCCTGCTCGACAACGCTTTTAACAATAAAAAAAGAAACAGGAAGCGTTAAATGGACTGTGCTTGCCGCGCTTATTCCTACGGCGGCGGGTTTTACGGTATGCGTTGCGGTTAATTTTATCGCGCGGATGTTCGGATTAAATTAAATTCCTATTGACTTCGTAGGAATTATATGTTAAAATAATGACATAATAAAATAGGACGTGAGAAAACTATGAATGTATATGCTGACAATGCGGCAACCACCGGAGTGAGCGATACCGCTTTTAATGCTATGTTACCGTTTTTTAAAGAACAGTTCGGCAATCCGTCAAGCCTTTATACGGCGGGTCAAAAAGCACAGGAGGCTTTGTACGGCGCGCGCACGGTTATGGCGGAATGTCTTAACTGCGAGCCAAGGGAGATAACATTTACCTCCGGCGGAAGCGAGGCTGATAATCAGGCAATTTTAACCGCGGCTTATCTTGGCGAAAAAAGCGGCAAGAAACATATAATATCGTCGGCGTTTGAACATCACGCCGTTCTTCATACCCTTAAAAAGCTTGAAAAACAGGGATTTGAGGTAACGCTTCTTCCCGTTCACGAGGACGGCTTTGTGCGTGTTGAAGAATTGAAGGCGGCATTAAGGGACGACACCGCTCTTGTTACGGTGATGTTTGCGAATAATGAGATCGGAACGGTTCAGCCCATAGCCGAGATAGGAGCGGTATGTCGCGAAAAAGGCGTTCTATTCCATACAGACGCTGTTCAGGCGGCCGGTCATATTAAGATTGACGTTAAGGCAATGAATATTGATATGCTTTCGCTTTCCGCCCACAAGTTCCACGGACCTAAGGGCGCGGGTGTGCTGTATGCCAAAAAAGGTATTAATCTTTATACTCTTATAGAGGGCGGCGCTCAGGAACGCGGAAAACGCGCCGGCACGGAAAACGTACCCGCAATTGTGGGAATGGCGGCAGCGTTTAAGGAAAGCTGCGAAAATATTGATAAAAACTTTGCATATATTAAGGCTCTGCGCGATAAGGTTGCGGCGGGACTTTCGAAAATACCCCATTCAAAAATAAACGGGAATATAAACCGCGGGCTTGCGGGTACGCTTAATATGTGCTTTGAGGGTATCGAGGGCGAATCGCTGCTTTTGCTGCTTGACGACAGGGGAATAAGCGCGTCGTCGGGTTCTGCCTGCACATCGGGTTCGCTCGATCCCAGCCACGTTCTGCTGGCGCTCGGGCTTCCGCATGAGGTTGCACACGGCTCTTTGAGAATTTCACTCAGTGAGTACAACACCGAGGAAGAGGCGGATCATATTATTAAAAACGTGCCGGAGGTTGTGGCTTATCTGCGCTCAATGTCGCCGGTATGGAAGGATCTAGAAGAAGGGAAGAAAAAATATGTTATACAGTGAAAAGGTTATGGACCATTTCAGAAACCCGAGAAACTTGGGAACAATTGAGGATGCCGACGCCGTGGGCGAGGTTGGAAACGCAAAGTGCGGCGACATAATGAAAATGTACCTTAAGATTAAGGACGGGATTATAACCGATGTTAAGTTCAACACATTCGGCTGCGGTTCGGCAATTGCGACAAGCTCAATGGCAACAGAGATGATCAAGGGCAAACCTGTTACCGAGGCGCTTAAGCTTTCAAATAAGGCGGTTGTTGAGGCGCTTGACGGACTCCCGGCGCATAAAATACACTGTTCCGTTCTGGCTGAGGAGGCGGTAAAAGCCGCGCTGTTTGACTATTATGAAAAACACCCCGAGCTTGAAAAGCCGGAAGGTCTGCCGGACTGTGCGCAGTGTTCGGGCGGATGCTGCAGATGTCATTAATAAATAGAAATAAAAAAATACCCGACAGAGAGCTTAAATCCCTGTCGGATATTTTTTGTCAGACCCGGTCGTCGGCTGTGACAGCTTCGGTTTTGTCCATTTTGTAAAATACGTTAAGCGATTTCTGCTTTTTTGAATTTGCCGTAACCGTTGGTACAGCGCCTATTGCGGTAAATACCGCCAGCTTTAAAAGTCCGGGCAGGTAGTTGCTCCAGACAAGCCCGTTAGTAAACAGACCGGCGTTGACCGCCTTGAAATAATCAAAAAATCCGTTTATTTCGTCCTCAGCCGCGGCAAACATTGAAATTTCCGCGTTGTAGCTTAAAATAACCGAAAGAATCATAATTGCCCCGGATATGAGTATGCCCTTTCTTGAAAGCTTACCGGCAAGCAGTTCGTATCCTTTAAGGCTGCAGACACCCATAATAACACCGCAGACAGATGCAACGTAACCCATTTTACCCACAAGTAAGATCGAAGCCGCGCCTATAAGCGCGCCGAGCAGTGCGCCCACAATTCCCGCAACCGTGTTTTCGCCCTTTAACTCGTTTTCTCTTATGCTGTGTTCGTTTGCGGTGATTACCGCCGCGGCACAGCTGTCGCAAAGGTATACCGGCGCATTGTAGGCATAATATGTACTGCCGTCGGCAATTCCGCAATTTTGGCAGCAGTTTGTATAGCCTGCTGTTTTTAGTGCGGTTGTAATAATGTTAAGGGCAGGGAACAGCTTTTTACTTACGGTGGAACCAAGAGATAATCCGCCCTGTTTTATGTTAAAGTCAACACGGTATTCGGATATTCTAAAAGACGCTATGAAGTCTTTGTTAAGCATTTTAATATTTTCAATTTCGTTAATATCCGGTTTTGAACCGCCGCGTGAAACAAAAACCGAAATCTGAAACATAACCGTTCCCGAAATCGGGCTTACGGTCACGTTGTAACCGCCGAAATTGCCGTACACAACGCCGCTTTGTATGTCTGTTTTAAGTCCTGTCTGTGCCGCGAACGATGTGATTTTTTGCAGATCCTTAGTATTCATCAAGTAAACTCCTTAAAAAAATATTGACAAAAGAACAAATGTTCAGTATAATAACAACGGTGTCAGTCCTGCTCCGACTGAATTTTCTCAATACCGATTCCTCGCGGAGGTTGAGGTGTTGAAAAGGCTATCTGGGTTTCTGTATGCCCGTAACTGTTAAGCTCGCCTATAAAGCCGTCAAGCGCCTCTGTCGTTTCAAATGCAACCTTTATAAGCTGTGAATATCTGCCCGTAACGCAGTTGCATTCAAGCACATTCGGGTGCGAGCGTACAAACGGGTAAAACGTTGGCTTAAGCTTTGGGTCAAGGTCCAGTCTTATAAACGCCACAATAGGGAAGCCGATCTTTTTAAGGTCAAGAACGGCGGAATAACCGCTTATAATTCCCTCGCGTTCAAGCTTTTCGATTCGCGCGGCGGTTGCGGGGGAGGAGAGAAAAACCTGCTCCGCAAGAATTTTAAGCGGCATACGGGCGTTTTGCTGCAGCAGCGTTATAATTTTAAGGTCTATTGCGTCCATAATAATAATTCCTTTCAATAAGGCGGTTGTGTTTTTTGATTATCGAAGAAATTTTCAAGGATGTTTATAACAATGGAAAAAGCTGTTGCTTTACGGGATACCGTCCCGAAAAGTTTCCGTTTATTTTAAATTCGGAAAGCGTTAAATACGCCGAGCTTGAAAGCAAGCTTATAAATACCGTTTTTTCACTTTCGCCCGGGGAAAACTGCACCTTCTACACCGGAATGGCAATGGGTTTTGATATTATTGCCGCCGAAGCGGTGCTTTTGCTTAAAAAGAGCCGTATGGGCGATAAAATAAAACTGATGTGCGTTTTGCCGTACGCAGGGCAGGGCGAGGGATTTCCCGCCGACTGGAAAAGAAGATTTGATACCGTGGCGGAATATGCCGACGGTATAATTACTCTTTCCGACAAATACGAAAAAGGCTGTTATTTCAGACGAAACCATTATATGGTAAATAACAGCGACTGTGTTATAACCTGGTTTGACGGCAAAAAAGGCGGTACTGCCGAAACACTTGCATATGCCGAAAGAAGGGGCAGACGCATTATTAACCTATGCGACAGTTACGAGGGCGAGTTCGGAGGCACGGGGTTCAGTCTGTAATTTTAACGGAGATTATAACAGGCTGATTTGCCGATGAAACAGTGCCGTTTGAATCGGTAACGGGCGTGTTTTCGGCAATCTTGTCAACAACATCCATTCCGTCCGTAACGTGTCCGAACGCGGCATACATGCCGTCAAGGTAATTGCCGTCCTCGTGCATAATAAAGAACTGGGACGACGCGCTGTTATAATCGCTTGAACGTGCCATCGATATCACGCCGCGCTTGTGTGATATGCTGTTTTCAACGCCGTTCTGCGAAAACTCACCCGTTATCGTTTTGTCGCTTCCGCCCGTTCCGTTGCCCTTTGGGTCGCCGCCCTGAATCATAAATCCTTTAATTATGCGGTGGAAGGTAAGACCGTCATAAAAACCGCTTTTTGCAAGCTCAACAAAGTTCTTAACCGTTATAGGGGCGGTGTCACCGTCAAGCTCAAGCTTAATATCGCCGTAACCCTCCACCGAAATAACCGCGTGGTGTATTCCGTACTTTGCCGTTCCGCTTTGCGTGTCGGCATTTCCTTTTTTTGCGCCGCATGCCGTAATTCCCGTAACAATAAACAGCAATAACGCCGCGGCCGCAATTTTTTTAATGATTTCCATTTCCGTCACCTTTCTTTTTTCCGTAGGGAATATATTTAACCTTGCGCTTTTTAAGCCTTACAATGTTAAGCCTTACTACGGCAATAATAAACGCGATAATGGCAACGGCTATCAGCACATAAACTATTTTCATATAAACGGACCCGAAAAAATCTTTTATATACTTAAGCGTGATAAGCAGCTTGCTTTCCTTAATGTCCGCTCCCGCAACAAGATTTACCGTGCCTATAACCTTTTCGGCGTATATTATGTCTGCAGAGCCCAGAACAGCGCCCTTTTTCACCGGTGCGTCCGTGCTTTTTGATTTAAGATTATACTTTACCACAATGGTGGAATCGTCAGCCTCGTTCGGCAAAACGGTAATAAACGGTTTTTCAAAGTAAAGGGAAACAAAATCCGTGTCAAGAGAGAGCTTTACAGGCATTTCGCACACCGGGTCGGTTGAGTTTGCAACTTCTTTAAACGAAAAGTTGTTAAATGCCCAGCGGTAAAGTTCAGCGCTGTCAATAAACTCATAACGCCTGTCGGCTTTCGGCGGGCTGTTCATAAGTATGCACATATAGTTATAGCCGTTGTGCGACGCGGTGCTTACAAGACAGCGCCCCGCTTCATCGGTGTATCCTGTCTTGACTCCGTGTGCATACTGGTAGTAATAGTTTGTTGTTGTGTCCTGCATAAGGTTTGTGGTTGAAATAACGCGCTTGCCTGACATATTCGTTGCCTCAACCGTGTACCTTGCGCTTTCGCACACCGTTTTGAAAGTTTCGCTTTTAAGCGCATATGTCGTAAGCCTGTAAACATCGTTGACCGTGGTGTAGGTTGCCTCGTCGTGCAGACCGACGGGGTTGCTGTAATGAGTGCCTGTAAGCCCAAGTTCCTCCGCCTTTGAGTTCATCATATCAACAAATGCCTCAACGCTTCCCCCGTAGTAAACGGCAGCAAGATACGCGCAATCGCCGAAGGAGGACATAAGAACCATATAAACAAGGTCAAGCTGAGTTATCTCTTCGCCCGCCTTAAGGTTTGAAACCGAACTGCCTGTGCCGAGCACAAGGTCCAAAACCTCTTTTGTCATTGCAATTTTTGCTTCGGGGTTGTATTTTTCACTCTGGAGCATAAGGGTTACAGTCATTATTTTGGTAATGGACGCGGGGTAAACCTTTTGGTCGGCGTTGTTGGAGTACAGTATTTCTCCGGTATCCATTGATACGAGCATACCTGCCTTTGCCCTTACGTTTACCCCCGTAGGCTCGTAGGCAGCGGTTTTAAGCGGAGCGAAAACGGCAGATAAACAAATAATAATTGCAAAAATAAGCGGAAAAACTTTTTTTACCATAGAAATCTCCCTGAATATGTTGTATAATAACAATTATAACATAATAATTTTATTTTTAAAGACTTAATTTACTTTTTTTCGGAGGAAATTTGTTATGGTATATGTTACGGGCGATATGCACGGCTGCCTTGAAAGATTGTACGATAAAAATTTCAGAAAGCTTAAAACAGGGGATGTGCTTATTGTCTGCGGTGATTTCGGGTATATTTTTTCGGGCGACAAAACGGAAAAGCAGGTAATAGATTATCTTTCGTCCAGACGCTTTGTAACAGCCTTTGTTGACGGAACTCACGATAATCTTGACACAATAAACCGCGCGCGGGTTACATACTGGCACGGCGGAAAGGTACACCGCATTAAGGGAAATCTCATTCACCTTATGCGCGGGCAGATTTTTGAAATTGAGGGCAAAAGCTTTTTCACCTTCGGCGGCGGGGAAAGTACCGATAAGGATATGCGCCTTGAGCAGGGTTTTTGGTGGCGTGACGAAGAACCCACGCCCGCCGAAATGGCGGAGGGCGCAAGCAGACTTGACGCGGCAGGGCTTTCGGTTGACTACATAATAACTCACGAGCCGCCGTCGCTTGTAAAGAGCGCAATTCTTCTGCGCCGCGGCGATACCGACAGGGTGACAAAGCTTAACGGATATTTTGAAGAGATAGGGCGCTCCTGCAATTTCGGTCATTGGTATTTCGGCTCTCTTCACGAGGACAGGGTAATAACGGAACGCCACACCTGCGTTTTCCGTGATATGATACCTGTTACAAACGGTGCCGCGCGTGCTTCGAGAGAAACCCCAAAAGAGAAAAACAAGCCGGGTTTTGAGCTTGTAACGTCGGATACTTGACATTTATGGTATAATTACTGTGTATGGGCGGGAAAACGCCTGCAAAACGCACATCATTTAAAAAAGTTATCTCTTTTCGGAGGAAGGCTATGCTTAACACTGACAGACTTTGCCCCGGCTGTATGAATGACGGCGGCGGCGAGAAAATCTGCCCGGTCTGTGGGTATGACAGAACGGAGAAAAACCCCGAGGACTGCTTGCCGGTAGGCTTTACCGTCGGCGACAGATATTTGATAGGACAGGCAAAAAAACGCAACGGCGAGGGTATTGTATACATTGCGTGGGACAGTGCAGAGAACGCGGCGGTAAGAATAAAAGAGTATTTCCCGGCGGGCTTTTCACTCAGAAATCCCGATAAAACCGTTTCCATTGTTAAGGGCGGCGAATATACGTTTAACGAGGGTCTGATAGAGTTTCTGGACATTAACCGCCAGATAATCGCCTCCGAATTGCCGTCGCTCATGCCCTTTTTCTCTGTTTTTGAGGAAAACGGCACGGTGTACGCGGTTATGAAGAATATATCCTGCATAACAATGGGCGAGTTCTTAAAGAAGAACGGCGGAAGCCTTAAGTGGGAACAGGCAAGAGCGCTGTTTCTGCCGCTTATCGATACAGTAAAGGGTATGAATGACCAGGGAATAGTTCACGGCGGAATTTCGTCCTCAACGGTTCTTGTCGGCAGGGACGGAAAACTCCGCCTTTCGGGGTACGGAATAAAAAAACTCCGTCGTAAAAACAGCGAGATCGAACCCGAGCTTATGAGCGGCTTTGCCGCAATAGAGCAGTACGTTACGGATAAAATGAGCATCGGCTCTTATACCGATGTTTACGGACTAAGCGTGCTTCTCTTTAATGTGCTGGTCGGCACGGTTCCGCCAGACGCCACGGAAAGAATTAAAAACGATTCTATGACCATTCCCGCGCGTTTCGCGGAAGAACTGCCGCGCCACGTGCTTTCGGCGCTGGCAAACGGCTTGCAGGTTCTCCCGCAAAACAGAACCGAAAATGTGGAAATTTTTAAAAACGAGCTTGTTTACGGCGAAACCAATGAGGACCGCGCGCACAGGGATGACGCGCAAAGAACCGGCACGGCTAAACCGAAAGCGGAAAAGAAGGGCTCGACCGCAAAGTACGTTGTTATTTCGTCCGTTTGTACGGCGGCAGTCTTTATTGCTGTGGTGGCGGTGCTTGTGTTCACGGTATTCAGAAACGATATTTTCGGAACAGCCTCACAGCTCACCTCTGCGTCGTCGTCCGAGGCACCGTCGGTTGCGTCGATAGGTTCGGTTGACGCTAACGCGGCGGAATCAGCCGTGCTATACGCCGTGCCTAAGCTTACGGGCAAATATTACTCGGAGCTTATTGATAACGAGGAATACGATAAATTTGAGTTTTCAATTAAGGACAAGGTGTTTAACGATAAAATTCCCAAGGGTCAGATCTGCGCACAATCTCTGGCAGAAGGCACAAGCGTTGCAAGAGATACGAAAATTGAGCTTACGATTTCACTCGGACCCAAGGAAATTAAAATTGCTAACGTTATAGGTCTTGATGAGGATAAGGCAATTATTGAGCTTTTAAAACAGGGCTTTTTGTACGGCAATATTGAGGTGCTGGAAAAATACGACGAGGATCACACTCCCGGTACCGTGCTTGAACAGGAACCGAAATACGGCACTCAGGTAAGCACGGACATTCCCGTTAAGATTTATATAAACTCCTATACCGGAAGCGACTCGTCCTCCTCTTCGTCACGTTCTTCACGCTAGCCTGTTTTTTTAGTAGACATTTGAGGATTTTTGTTGTATAATTAACCTGTTAATCTCTTTGTTGGAGGAATATTGATGATAAGTATTAAAAAAATAGCAGCCGCTTTGGCGGCGGCAGTGCTGGCGGTAACCGCCTCGGCGTGTCACCCTAAGGATGAAGTTGCGGTCACCGTGGGAAAGGTGAAATTCACATCCGCCTACTATATGTGCGCTCTCATTAATGCCGATTCCGAGGGAAAAAGCAAGGTAAAGGAAAACCTTTCCGACAGCGAAAGCAGCAGCAACATAGATTATTATTCAAAGAAAATAGACAATAAAAGCTTTGTTAAGTGGGTTGAGGATACGGCGCTTGATAACCTTAAGCTTATTGCAGCGTACAAAACGCTTTGCGAGGAGAACAAGCTTGAACTTTCGGAGGACGATGTGAACACCGCCGAGAAGTATGCTAACTATTACTGGGCAAACTACGGCTATTCATCTTATTTTGAACCTAACGGCGTAAGCCAGAAGACATATACTCAGTATATGAAAGACTCATATTTCTCGGGGCTTTATTTTGAGCACCTCTACGGTGCAGAGGGAACAAAAGCTATTGACGCCGAGACGGTTAAAAACAAGATATACGAAAATTTTGTTATTGCCGATGTTATAAACGCAAGCTATACAAGCAAGACCGACGATGAAAAGACCGAATTGAAAAATAAGTTCAATACATACGCCGAGGAGCTTAAAAAGGGCAGCCGTACCTTTGAAGAGGTGTATAAGGATTATAACGGCAGCACCGACAAGGACGGCAGCACCGAAACCGATGAGAAAAAGCCGAAGGATAAGTACGCGAGCATTATAGGAAATAAGGACACAGCTTATGAATCGGATAATTTTGACGAGATAAATAAAATGGCAACGGGCGAGATTAAGGTTATTGAGCTTGCCGACAGTGCCGGAATAATGCTTGTTGTAAAGCAGGATATCAAGTCGGACGATTATTACATCGAAAATCTCGACCTTTCGGCGCGCCATCTTATAGCTGATGACGAGTATGAAAAGGATATGAAGGAGTACGCCTCAAAGCTTAAGACGGACGTTAATGATTACGCCGTAAAACAGTTCAAGGTTAAAAAGATCAAAGAGCCTTCAACAAAATAAACTTATGCCACCGGTTGAAAAAGAAAAACCGGTGGTTTTGATTTAGAAAGGGAGAATGTTGCAGTGACAGACAGAAAATACGCCGAATATGCGTGGGAGCAAACGGAAAAACTTCTTAATACAGACTCGCCCACAGGGTATACCTCGGCGGCTGCGGAATATCTGAAAAACGCGTTCGAAGGACTGGGCTTTAAAACGGAAATAACCGTTAAAGGCGGAGTTTTTGTAACTTTGGGAGGCACGGGAAATCCCATTTTGCTTGAAGCTCATACCGATACGCTCGGCTCAATGGTGGCGGAGGTCAAACCTAACGGCAGACTGCGCCTTACTCCGCTCGGCGGAATGAATCCTTCAAATGCGGAAACGGAAAATGTCAGAATTATAACGCGCGGCGGAAAAACCTTTGAGGGAACACTGCAGCTGTGCAACGCGTCTATCCATGTCAATTCCAAGTTTTCCGAAACGGTGAGAACGTGGGATAATACCGAGGTTGTAATTGACGAAGATGTTAAAACCGCTGCCGAAACGGAATACCTGGGTATTGAGGCAGGGGATATTGTATGCTTTGAACCGCGCGTCCGCAGGACGGCCTCGGGCTATTTGAAAAGCCGTTTTCTTGATGACAAGCTTTCCGTCGGTATTCTTTTGGGGCTTGCGAAATGCGTTTGTGACGGCAGCCTAAAGCTTAACAGGCGCGTATATATTCACATTACCGTGTATGAAGAGGTGGGGCACGGCGGCTCGGCGTCGTTGCCGTGCGATATCCGCGAGGCGCTCTCGGTCGATATGGGCTGTGTGGGTGACGGTCTTAAATGCACCGAACGGCAGGTTTCAATATGCGCTAAGGATTCGGGCGGTCCGTACAGCTATGAGATTGTGGGCAGGCTGATTGAGGCGGCAAAGCGGTCGGGAGCAGACTATGCGGTTGACGTTTACCCGCATTACGGCTCGGATGTTGAGGCAACGCTGAGAGCCGGTGCGGACGTAAAGCACGGGCTGATAGGCGCGGGAGTCTATGCAAGCCACGGTTATGAACGCAGCCATATTGACGGCGTGTTCAATACCCTTAAGCTTTTATGCGCTTATTTGGGAGAATAAATTTATAAAAAGCGCTTGACTTTATCGCTTTAAAGTGATATACTACTAACAACGATTGGAGAGGTTGTTATGAAAATTAAGAAAATTGCTGCCGCGGTCACGGCGCTCGCTTTAACGGTGACGGCTTTGGCGTCACTTTCCGCTTGCGGTGAAAAAAAGTCGGAAACATACAAGGTCGGAATATGTCAGCTTGCTCAGCATGACGCGCTTGATGCCGCAACAAAAGGTTTTAAAGACGCTTTAAAGGAAAAACTGGGTGATAAGGTTGAATTTGAAGAGCAGAATGCGGCAGGGGAACCCGCAACCTGCACAACAATAGTTAATCAGTTTGTATCAGGTAAGGTAGATCTAATCTTTGCAAACGCAACAGGTGCATTGCAGGCGGCTGTATCGGCGACCGACAGTATTCCGATCGTCGGCACGTCAATAACCGACTATGCGACGGCGCTTGAGATCAGCCTTAAGGACTGGACGGGCAAAACCGGAATAAATGTAACCGGCACGTCGGACTTAGCCCCGCTTGATAAACAGGCAGAAATGTTTAAGGAGCTTTTACCGAACGTTAAAAGGGTGGGTATTCTTTATTGCTCGGGCGAGGCAAATTCAAAATATCAGGCAACCGAGATTGCAAAATATCTTAAAAAACTCGGTATTGAAACGAAAGAATACACCAGTGCCGACTCAAACGATTTAGCTCAGGTGGTAACCACCGCGTGCGCGGAGGTTGAGGCGCTTTACGTTCCTACGGATAATACCATGGCTTCAAACACCGAAATTATTAACAACATTGCCGAACCTGCAAAGATTCCGATTATTGCGGGGGAAAAAGGTATTTGCCGGGGCTGCGGAATCGCAACTCTTTCCATTGATTATTACGACATAGGAAAGAAAGCCGGAGAAATGGCTTATGAAATTCTTGTAAACGGCAAGAACCCTGCCGATATGGACATAGGTTTTGCAACCGACCTTACAAAAGAGTATGTTGAAACACGCTGCAAGAACCTCGGAATAGCCGCTCCCGAAGGCTATTCCGCAATAAAATAAAACAATAAATAATTCGCTGAAGCGATAGGGTGAAAAGCATCCTATCGCTTATTGCGGTTTTGAAAGGAATAACAAAATGCTTTCTTTTTTAAGCTCACTGCCCGGTGCCGTTGCACAGGGCGCTATCTGGGGAATAATGGCGGTGGGAGTTTTTATCACCTACAAAATTCTTGACCTTGCCGATTTAACGGTTGACGGTTCGTTCGGCACAGGCGGCGCAGTTCTTGTTGTATGCACCGCGGGCGGAATGAACATCTGGCTTTCAATGGCGCTTGCGCTGCTTGCGGGCTGCGCCGCGGGGCTTATAACCGGCGTACTGCATACAAAATTCGGCATACCCGCTATTTTGGCAGGTATTCTTACGCAAATTGCACTATACTCGGTCAACCTCCGTATTATGAGCGGAAAGGCAAATCAGCCGCTTTCGGTTATGAAATACAGGGATATACTGCTTGTGTCCCTGCGTAATATCAATAAATCATTATTGGTGTGCGGGCTGTTTGTTGCCGCTATAATCGGTATTCTTTACTGGTTTTTCGGCACGGAGCTGGGTCATTCGCTCAGGGCTACGGGCTGTAACCAGGCAATGTCAAGGGCAAACGGAATTAATACCGACACCAATAAAATAATCGGATTTGTAATTTCAAACGGCGTTGTTGCGCTTGCGGGCGGACTTCTTGCCCAGTATCAGGGCTTTGCCGATGTAAATATGGGACGCGGGGCAATAGTTATAGGACTTGCGGCAATAATAATAGGCGATGTTGTGTTCGGCAAATTGTTTAAGAATTTTGCCCTCAAGCTTTTGGGCGCGGTTCTCGGCGGAGTTATTTACTATATTGTTATTTCCTTTGTGCTGTGGCTGGGACTTCCCGCAAACGACCTTAAAATGCTTACCGCGGCGGTTGTGGCATTGTTCCTCGGATTGCCGTATTGGAAAGGTAAAATAAGCGAAAGACGCGTTAAACCGGCAGAGGGGGTAAAGGAAAATGCTTGAAATCAAAAACGTTCATAAAACATTTAATCCCGGAACAATTAATGAGAAAAAAGCCCTCAACGGACTTAATTTAACGCTTAACGACGGCGATTTTGTTACCGTTATCGGCGGTAACGGCGCGGGCAAATCCACAATGCTTAATATGATTGCCGGAGTTTACCCTGTTGACAGCGGCTCGATAATTATTGACGGCACCGATGTAACCCGTCTGCCCGAGTATAAGCGCGCAAAGTACTTGGGCAGGGTTTTTCAAGACCCTATGATGGGAACTGCCGCCGATATGTGGATTGAGGAAAATATGGCTCTGGCGTCACGCAGGGGACAGCGCAGAGGTCTTGCCTGGGCAATAAACAAAAACGAGCGAGCGCTTTTTAAAAAAATGCTGTCCGAGCTTGACCTCGGGCTTGAAAACAGGCTTTCTGCCAAGGTGGGTCTGCTTTCGGGCGGACAGCGCCAGGCGCTCACGCTTTTAATGGCGGTTATGAAAAAGCCGAAGCTTCTGCTTTTGGATGAGCATACAGCCGCCCTTGATCCCAAAACCGCCGCAAAAGTGCTTTCACTCTCCGATAAATTTATTGCGGAGGAACACCTTACCGCAATGATGATAACTCACAATATGAAAGACGCCATTACCTATGGCAACCGCCTTATTATGATGAACAACGGAAAAATTATTCTGGACGTTCAGGGCGAGGAAAAGAAAAAACTGACAGTTGAATATTTGCTGGAAGCATTCAGCAAGTTGAGCGGTTCGGAATTTGCTAACGACAGAGCGTTGCTCAACTGAAAAAACCGCCGTAAGCTGTAATAAAGCTTGCGGCGGTTCGGTTTTGCGTTATTTTGATTCGATTATTTTTCTTACTTCGGCGCCCGATATCAGGCATACGTCGGAACCCCTTTTAACCGCAAGGGCGGCGGCTGTTCCCGCGGCTTCGCCCGTTGCAAGGCAGTTAGGCATTACCCGTGTGCTTGCGAGAACTATTCTCTCAACCGAAATACAACGTCCCGCCGCAACAAGGTTATCAATGTTTATCGGCAAAAGGCAGCGGAACGGTATGCCATGACTGTCGCCCTTTTTGTAGTTGTCAAATTTCCTTATTTCGGAATGATTATTGGTTTTTCCCGAAGGGTGGCAGTCAAGCCAGTATGAATTTCTTGCGATTTCATCGTCAAAGCTTTTCCGCGCGGCATAATCCTCAAGTGTGAGTGTATATCTGCCCTTAATGCGTCGCGTTTCGCGAATACCCATAAGCGGCGCCGTTGTTACAAGGTACGAATCGCCGAACGCCTCGGGCATATATTCCTTAAGCGCCCTGTGGTATTGTTCCGCAGTTTCGCGCCCGAGTGTATACGCACGGCTAAGTTTTTCGGCGTCGTCGGTCGCTACATCGCATAAATGCCCGCCGTTAACAATAATTGTGTCGCCGAACGCAGCCGGAATAAAATGGCGGCACACAAGCGGGTATTTTCCGTCGGCAATTACCTCGGGCCATATTCCGTCGTTGAAATTGCTGTTTATTTTTCTGTCAATTTTGTCCGTATGAATATTGCTTACGGCAAAACACAGGCTTGCCGACTGAACCTCGCCGTCCTCACCGTATTCATAAGGCACCCCGCTGTATGTTGCCAGATCGCCGTCACCCGTGCAGTCGATATACACCTTTGAGCTGTATTTTGTAAGTCCGTTTTTTCCCGCAACGATAATGTCGGTTATTTTGCCGTCTTTAGTTTCGGCATCGCACACAATCGACTGATAAATAATGTCAACGCCGCTTTCATCCAGCATACAGTCATATACTCTTTTTAAATCTTCGGGCGAAATTTTAACCCAGTCCCACTGATATTCGGGTATTCCGACCCTTTGCCTGTAACGGTTCAGAACCTCAACGGGTAAAGAACGGTATATCGGTTTTTCCCCGTCCGTAAACGGCGCAAATGCCGAAACCATACCCATAGTTCCCATACCGCCGGGAGCGCCTGTTGCCTCAATAAGCAGGGTCTTTACTCCGGCTCTTGCCGCGGCAACGGCGGCACAGCAGCCCGAAGGGCCTCCGCCGCACACAATAACGTCGTAATTTGTGTTATATTTCATTTTGAAATCCGCCTCCGAAAAAAATGTATTGCTTTTATTCAAGCAATATTATACAATAAAAACAACAGGTATGCCCCTTATAAAGGTTTAAAAATATTGAACAAAGGATACATATTGTTTATGCTTTCGGTAAACGAATGGATTGAATTGCTTGAACAGGATCGCAAATACCGCATTTACGTGTGGTGCAGGCTTGATGTTGCGTATGCGCTTAATGTAAGCCTGAAACACAGAATACACGGAAATCCGCTTTGCGATTATATAAAAACCTCCCCCGAGGGATTAAAAATGTGTATGCGCTGCCGTTCCTGCGCCGATTATAAGGCAATGAGGCACGGTACATACTCCGCACACTGTATTCACGGACTTTTTGAGGCTGTATCACCTGTGTTTATTAACGGCGAGTGGGCTGCCACGGTATATGTCAGCAATGTATGTATTGACAGGGAAGAGTCGGAAAAACGGATAAACGCCGCCTGCGGTCGCTATTCGCTTTCTTGCGGTAAGGCGGTTTCTCTGCTCGATGATACCGAGAGGAATTTGCAGCCGCGTCAGCTTGAAAAAATTGCCGAGGCGGCAGCCGAAATTATATCCGAGAAACTGCGTGATGTCGATTTGCCGCAGACTGCCGCTATGCCCGAAATTGTTAAAAAGCTTGCCGAATATGCCCAAAATCTTTTTTCGGCTCAAACGCTTAAATCGGTCGCGCGGAAATACGGCTTTAACGAAAAGTACCTCGGCAGAATTTTTAAAAGATACACGGGGCTCAGCTTTTCCGAATACAGAAACAAAGCCAGATTAAAAGAGGCTGCTTATTTACTTAAAAACAGCAGCCTTAAAATAATTGATATTTCGCTTTCGGCAGGGTATGAAAGTGTTTCGTATTTTAACAGAAAGTTTTTCAGTGAATACGGCGTTACGCCGTCGGAATACCGCGAAAAGTCCCGTCACATCAGCCGATAAGACCGATCACGAAAATTGCAATGATCATAACGGGCAGTACAAGCAGAAAGTACCATTTCATCCACGGCTTAACCTTTAAGCCTTTGCCGATATTGGCTTCGGCGGAGTAGTTGTCAAATCCCCAACCGAATTTTGTAACGCAGAACAGCAGATATACAAGCGAACCCAACGGCAAAAGAATATTGCTTACGAGAAAATCCTCACTGTCGAGTATGTCGCGTCCGCCTATGGGGTGAATCCCGCTTAAAATGTTGTATCCCAGCACGCAGGGTATGCTTGCGACAAGAATTATTATGCCGTTTATTATTGCCGCTTTTTTTCTACTCCACTTAAAATTATCCATACAGGACGACATTATATTTTCAAATACCGCTATAACGGTTGAAAACGATGCGAATGTCATAAATAGGAAGAACAGGCTTCCCCATATGCGGCCGCCGGGCATATTGACAAATACATTGGGTAGCGTTACAAAAATAAGGCTCGGACCTTGGGTGACTTCAACGCCGTAGGTGAAACAGGCGGGGAAGATGATAAGACCTGCCGATATTGCAACAAAAGTATCAAGGGCGCAGATACGCGCACCCTCGCCGAAAAGCGTGTGTTCACGGCTCATATAACTGCCGAAAATCTCCATTGCGGCTATACCGAGGCTCAGCGTAAAGAAGGACTGGTTCATAGCCGCGGCAACAACACTGCCAAGACCTACCGACTTAACATTTTCAACGTTCGGGATTAGGTAAAAGCTAAGCCCTTCCTTCGCACCCGAAAGCGTAAAGCTGTGTGCCGCCAGCACAAGTATAAGCATAAATAATGCCACCATCATTATTTTGCTTACCATTTCAAGTCCTTTTTGAACACCCGCACTGCAAATTAAAATACCCAGAATGACGGTAAGCGCCATCCAAAGCCCCATTTCGGCAGGATTTGCCAGCATATCCGTGAAAACCGCTGCGCTTGCGTCAGCGCTCATGCCGTGGGTAAATGTTCCGGTCGCAAACTTAAAAAAGTAATTAAGCATCCACCCTGAAACATTTGTGTAGTACATCATTAGTAAGTAACAGCCGATAATTGCAAACCAACCGTGAATATGCCATTTTGCGTTCGGTTTTTCAAGCGCTTTGTATGCCGGCACAGCGCTTTTTTTCGAGGCGCGTCCGACAGCCAGTTCCATTGTTAAAACAGGCAGTCCCATAATTACCAGCATAATGAGGTAAATAATAACAAAAATACCGCCGCCGTTTTGTCCCACAACAAACGGAAATCTCCATACGTTACCTATTCCTATCGCGCAGCCTGCGCTGACAAGTAAAAAACCAAGCCGCGATTTAAATTTTTCTCTCTCCATACAAATATTCTCCATTATCTTTTTTTAAGCCGCTTAAAAGAATATACCTAAACATCAAATTTTTGTCAAGAAATCAAAAAACGCCTCCGAAGAAGAACTCTTCGGAGGTTTTATATATCAAGGGGTTTATCGGTTATTTAAAGGCTTCAAGACTTTCACCGCCGATATTCGGGACTCCCATTTCAACCCCTGCTACATACTATGCGGTTTTATTAAATGGGTGACTTACGTATAAACAGTATACCGAGGGTGTTTGCTCCGCAGTGTGAGGAAACAGTGCAGCCGGCTCTGGTTACAAAAACCTCTTTAAAGGGCGCTAGGCTGCGAGTCAATTCTTCCGTTTCCCTGACAAGTTCAGGGTCGCACCCTGCGTGGGTTATGAAAACGCGGTCAAGGTAAATATCCGAATGTTCTTTAATGCGTTCGGTTATGTACTGCTTTAATACTTCGCCGTATTTTCCGCGGTATTTTTTGCAAACGTCCATTTTGCCGTTCTTAACCTGAATGCACGGCTTTAATTTCAGTAGATTTGCGCCGAGCATTGCAAGCGCGGAGCATCGTCCGCCCTTGTAAAGGTATTCAAGGCTGTCAATAACAAATGACGCGTCAACGCAGGGAACAAGCTCGTTTATTTTTTTAACAATAGCCTCCGCGCTTTCGCCGCTTTTTAACATTTCCGCCGCCGCAACAACCAGAAGCCCGCCGCCTGTGGAGAGGTTTTTCGTGTCAATAACGTAAACATTTTCAAGCTCACCCGCGGCTATGCAGGAGTTGTTGTATGTCGATGACATATCTGAGCTTATAGTAAAATGAATAACCGTTTTGCCGCCTTCGGTATGTTTTTTGAAAAAGTCAAGACAGTTGCCAACATTTGTAGCCGTTGTTTTCGGCAGTTCTCCGGTTTTTTCGTGGTGAGCGTAAATATCGTCAGGCGTAATATCCACACCGTCCGTATAGACCTTATCGCCCAAAGTTACGCCGAGCGGCAAAATATCTATATTATACCTTTCTCGCAACTCGGGGCTTAAGTCCGTTGTGCTGTCGCTTGTGATAACAATGTTGGAAGCCAAAATAATTCCTCCGTATTAAAATTTTTCAGCATTAAAGTACATATATTATAACATTGAGTTTAAAATAACGCAACTTTATTATTAAATAAATTTTCTGTTTCTTTTTTGGGTATTGTATGGTAAAATAAATATCAGTGGAAAACAGGGGAGAAATACGAATGAAAATTAGGATAAATAAGAATGCCGCTTTATTGATTGCGGCGGCTGTACTGTGCGTTGCGCTTTCGACTGCGCTTGTATATTCCGTTACGGTTATCCTAGGTAAAAACAGAGAGATCGTATCCGGCAGGGAAAGAATAGCGGAGAATGAAAGCCGTATTTCTGAGCTTGAATCGGAAATTGCGGCGGAAGAAAAAGCTAACAGTGATACCGCTTCAAGACTCGGCGATGCCGAAAACGAAAGAAAACGACTTGAGGAGGAAAATTCGCGGCTTAACAGCGAAATTGAAACTCTTAAGAAAAAAAGACAAACCGAGGCTGAAAAACAGCTGTCGGTGCAGGCGCGTCAGCCCGACGGAAGGCACGTCTGTTATCTGACGTTTGACGACGGACCGTCGGACAACACCCTTGAAATTCTTGAAATATTGCGGAAATACGGCATTAAAGCGACGTTTTTTGTTATTGAAAGTGAAAAGTTTGATTATATAAAAAATATAAACGATGCCGGGCATACCGTGGGACTTCACAGTGCAACGCATAATTATTCCAAGATATATTCGGGAATAAATGAATATTTTAACGATTTAAACCACCTTGCCGACCGCGTTGAACAGACCATAGGCAAAAGACCTAACGTTATGCGTTTTCCGGGTGGAAGCAGTAACCAAGTAAGCCGTAAATACTGCGGCGGTATTATGACAAAGCTTGTAAGTATGGTCGGTGAAAAAGGTTATTCTTATTTTGACTGGAATGTAAGCTCGGGCGACGCGCAAAGCGCCGCTCCGAGTTATACATTCATAAGAAACAATGTTTTAAACGGCGCGGCGGACAAAAATTCGGCTTGTGTTTTAATGCACGATTCCGCCGATAAAACAACAACGGTTAAAGCGTTGCCCGAGATAATTGAGGGACTTATGAAGATGGGATATTCGTTTGAGCCGCTGAGTTCTGAGTCTTACGGTTACCACCATAGAAATCTTAATAATTGATCTTTAAAAGGAGTGAATCAACTGGTGCGCCGTTCGGTTAAAATTATACGTTCGGTTCTTTTTGCTTTGTCCGCACTGTGCCTTTTCTGCGTTGCGGGCAATTCACTTGGAATTACAAACCTGAACCACAAGCTTAAAATTATAACGGGTGTTGCCGCGGTTGTAAGCGGTTTTTTTGCCGCGCGTTTTCTTGCTGCCGAAAAAAACAACGCCGATTATAAAAGAAAAATAATGCACTTTGTAATTTGCTGTATTTTTGTTTTTTACGTTGCGGCGCTTATAGATTTCACCCTTATTGACGACGGGATGGGGCGTAACATATTTAATGTTTACAGCTGGAGCAGAGAAGCGTTTGCGGATTATATTGAAGCAAAAACCAATTTTGTTCCCTTTGCCACGGTGGGACTTTTTTTAAGCGCGGGTAAAAGCGGCACCTTGCCTATTTCAGCAGTTGTCGAAAACCTTATAGGAAATCTGATTGCGTTTATGCCCCTGCCTTTCTTTTTTTCGGGGCTGTTCGCGTTTTTTAAAAAGCGGTACAGGGTTATAATTGCCGTTTTTATGTCGCCGATTTTAATCGAGGTGCTTCAGCTGCTGTTTTTAACCGGCTCGTGTGATATTGATGATGTTATTCTTAATGTTGCCGGTCAACTTGCTGTTTTCTTTTTTTTAAGAATTGCAAAGGTAAGAGGGTTTATAAATAATTTTACATTCGGAGGTGTAGATTTGCAATGAACCACGGTTCGGTAAGGCTTAAAGCCTGCGCGAAAATAAATCTTTCACTTTCGGTTATGGGACTAAGACCCGACGGATACCACGAAATGGACACGGTTATGCAAAGCGTTGACCTTTGTGATGAAATAATTATTGAGAAATCCCGTAGTATAAATGTTATCTGTGAGGGTATAGGCGCCGAGGAAAATATTGCCGCTCGTGCCGCACGTGTTTTTTTTGCCGCGGGCGGAATAGATGGCGGAGCTAAAGTTACAATTGATAAGAATATTCCCGCGGCGGCAGGGCTCGGCGGCGGAAGTGCCGACGCAGCCGCAGTGCTGTGCGGCTTGAACAGTCTTTACGGTGCGGATATGCCGTATGAAAAGCTTGTTGAAATCGCGGCAGGACTCGGTGCAGATGTTCCTTTTTTAATAAACGGCGGCACGGCACGCGCCCGCGGAATAGGGGAAAAGCTTACGCCTCTTAACGGAATTTACAGTTATGCGGTAATTATCGCAAAGGACGACAAAAAAGGTTCGACCGCCGAAATGTTCAGACGGCTTGATGCTGTGGGCAATTATTTAAGACCGAATATTGAAAGCACCGTTTCGGCACTGAACAGCGGAAACATCGATGCCCTTTTATGCTCGCTTGATAACTCGTTTTCATGCCTTTGGGGAAACAGCGGTGTCAGGAAGTGCCTTGCCGACTCCGATGCGGACCGCGTTTCGCTTTCGGGCAGCGGACCTTCGTGGTTTGCAATTTATAAAAGCGTCAGTGCCGCAAAAGTTGCTCTGACAAAACTAAAGGCGCTGGGTACCGAATGTTATTTGTGTCTGCCGCAAAATAAATCGATATTCTTTGAATAAAATACGCCGCTTACGTCGATAATCCCTTTGAAGGCAAAAAACATTTAAAATCAGCCTGAAAAAGGGAGCAAATTTTTATGAAGTATTTTTCAAGACATGCGGTTGAGTTATCCGTACTTTTCGGATTATTGTGCGCCGTTCTTCTTTCAACCGCGCGTTTTGACGCGGCTTGCGACGATTTAAGGCATAATGTTTTGCGGTTACATATAATCGCCAATTCCAACAGTGACGCCGACCAAGCCGTGAAAATTAAGGTGAGGGACAGAATACTTGAAGAAACATCCGCGGTTTTTGGGAACAAAACAAACCTCAGTGAGGCTGAAGGCGCTGTGAAGGAGAGGCTTAATGACTTTGAGGAAATTGCAAAGAGCGTTCTTTGCGAAAACGGATTTGATTACGGCGCGTCGGCAGAGCTTGGAACGGATTTCTTTGAAACCAGGGAATACGAAAGCTTTACGCTCCCTGCCGGCAATTACCGTTCGCTTATAATAAGGCTCGGTAAAGCCGAGGGCAAGAACTGGTGGTGTGTTGTTTTTCCCGCGGTATGTGTACCCGCCGCCTCGCCTGACGCGAGACTTTCCGACAGTGCTTCCGAGGAAAGCGCCCTTATTGCCGAGCACCCGCAAAAATATATTATGAAGTTTAAAGCGGTGGAAATTTATGAAGATTTCAAACGGCGGTTAAAATCGAAGTAAAATAATCCGAACCGAAGCCAATTAAGGCTTCGGTTCGGATTATTTTCGCTGTTTACTGCTTTTTTCCCTTTTGCCTGACGTTTGCCAGCGGGCTTGATTCGGCGGCTCTCTTTATCTGTGCGTCAGACACGTGGGTGTAAATTTGCGTTGTGCCGAGGTTTGCGTGACCCAGTATGTCTTTAAGCACCCTTATATCCACGTTGCCGTGTTGATACATAAGAGTTGCCGCGGTGTGCCTTAGCTTGTGAACCGAAAAACCCATTCCGCCGAGTCCCGCCTTTTCAAGAAACATATAAACAATATGCTGAACGGTCTTGGGGCTTATCCTTCGGCGATTGCGGCTTATAAAAAGCGCGTTTTTGTGCTCTGTCGGTATACCCTCGTTGGGGCGAACCTTTAGATACTGCTTTAGCGCGTCACGGCAGGAATCGTTAAGGTAAATTATCCGCTCCTTGTTTCCCTTACCTCTTACGGTTACGGTGCTGTCCGATGATATACTTGAAAGATTAAGACCGCACAGCTCCGAAAGCCTCATTCCGCAGTTAAGAAACAGGGTAAGAATACAGTAATCACGCTGTTTGTTTGGCCCGTCAACCGCGTCTAAAAGTTCAAGCGAGTTTTCAAGCGTAAGGTGGCGCGGGAGCGATTGCTTTATTTTCGGTGATTCAAGCAGTTCGGCAGGGTTTGACGGGAGCATATGGGTCTGGACGGACATATATTTAAAAAAGTTCCGCAGGGTTGACGTTTTTCTGGCGCGCGTGGCTGTATTGTTTGAAAGGTTCTCCTTGCAATAGACCATAAAACCGTATAAATCGGATATTGTAACGGTCTTTAACAGTTCAGTATCAAACGATTCTATGTCAATTTTGCGAAAGGGGATGTCCGACTCAACCTTCCCGCGCGACAGAAGTATGTAACGGAAGAATGTTCTGAGGTCGCGGAACGACTCCTCAACCGACAGCGCGGATTTGCCTTTAATTATTTCATTGTAGGTTAAATAATCCCTTAAAAACGGGGGACATTTATCCAGCATTTCCGTTTTCATAATCTTTCTCCGTTAAAGCAAATGAAAATAAAACCATATACACTTTATTCACCGTTTTTACAGGTGATATAAATTCGGTGCAGTTTTAAAACAAAACTGCACCTTTTTAAAAATTAAACGGATAAATCCTCAACAACAAGATGTCTTACGCCGTTCTCGTCAATGCAGGACGGTGTTTTTTTATCCCTTACAGCAAAGAATTTTTCGGCAACCTGAGGGAACAGAGCATAACTCAGTACATCCTCTTCGGATCTTCCTATGCCTTTTTCTTTCATTTCTTTTGCGTATTCGGCAAGCTCCGGTTTCAGCAAATCGGCAGGTCGGCAGGTTATAACCTTGTCATTTCCTATTGCCTTTTTGCGGACTTCCTCATTAACCTTTCCGGGAAGTCTGCCGTATTCGCCGCGCAAAAGTCCCTTTGACTCTTTGGTTATCATTTTATAGCGCTCGCCGGAAAGAACGTTAAGCACAGCCTGTGTACCGACGATCTGGCTCGTAGGCGTTACAAGCGGGGGATAACCAAAGTCCTCTCTAACCCTCGGCACTTCTGCTAAAACATCATAGTATTTATCCTCGGCGTTAGCCTGTTTCAGCTGTGACAAAAGGTTTGAAAGCATACCGCCCGGCACCTGATATATAAGGGTTTTGGTATCAACATTAAGAACCTTCGGGTCAAGTATTCCCTCAGCTTTTAACTTATCGGCAACCTTGCGGAAATGCGCCGCTATTTCGCTTAACTTCATAAGGTCAAGTCCGGTATCGCGCGGAGTATCCTGCAATGTGGCAACAAGCGCTTCGGTTGACGGCTGAGATGTTCCGTTCGCCATAGGGGAAAGTGCCGTATCAACAATATCAACGCCCGCCTGAACCGCCATAAGGTAGGTCATATCTCCCGTGCCGGTGGTGTTGTGTGTGTGAAGGTGAATAGGCACATTGACATTTTCTTTAAGCTTTTTAACAAGCGAATAGGCATTAAAGGGCAACAAAAGGTTTGCCATATCCTTAATGCAGATAACGTCCGCTCCCATTTTTTCAAGAGTTTTCGCCATTTCAACGAAATACTCTTCGTTGTGAACAGGGCTTACTGTGTAGCTTATTGCGGCTTCACATATTCCGCCGTATTTTTTACAGCTCTTCATTGCCTGTTCCATATTGCGCGTATCGTTAAGCGCGTCAAAAATACGGATAACGTCAATGCCGTTTTCAATGGATTTTTTAACAAACATATCCACCACGTCATCGGCATAATGCTTGTAACCGAGGAGGTTCTGACCGCGCAATAGCATTTGCAGCTTTGTGTTCGGCATATGCTTTTTAAGCGTACGCAATCTTTCCCACGGGTCCTCGTTCAAAAAGCGCATACAGCTGTCAAACGTAGCGCCGCCCCAACATTCAAGGCTCCAGTAGCCGATACTGTCAAGCTTTTCAAGTGCCGGGAGCATATCTTCAATACGCATACGCGTAGCAGCCTGTGATTGGTGCGCGTCACGGAGAATCGTATCGGTTATATATAATTTCTTTTCTTCCATTTTAAAATCCCCCGATTAACCGAAAATAGAAATAAGAACGCCTGCCGCAATTGCAGAGCCTATAACGCCCGCAACGTTCGGTCCCATTGCGTGCATAAGCAGGAAGTTGGACGGATTTTCCTTCTGACCGACCATCTGCGAAACACGTGCCGCCATAGGAACTGCGGAAACACCGGCAGAACCGATAAGCGGATTTATCTTGTTTTTCTTTGTAAACAGGTTCATAAGCTTTGCAAGCAAAACTCCGCCGGCAGTACCGAGTCCGAAGGCAACAACGCCCATGGCAAGTATCTTTAGTGTTTGAACATTTAGGAACGCCTTTGCGGTAGCGGTAGCGCCAACTGAGATTCCTAAGAATATGGTTACAATGTTCATAAGCTCGTTTTGCGCGGTCTTGCAAAGACGGTCGCAAACGCCCGATTCCTTCCAAAGGTTACCGAGCATAAGACAGCCTACAAGCGGGGTGGCTGAAGGCACAAGCAAAGCCACAAATATTGTTACGGCAATCGGGAAAATAATCTTCTCGGTCTTGCTTACCTTGCGGAGAGGTTTCATAACTATCGAGCGCTCTTTTTTTGTGGTGAGCAGTTTCATAATAGGCGGCTGAATAACAGGCACAAGCGCCATATATGAGTATGCCGCAACGGCAATAGGTCCTAAAAGGTCGGGGAAAAGCTTTGAGGTTGTGTATATGGCGGTAGGACCGTCCGCACCGCCGATAATGCCGATAGATGCGGCGGCTTCGGCAGGGAAGGCGAGAGCCAGACAGCCGATAAACGTTACGAATATACCAACCTGCGCGGCGGCGCCCAAAAGCAGGGACTTCGGACTTGCGATTAGCGGTTCGAAATCCGTCATTGCGCCTATGCCTACAAATATAAGGCAGGGATAAATACAGGTCTTAACGCCTATATACAGGAAATCGAGCAGGCCGCCGTTGCTTAGTATATATCCGTAGTCGTGGTAATGGGCGCCCTCTTTCATAAACTCAGCCCACAGTTCGGTGTGGTACATTGCATTGTCGGCACCCGTAAAAGCGGTAAGGTTTGTAAGCAGCATACCGAAAGCTATACCCACAAGTAGCAGCGGTTCAAACTGCTTTTTAATGCCAAGGTACAACAGCAGCAGGGAAATAAGGATCATCACAAGTGAGGTCCAGTTATCCTTTAAATTGCCGAACAGCATATAAAAGCCTGTTGTCTTGGCAAAATCAATTATTCTATCCATACGTCAATTCTCCCAACCGTTAGCCTATAACGCAGAGAACAGCGCCGGTTTCAACCGTTGCACCCTTTGTAACTCCGACCGAAAGAACAGTGCCGTCGCACGGCGACATAATTTCGTTCTCCATTTTCATAGCTTCAAGAATCATAAGCACATCGCCTTTTTTAACCGCGGTGCCGTTTGTAACGTTAACGCTTAAAATGTTGCCGGGCATCGGGCTTGTAACGGTTTCCTTGCCGCCCGAAACGGGAGCGGAGGGTGCGGCAGCCGGAGCCACGGCAGGTGCGGGAGCAGCAGCGGCAGGTGCGGGAGCAGCCTTGACCTCCGACGCGTCAACAGCTTCAAGAGTTACTTCATATGCGGTACCGTTTACCGTGACATTGTATTTTTTCATTTTAAAACACCTTTTTCTTAAATTTTTTTAAAAGATAAAATTCTTATTGCGGAAATGTCAGTACCCATTTCCTCTGCAAGCGCAGCCGAAACCGCTGCAATTATTTCCTGTCTGTTTTCCGTCGGCTCGGCAGGCAATGCCGGTGCGGCGGCAGGTTCCTCAGCCGCGGATTTTTTTTCGGCTGACATACAAACAGCACCTATTATATAGCACAATAATATTATGGAAATAAGTCCTATAAATACAACCCCTAACCCCATACCGACAACGTAAAGATTAGATACAACTTCTTGCACAACAAGCACCTCCCAGCAAGTAAAAAATATCGGTTTGATGTGCCGCAGCAAACACTTGTGCTGAAAATAACAAATCTACCCCAATTACACTAATTATAAATGTAAAATCAATATAATACAATCATTAAAAAATATTGTTAACAAAAAATTAACAAATTGCTTGGCATCCTTACGAAACACACCTGTTAAATTAGTGTAACCTTCCTTAAATTTGGGCAATAAAATGTTAAAGGACAATGTTCCGAACTTTTCCTAAAGGAGAAAGCAATAATGGAAAAAAGTATGTTTAATTTAGCGGATTTCCAAAGAGAATGCGGCTGTGACAGCCGCACCCGAAATAACACAGGCGGGTGTCTTGTGGAAAACAATGCCGCGTCCGACAGATGCGACGGCGCTCTTACTATGGTTTTTATCAATATGCAGCCGCTCGACAGTGTTTACGACCACGCCGGCGCTTTTAAAGCCGGAACGCTTTTCCCGGAGCTTAACAAGCCATTTAACGGAGGGATGAGAAGATGAACGACAGAGCAATGCTTAAGAGAAAAATTCACGAAATAGATTTCGGACTGTATGAGCTTTTGCTTTTTCTCGATTCGCATCCGACAAACCAAAAAGCGATGCAGTTAACCGATGAATACAGGGAGCACCGCCGCATGCTTATTGATGAGTACGAAAAATGCTACGGAAAATATGTTGTAACCCCAAGTGATGTACCCACAGGAAAAAGTTGGCAGTGGCTTGACGGTCCTTGGCCCTGGGATAACGATTTTATGGAGGCGTAACCTATGTGGACGTATGAAAAAAAGCTTCAGTACCCGGTAAATATTAAAACACCGAACCCTAAATATGCACAAATAATAATCACTCAGTACGGCGGTCCCGACGGAGAAGCGTCTGCTGCACTTCGTTACCTTACTCAGCGTTACAGCCAACCATATAATGAGGTTAAAGGTATGCTTACGGATATAGGTATAGAAGATTTATTTTGTGCATTTATAAAAGTTCTTGTGTTTCCCCCTCTAGAGCGGACTTTGTCCGCTCTATTCACCCCTTTCGTTCTTTATCCCCAAAGAACCAAGGGTTTGAAACTTCGCTTGATGCTCGTTTCAAAAGGTATATGTTATTATTTTTACTATTTTTTATGCTATGTTCAATCTTCGATTTAATTTTAAAAAGTGCAAACGGGAGCAGAGCAGAGTGGAGTGAGCAGATGACAGAGTTTTCCCTTGCAAAAAGCAAGGAAAAACTCTAAGTAGTGAAACGGTGTGCTTTCGCTTTCGTTCCGTTCGCATTGTGGTTTAAGAGTTAGGTTTTTTCATTGCCTACTATTGCAACCCTTTCGGGAAATCTCATTCTGCCCTTGATTTTACACAATAGTTCCTTTTTCAGAAGTTCCACCCGCACAGTTCTCTTTTTTTATATGGCGATTTGCTGACAACCTTTTCCATTGACGACAATTTGAGAAACCACACTCAAACCGCCGAGACGATTTATTACTTATGCTCGTCCACACACGAATTATTTTAGGGTGCTTATCGGTGTTATGCACCGCCTAAACCAAGCAAAAGAAAAAAGTCATGTCAATTACTTACCGACAGGACTTTGATTTTTTAAGTGTTTTATCATACTTATATCAAAGTTAATTGCTTATTGGGAAGTAATGAACCGAGACTTAATTCCAATTCCGTGGAATTAGGTCTTTTTTTATTCAATTTGATTTAAGTATGTTTGTTATTATTGAAAATCGAAAACATAAAGAATTATACACTAAACAATTTTTGCGAGTTTGCTCACAAAATAAGATATGGACTTTTTTCAGCATATAAATATAATTAAATTAGAGGCCTCGCTAAAAAGCATAAAGGAGAATTGATTATGAATAGTATTTTTGCTAACAATCTCAAAAAATTACGATTACAAAAGAAACTCACTCAAGAACAAGTTGCGGAATTTTTAGGTGTTGGTTCTCAAACAATTTCTCGATGGGAGTGTAATACAACATATCCTGATGTTATGTTGTTACCTGAAATTGCAAAACTTTACTGTGTAACAGTTGATGACCTATTTAAAGCAAATTCTTCAGCATATGAAAATTATGCTCAACGGTTAGCATCTATTTACGAAACAACTCGAACCCCCGAAGATTTTATTTATGCAGATAATGAGTTCAAAAAACTTATTAAAAGCGGTGAATATTCAACAGAAGATTTATGGACATATGGAACTTTGCACCACTTTATGATGCAGTATTCTATAAATAAAGCGATAGATTTATTTGACAAGGTAATTGATAAGGGTGCAGATATAAATCCAGATGTTTTTTGGAAAACCAAAACTCAAAAAATGCTTTTGTTTTCGCAAATTGGAAAAAGTAAGGAAAGTGTTGTATCATCATTAGACAATGTTAAAAAAGGTTCTAACAATGTAATTGATTGGAGATGTTTGATACAGGCATATATTTTTGATAAAGACATAAAAAATGCTTATGAATATTTTATTAAGGCAATTCAAAAGTTTCATAATGATTCGATAATATATACATTAGGTGGTGATATTTGTGCAAAGTTAAACAGATATGATGAAGCATTATCGTATTGGGATAAAGCAGTTGAACTTGATAACACTTGCCTTGATGCCAAGTATTCAAAATTAAACTATTATGCACAAATTGGCGAAAAAGAAAAGTGTAAAAATATTTCAATAGAGATAGTTGAAGAACTTAAAAAAATGGGACTTGATATTGAAGCGGAAGCAGAAGAAAAAAGATTAAAAAATTTAATTTAAAGGAAAAAAGATATGTGAGAAAACAAAATCTCTCATATCTTTTTTTGTTCGTTGATTTCCTTTTGTAAGGTTTCATATAATGCTTGAATATCTTGCTCTACCGCTTTTCTTTTTTGTTCTAAATCGTAAAGTGTTTCGTTCATTTTCATTTGCTCCTTTCCGTTTTCTTTACAATAAATATGATATATTTTTTTGTAAATGGCGGTCTGCAAGACCTTACAGGATTGGCACAATCCGTAGTAAGTCATATTTCTGCCGAAATAAAACCAGATTTCACATACTGATTTTATAGAGCAGAGATATGACCGCACGGAAAATCACCGTTTCCCAAGTGATTTTTCGTAAGGTTAAAACGGCGACACCTTTCCTTTCGTGTGTGTTGCCGTTCATTTGCTCTTGCATATTAAGAGTAAAGGAGTTTTTGAAATGAGCAACTATGCAATAATACGATTTCAAAAATACAAACTCGGTAGTGTGGCAAATATTGAGCGACACCAAAAACACAGGGAGCGACTACATAACCGAGCCCACCCCGAAAGAGAAAAAGAAAATATTTCATATAGTCAGTATAATGAAACAATGCAAAAGACTTTAAAAAGAGCAATTAAAGCCCAAGAAAAAGCAACAGGCAAAAAAGTGCGAAAAGATGCAGTTGTATTAACGGAGTTTGTTTTGACATTTTCGCCTGAAATGGAAAATCAAATTGATAAAACCGAGTGGATAAAGGCAAATGTCAAATGGTTGTATAAGACTTTTGGAAAAGAAAAATTATTAAAATTATTCACCAATGCTGATGAAAAAACATTTCATATCCATGCCTACATTAGCACCTATCACAAGGGAAAGTTTAATGCAAGTAAGTATTTTGGAAAGAAATCTCAAATAATTGAATTACAAGATAGTTATGCGGCTGCAATGGCTCAGTTTGGGTTAATTCGTGGCGAAAGCAAAGAGCAGACAGGAGCAAGACACCAAACACTACACGAATGGCACAAGGCAGAAAGTGAAAGGTTGGAAAAAGAACTAATTGAAATGGCAAACAATGTTTTAGCAGATGAAAAGGAAATTGCACCGCAATCCCTTGAAAGTGATATTTTTGATGATTTGAGGTGATTTTATGAGTGGCGATTCTAATTATGAAAAAGAGTGCAAAAGGTGTAATGTTGAGAAATGGAAAAAGGCACTCCGCATAGCAGAAATACGAAAAGAAAAAAACTGCACTTATGAACAAGCAGAACAAATATATAACGATGAAAAAGCAAAAAAAGATATGCAGAATGATTGAGAAGTTCTGCATATCTTTTTACTTGTTTAATGTGTGTCTGTGGGTTTGGTAATATCTGTGGCTGGTATAGGTTTAAAATCGTTTTTAGGGGCATTTTTGAGCAATTCTGCGAACTGTTCGGCATTAAGTACATCAAACTCTACTTTGTAAAAATCGCCCCTACCAGAAGTGGTATATTGCAAATAAATAGGTGAAACCATAAACGATAAATGCAACTCCAAAATATTGAGTGGATACACAACGATTTTCTTTGTGATTCGTTCAAAAAGTCCTTCGTTTATTTCGCTATCTGCAAGGGAAACTATTTGCTCTAATTGATAGATACACTCATCATATATTTTGGTCGCAATAGCGGTGGAATTATCTTGATTTTTCAGTTCTTCAATTTGCTTTCTTAACAATTCCATTTGTCTGTGGTTTTCATCTCTTAAAGGTAGATAATCACTTTCTAAAACAATCTTTTTAATGAAATTCCTTGTTAGTTCCTGTTGTTCTTCACTTATTGTATTGAGTTTGTGTTCAAGCGAAGATATTTGTCTTCGGTTGTCTTGGGGTTTGTGTGTCTTTTTCATTTCTTCAAGGATAGTTTTTTTGATTTCTTCCTTTTGTGGTTTTATAACTTGTGTTATAATATCATAAAGAGCAGTTTTCAAAACTCTGTCATTTACTCTTTTACCAATACAACCAACATTCATAATTTCACCATCGGTATCAATTATTTGCTTTGGCAAACCCCTTTGATGATTATTGAAGCAAGTCCAAGCCTTATAAGGTGTGTTTTTTTGTTTCTTTTGCAAACTAACATATCTACCACCACAAAGACCACAAAAAACCTTTCCAGAAGTCCAATATCTGTTATTGTGTTTTTGTTTTACTTCTTCGCTCGGTTCTTTTTCTTTTAATATTGCTTGAACCTTGTCCCAAAGTTCTCTATCAATAATGGCACTTTCGGGGTGGTGGTCTTTTATAAAATGTGTGTAATAATCGCCACGATTATATTTTTTCTTGTGAGTGAGTTCATTTTCGGTATATGTCTTACCTTGAAACAAATCTCCCACATATTTCTCATTTCGCAAAATACGAAGTATAACTGTATTGCTCCATCCATTTTTATATCGTTTGGTTTTGATACCCATATCTTGCAATTTTCTTGCTATGGTGAAAGTGCCATCACCTGCGGCAAACCATTCGAATATTTGTTTAATGATTTTCGCTTCTTCTTCAATGATGACAAAGTGTTGTTCCCCTTTTGGTTCTCTTACGATATTATAACCATACATTTCACGGCGACCAAACACAACACCTTGTTTCATTTTTTGCATTTGTCCCCATTTAACACGAGTGGAAGTTTTGCGACTTTCGTTTTCTGCACTATTGCCCGCTGCATTTAGTGGTTCTCTATATCCTTGATTTTCTGTATATATATTATCTGATAAAAACCAAACATATACTTTATTATTTCGTAATTCTTCAACTGTATTAAGCAAATCTTGAACATTACGAGAAAAACGGGAAACTTCCTTTGTTATAATAATATCTATTTTCCCCATCATTGCAAGGTCATACATTTTTTGAAATTCAGTTCTTTTATTAAGGGAAGTACCGCTCAAACCTTTATCCGCAAAAATACCTACATTAGTCCAATTTGGGTTATCTGCAAAATAGTTTTCAAAAAATTGCTCTTGTGCTTTAAGTGAATTTCTTTGGTCTGTTTCATCGGTGGAAACACGGCAATAAGCACAGACATTATGCGGTTTATCATCTTCAATTCTGGTTGGTTTCTCTCTCGGTGGTGTTGTCTGTGCAAACGGCATATACTCCAATTTCCTTTCTGTTGGTTTTTAAATAATCCTTTGCATATTGTAAAATCTGTTTTGCAAATTCAGTTTTTTCTTCTTTCTTAAAAAACAATGCTTCTGGATTATGTATCAAAGACATTTGCCCCTTGCTATGTGTTATTGCATAGCAATTATATGAGCAGACAAGATATATAAATAACTTGTCAAGGTCTTCTATTTTTGCAATCTCTCGCTTTTGTTTTATGGTGGTTTTCTTTTTGGCAAAGAACTCAAAATCTTCTTTTGTGCCCTGTGCTTTTAATTGTTCAATTTCTTCGTAATGTAATTCGTTTAAATCATATCTTTTCATAGGTAATAAACCTCCTCGTATGGTTTATTATAACATATCCAAAATAAAACTTCAATAGGCACAGAGGAATTGGCGCATATGGAAATGATTTGTGCAATGGTTCATCAGCTTACCCGAGAGCTTACTCCGGAGCAGATAAATAAAAGCGGATTTGCTCCGTATTTTGTTGATCACACAAACGGCGTGTATCCGATTGCCGCATCCGGCGTGCCGTGGAATGCGTCGTATATTCAGGCAAAGGGTGATGTTATAACCGACCTGCACGAGGATTTGGCGGCAGAGCAAAAGGCGCGCGTGACCTATGACAATCTTTTAAGGCTGATTGACGACCCGGATATAACCGATCCGTTAAAATTCCTGCGCGAGCGTGAAGTTGTCCATTACCAGCGTTTCGGCGAGGCATTGCGGCTTACTACCGACAGACTGGACTGCAAAAACTTTTATTCGTTTAACCCGGGGTTTGATTCATAATTCAGCCTGACTGTTTGAAAACTGTTGTCACATAATTTAAAAGAAGTGTTGACAAATACGATTTATATGTTAAAATAGAGTAAACTGAATATTGTCCTTATCAAGAGAGGCGGAGGGGACCGGCCCTGTGAAGCCCGGCAACCTGGTTGAGACCAAGGTGCCAAATCCGGCGGATTATCCGAAAGATGAGGTTGCTGTGCCGCTCTTTTACGGAGCGGCTTTTATTATGGAAAGGAAGTTTATTATGTCAAGAATGCTTTTTACATCCGAATCGGTTACTGAAGGACACCCCGATAAGGTGTGCGACCGAATTTCGGACGCAATACTGGACGAAATTTTAAAAAATGACCCTAAGGCGCGTGTTGCCTGCGAAACATTTTGCACAACGGGCAGTATAACCGTTATGGGCGAAATAACAACGGATTGTTATGTTGACATTCCTCAAATAGCGCGCGATGTTGTATGCGAAATAGGTTACAACAACCCGTCTGCCGGGTTTGACGGCAATACCTGCGCTGTTATGACTGCTATCGATAAGCAGTCGCCCGATATTGCTATGGGCGTTGATAACTCGCTTGAATATAAAGACGGTGAGGAGGACGTTTACAATCTTAACGGCGCGGGTGACCAAGGTATGATGTTCGGATATGCCTGCAATGATACTCCGGAATTAATGCCGCTGCCAATCTCTCTTGCACACAAAATGGCAAGAAGGCTTACGCAGGTGCGAAAGAGCGGCGAACTGAGCTATTTAAGGCCCGACGGCAAAACCCAGGTTACGGTTGAATATGACGACGGGAAACCGACCCGCGTTGAGGCGGTTGTGGTGTCCTCGCAGCACAGAGCCGATGCCGATATTGCAATGCTTCGCGACGACATATTGGAAAAGGTTATAAAGCCGACTGTTCCCGCGCAGCTGCTTGACAGTGATACAAAGATATATATTAATCCGACGGGGAGATTTGTTGTCGGCGGACCTCAGGGCGATACCGGACTTACTGGGCGGAAGATAATCGTTGATACCTATGGCGGATTTGCGCGCCACGGCGGCGGAGCGTTTTCGGGCAAAGACCCCACAAAGGTGGATCGCAGCGCCGCTTATGCCGCACGTTATATTGCCAAAAATATTGTTGCGGCAGGGCTTGCCGATAATTGCGAGGTTCAGCTGGCATATGCCATAGGCGTTGCAAGACCGGTTTCCGTAATGGTTGACACCTTCGGGACGGGGAAGTACGAGGACGACAGAATTGCCGACGCGGTAGCACACGTATTTGATCTGCGCCCCTCGGCAATAATTGATAAGCTCGAACTTCGCAAACCGATATACCGCGAGCTTTCCGCCTACGGTCATATGGGCAGAACGGATATTGATGTAAAGTGGGAAAAAACGGATAAAACCGAAGAACTGAAAAAATACTTGACAAACGGCTGACATGTGGTATAATAAAAGACACAATGAAGCAGTACGTTTAATGTCTCACCCTTTTACATAGGTATCAAGGGTCAATAAAAGTTCAGACTTTTGTTTGTATTTTTATGCGCGGACGTTTTGCGTCCGCGCTTTTAATTGCACAATTGCAGTTTTTACTGCTGCACGAATTTCGGAGGTGTATCAACATCAGCATTAAAGAGCTTTCCATTAACGAGAGTATTAAGTTCAAAGAGGTAAGAACCATCGGTTCCGACGGGTCGCAGCTCGGCATTTTACCGATTGCGAAGGCACTTGAGGCAGCTTATGCCGCTGACCTTGATCTGGTTTGCATTTCTCCTGCGGCGCAGCCGCCTGTTTGTAAAATAATGGATTACGGCAAGTACCGTTTCGAACAGGCAAAGCGTGAAAAGGAAGCAAAGAAAAATCAGAAAACCGTTGAAATCAAGGAAATCCGACTGGGACTTAGTATTGACGTTCACGATTTTGAAACCAAGGGAAAACACGCTATGCGTTTTCTGGATGAAGGCAACAAGGTCAAGGTGTCCATTCGCTTCAGGGGCAGAGAACTGGGTCATCCGGAGATCGGTCTTGACACAATGAGGCGTTTTGCCGAATACTGCGCCGAACACGGCTCGGTTGAAAAGCCGGCAAAAACGGAAGGTAGGAATATGTTAATGTTCTTAAGCCCGAAATCGGGTAAATAATTTGCAGTGAATTTTATCAGGGAGGATTTAAAATGCCTAAGATCAAAACACACAGCGGCGCAAAAAAGCGCTTTAAGCTCACCAAAACCGGCAAGGTAAAGCGTGCTCATGCTTTTAAGTCGCACATACTCAACAAAAAGACCACAAAGCGTAAGAGAAATCTTCGCAAGGTTGTTACGGCGGACGTAACAAACATTGCAAAGATCAAGAAAATGATTCCTTACAAATAAGATACGACTTTGAAAGTGGAGGTATAACAAATGGCACGTGTTAAGGGTGCGTTGGCAACACGCAAAAGAAGAAAAAAGACTTTAAAGCTGGCTAAGGGCTATTTCGGCGCTAAGTCAAAGCTTTTTAAAACAGCAAAAGAAGCCGTAATGAAATCGGGCAATTATGCCTATATCGGCCGCAGACAGAAAAAGCGCGACTTCCGTCGTCTTTGGATAACAAGAATTTCCGCTGCCTGCAAAATGAACGGTATGAATTACTCAACCTTCATTAACGGTCTTAATAAGGCAGGTATACAGATCAACCGTAAAATGCTTGCCGACCTTGCGGTAAATGACGCCGCAGGCTTTACAACTCTTGTAAAAGCCGCTACAAAGGCTCTTGAAAAGTAATTTATTGCCCGGGGTTTAAACGAACTTCGGGCTCTTTTTAATATTTTTACGGAGAAAGCGCCAATGAAGAATTTTAATATTGTAACAAGCAGGGAAAATTCACTTATCAAGCTTGTTTCTTCTCTTCAGACCTCCGCCGATAAAAGACGGGAAAACGGTTTGTTTGTTCTTGAGGGGTTACGCATATGCCGCGATGCCGCGGAGAACGGAATCAGGTTTGATAAGTTGATTATCTCCGAAACGGCTGAAAAAAAATATTCAGACGAAACAGCGCGCTTTGCGGATAATTCCGATAATTGCTATAAAATCCCCGATGCGCTGTTTAAAAAAATTGGCGATACCGGGACTCCGCAGGGAATAATTGCCGTGTGCCGTATGCCGCGGGAAAATGAAGCGCGGGTTAAGGGCGGCGGCAGGTATGTTGCGCTTGAAAACATATCCGACCCCTCTAACCTCGGCGCAATTGCCAGAACGTCCGAGGCGCTGGGCGCGGACGGAATAATTCTTTCGTCCGACGGATGCGACCCGTACGCCCCGAAGGTATTGAGGGCTTCTATGGGAACACTGCTGCGAATGCCTGTAATTATTACCGACGATATTCCGACTCTGCTTAAAAACAACGGTATAACATCGTATGCCTGTGTTGTTGACAGTAATGCCGAGAGTATTTCGTCACAGCATTTCGGCGGCGGATGCGCTGTTTTGATAGGCAACGAGGCAAACGGGCTTACCGAGGCTGCAAAGGCGGCGTCGGACAAGCTTGTAACCGTGCCTATGAACGGCAGGGCAGAATCGCTCAATGCTGCTGCCGCCGCCGCAATCGCGGTTTGGGAAATGATGAAAAATGGTTGAGAATTATATAAAACTTCAGCAGGTGTTGGGCGTAGGCAGTGTTAAGACCGCGAGAGTCTTTGAAAAATTCGGAAATCCCGACAACATTTTCAAAACGGATGAGGAAACGCTTGCGGAGTCGCGGGTACTCAGTTTTAACGAGTTAAGACGGGTAGAAAAGCTGAGGAACACCGATGTTTCCGATATACTGAGGGACTGTGAAAATAACGGTATAGAAATTATAATGTTCGGCGACAAAAGGTATCCGTATTGTCTGTCGGTCATAGACAGTCCGCCCGTTTTGCTTTATGTAAAGGGAAAATTGCCCGATTTTGATAATATTCCCACCGCCTGCATTGTAGGACCGCGAAAGGTGAGCGACTACGGCAGAAAGGCTGCGTACTCCCTTGCAAGAAGGCTTGCGCTTTCGGGCTTTAATATTGTAAGCGGCGGCGCATTGGGTGCGGACAGTGCCGCTCACATAGGGGCGCTTAAGGTTGGCGGGAAAACTTCTCTTGTTATGGGCTGCGGTCTGCTGTCGGACTATCTTAAAGTGAACGAGCAGTTAAGAAATGCCGTTGCGGCGAGCGGCTGCCTTATAAGTGAGTTTTCCCCGAAACAGCCTGCGGGCAGAGCAACGTTTCCGGTGAGAAACCGCATAATGTCGGGCTTGTCACTCTGTACGGTCGTTGTAGAGGCGAAAAGCCACAGCGGTTCGCTTATAACGGCGCGCTACGCGGCAGAGCAGGGCAGGGACGTATTTGTAATTCCGGGCGCTGTCACATCGCCCGATTATGAGGGCTCAAACGCACTCCTGCGCGACGGCGCAAAGCCGCTCATTGACCTGTCGGATATTTTTAATGAATATATCCCTCGTTTTCCGGACAAAATTGACCTTAAAAAAGCCTATGAAAAGCATAATACCGAGGTCCGCGAAAAGACAGAACAAGGTGTTAACAAAAAATTATCAATTGAAACACTTTCAAAAAACGCAAAAATAGTATATAATCATCTGGATAAGCATAAATTTTATCCTGAAGAAATTAAGGATACGGGGCTTGAACCGTCGGAAATTATTGCGGCTCTTACCGAGCTTGAAATAGAATTGATGATACGGTCTGTTCCGGGCGGATGCTACGAACTTATAAACAAATAATCACGGAGGAATAAAATGTCCAAGCTTATAATAGTTGAGTCACCGTCTAAAATAAAGACAATAAAGAAGACACTGGGAAGCGGATATAACGTTATGGCGTCAAAGGGACACGTGCGCGATTTGCCAAAATCAAAGCTGGGTGTTGACGTTGAGCATGACTTTAAACCGCAGTATATAAATATGTCAGACAAGCGTGAACTTATCAAGGAACTTAAAGAAGCCGCCGCAAACAGCGACGAAGTTTTGCTGGCAACCGACCCTGACCGTGAGGGAGAAGCTATATCGTGGCACTTGGCACAGATTTTGGCACTTGATCTGAACAGCGCGAACCGCATTGCTTTTAATGAAATCACCGAATCGGGCATTAAAGCGGGAATTGCCGCGCCGCACAAAATCAATCTTGACCTTGTGGACGCTCAGCAGGCAAGAAGAGTTCTTGACAGAATAGTGGGTTACAAATTAAGCCCCTTCTTATGGAAGAAGGTTAAAAGCGGTCTGTCTGCCGGACGTGTTCAGACCGTTGCATTGCGCCTTATTGTCGAGCGTGAACGCGAAATTGAAAAGTTTAATGCCGAGGAATACTGGAGTGTGGACGCAAGACTGCTTTCGGGCAGAAAGAGCTTTTCCGCCAAGCTTTACGGTTATGCCGACGGCAAAAAGATCGACGTTATTAAAAACGGTGATGAGGCAGATAAAATAGTTGCCGATTTAAGCAATGCAGTTTATACGGTTTCGGAGCTTAAAAAAGGCACGCGTAACCGTCAGCCCGCGCCGCCGTTTATTACCTCAACATTGCAGCAGGAAGCATCGCGCAAGCTGGGTTTTACCGGTCAGCGCACAATGCGTATTGCGCAGCAGCTGTACGAGGGAATTGACGTGCCGGGCGTCGGCTCTACCGGTCTTATCACATATATGCGTACCGACTCATTGAGAATTTCCGAAGAGGCAAGAGCGGCGGCAAACAGTTATATAACCGAAAAATACGGCGCTAAATATCTGCCGGCAAAGCCGAGGTATTTTAAAACAAAAAGCGGCGCACAGGACGCCCACGAGGCGATAAGACCGACTGCCGTAACACTGACTCCCGATTCCGTGAAAGAAGCGCTTACTGCAGAGCAGTTTAAGCTTTACAAGCTTATATGGGAAAGATTCATAGCCTCATTAATGGCGGTCTGCGTTCAGAACACCGTAAACGCTGATATTACTGCGGGTGATTATCTTTTTAAGGCGAGCGGATATTCGGTTAAATTTGACGGCTTTACCGTGCTCTACGAAGAGGGAAAGGACGACGACGGCGAGGAGGGCGGCACACTGCCCGAAATGGAAAAGGGCTATGTGTTAAAGCTTAAAGAGCTTACGCCCAATCAGCATTTTACACAGCCGCCGGCGCGTTACACAGAGCCTACGCTTATTAAGGCTCTTGACGAAAACGGTATCGGCAGACCGTCAACGTACGCTCCGATAATTTCAAATATTTTAACAAGAGATTATATAGAGCGTGAAAAAAAATCGCTTAAGCCGACACGGCTTGGCACCGTGGTTTCCGACCTTATTACCGAATATTTCAATAAGATTGTGGATGTTAAATTTACAGCTGGGCTGGAGGTTCAGCTTGATGAAATAGGCGCGGGAAAACGCGGCTGGGTTGATACAATAAGGGAGTTTTACAGCGATTTTGATAAGCTTTACAAAAAAGCGGAAAATTCGCTTGAGGGCAAAAAGGTTAAAGTTCCCGAGGTTGAAACCGATGTTGTGTGCGACAAGTGCGGCAGGAAAATGGTTATAAAATCCGGCAGATTCGGCAAATTCCTTGCATGCCCGGGTTACCCTGAGTGCAAGAACACCAAACCTCTGCCCGAGGACGAGGTTAAAGAGCCCTGCCCGAAATGCGGCGGAAAGCTTGTTAAAAAAACCTCTAAAAAAGGCAAAAAGTTTTACGGATGCTCAAATTATCCCGAGTGCGATTTTGCCTCGCCCGGAATACCGACGGGCGAAAAATGCCCGGAGTGCGGCAGCTATATTATAATGGGGCGCGGCAGAAAATACTGTATGAATTCCGAATGCCCAACAAGGAAGAAGAAAACGGCGGCGAAAAAGAATGGATAAAATTACCGTTATAGGCGGGGGTCTTGCGGGGTGCGAAGCTGCGTTTGCGGCGGCAAACCGCGGCGTAAAGGTTGAACTGCTTGAAATGAAGCCGAAAAAGAAAACGCCCGCCCACAAAAGCGATAATTTGGCTGAACTTGTGTGTTCCAATTCGCTTAAAGCGGCAAGACCGGACTCTGCCGCGGGACTTTTAAAGGAAGAAATGAGGCGCTTGGGCTCGGTATGTCTGCCCGCCGCGGATAAATCCGCCGTTGCGGCAGGCGGCGCGCTCGCCGTTGACCGAGATATTTTTTCACGGCTTGTAACCGAGAAAATTAAAAATCACCCCAACATTACCGTTAAGGAAGAATGCGTTACACAAATACCCGTTAACGGTATAACCGTGATTGCCACGGGTCCTCTTACCGACAGCGCGCTGGCTGAGGATATAGGCAGACTTTCCGGCGGTGGAAATTTGAGCTTTTACGACGCCGCCGCACCCATTGTAACGGCGGAAAGCATTGATATGGAGAAAGCCTTTTTTGCTTCGCGTTACGGAAAGGGGACGGACGACTACATCAATTGCCCGATGAATAAAGAAGAGTATACCGCGTTTTATAACGAACTTGTAACGGCGGAAACCGCGCCTCTGCACGAATTTGACAGACCGCTTAAGGTCTATGAGGGCTGTATGCCTGTTGAGGTTTTGGCAAAGCGCGGCGAAGATTCAATACGTTTCGGTCCGTTAAAGCCTGTCGGACTTAAAGACCCGAGAACGGGTCACAGACCGTGGGCGGCGGTACAGCTAAGACGTGAAAATTCCGCGGGTACGCTTTATAATCTGGTGGGATTTCAGACCAATTTGAAATTTCCCGAACAAAAAAGAGTCTTTTCGTTGATACCCGGTCTTGAAAATGCGGAGTTTGTGCGTTACGGCGTTATGCACAGAAACACATTTATAAATTCCCCGGAACTTCTGGCGCCGGAGCTCTCTTTAAAATCAAACGGCAATATATTCTTTGCGGGTCAGCTTTCGGGCGTTGAGGGGTATATGGAGTCGGCGGCAAGCGGCATTGTTGCGGGAATTAACGCCGCGGCAAAGCTTAAGGGCGAAAAACCGCTTGTTTTGCCTGAGTTTACAATGATCGGGGCTTTGCTTCATTATATTTGCGACGGATCGGTTACCGATTTTCAGCCTATGGGTGCAAATTTCGGAATACTGCCGCCGCTTGATACACACATAAGGGACAAGCGCGAGCGTCATGCGACGCTTGCTAAACGGTCCGCCGATTGGTTCGGTACTTTAATAAAGGAGTAATAAAAATGCGTGTTGTTGTTGACGCTTTCGGCGGGGATAACGCTCCGCTTGAAATAATAAGGGGCGCTGCCGCGGCTTCGGAGGAATTTAAAACCGAAATTACGCTTACCGGCAAGGAAATCGTTATAAGAAAAATTATTACCGATAACGCCCTTAAGTTTTACGGCGAACTTAAAATTGTTAATACCGATGATGTTATTTCAATGCACGATGACCCGACATCGCTTTTAAAGGCGCATAAAAACAGCTCAATGGCGCTTGCGTTTTATGAGTTGGCAGAGGGCAGAGCCGACGCATTTGTTTCTGCGGGAAGCACAGGCGCGGTAGTCGTCGGCGGAACGCTTATTGTAAAGCGTATAAAGGGCATTAAACGCCCGGCGCTTGCGGGAATGATACCGTCGCCCGGCGGTCATTATATGCTTATGGATATGGGCGCTAATGCCGATTGCAGACCCGAAATGCTCTGCCAGTTCGGAATTATGGCAAGCGTTTACCTTAAAAATGTTGAGAATGTTCCAAACCCCACGGTAGGACTGCTGAATATCGGCACCGAGGACACAAAGGGCGACGAATTAAGAAAAGAGGCTTACGCACAGCTTTGCAAGGCACCGATAAACTTTGTCGGCAATGTTGAATCGCGCGAAATGCCGAAAGGTGAGTGCAATGCCGTTATAACCGACGGGTTTACCGGCAACATTGCCTTAAAACTGATTGAGGGAACAGCGTCAACATTTTTCTCGCTTATAAAAAAGATATTCTATAAGAGCATTACCAATAAGCTTGCATCGCTTGTTGTAAAAAGCGACCTCGGCGGGCTTAAAAAGATGATGGACAGCTCGGAGGTCGGCGGCGCGCCGCTTTTGGGCGTTAACGGAACGGTTATAAAGGCTCACGGAAATTCCGACGCAAAGGCGATAAAAAATGCTATCAGGCAGGCAATTAAGTACACTGACACGGGTGTTACGGAAAAAATATCCGCGGCGCTGAAACAGTAAAAAAGAAGGAAATTCAAATGGACGGTTTAGAGGAAAAGTTAGGTTATAAATTTAATAACATCGATCTGCTCAAAAACGCGCTTACCCATTCTTCCTATGCCAATGAAGTAAGAGGCGGCTTCTCTTCAAACGAAAGGCTCGAATTTTTGGGCGACTCGGTGCTTTCCATAATAGTATCCGACTATATTTACAGGTACTTTAAGAGCCTGCCCGAGGGCGAACTTACAAAGCTCAGGGCGTCGCTTGTCTGCGAAAAATCGCTCTGTACATTTTCAAGGGAGCTGGAGCTGGGAAAACACTTAATGCTCGGCAAAGGCGAGGAAAAAAGCGGTGGCAGAGAGCGTGACTCAATATTGGCGGACGCGTTTGAGGCGGTTTTGGCGGCAATTTACCTTGACGGCGGAATGGAGCCCGCAAGACGGCACGTTATGAACTTTGTTCTGCGTGAACTTAAACACACCGATGATGAGGTGTTTAAGGATTACAAAACGGCATTGCAGGAAATAATACAGCGCAATCCCGAGGAATCCGTAACATATATATTAACGGGCGAAAACGGTCCGGATCACGATAAAAGCTTTACGGTTGAGGTTCACCTTAATTCAAACGTAATAGGAACGGGTACGGGAAAGAACAAGAAGCAGGCAGAACAAATGGCGGCAAAAGAGGCACTCAAGCTTATGGGTGCTGAAATATGAGCCTTAATCATTCAAATATTTCAATATTTGTGCCGCATATCGGCTGCCCTAATAAGTGCAGCTTTTGCAATCAGCGGTATATAACCGGCACGTTTAAAGCGCCGCGCCCGTCCGATGTGGACAAGGCGGTTAAAGCCGCTGGGACGGGTAAGGCTTTTTGCGGCGATACGGCGGAAATTGCCTTTTTCGGCGGAAGTTTTACCGCAATTAACCGCACATATATGACCGACCTTCTTGACGCGGCGGAAAAATACGTAAGGGACAAAACGGTGCGCGGAATAAGAATTTCCACAAGACCCGACGCCGTTGACGACGAAATACTCACCCTGCTTAAGGAAAAGGGCGTCACTTCAATAGAGCTCGGAGCGCAAAGTATGAACGACAGGGTGCTGAGGCTTAATAACCGCGGTCACAGCGCAAACGACGTTGTTAAGGCGTCAAGGCTTATAAAGTCCTACGGCTTTGAACTGGGGCTGCAAATGATGACGGGGCTTTACGCCGATACCGATATGTCTGCTGTAAAAACAGCGCAAAAGCTTATTGACCTAGAGCCCTCAACGGTGAGAATTTATCCTACAATCGTGCTTAAGGATACCGACCTTGCCGCGCTTTATGCGGACGGCAAGTATAAGCCGCAAACGCTTGACAGCGCCGTTTCGCTTGCCGCAAAACTTTACAGAATGTTTTGCGGCAACGGAATAAAGGTTATAAGGCTGGGACTTCACTCGGTTGAGGAAAGCGCCTATATAGCGGGACCTTGGCACCCCGCCTTCAGCGAGCTGTGCCAGTCGCAGATAATGCTTGCGGGCGTGCTCTCGGCTTTGGGCGAAAAGGGCAGATATACGATATTTGTCGGCAGGTCCGACGTTTCAAAAATGACGGGGCAGAAACGCAAAAATCTTGTGTTTTTAAAATCAAAGGGTTACGATTGTAAGGTTAGAGAGGATGAGAGTCTGGGCTCGCTCAGGTTCAGAATTGAAAGAGAGGTGTAAGGCTTGCTTTTAAGCTCTATACAAATTCAGGGGTTTAAGTCCTTTGCGGATAAAACCGTGCTTAAGTTCGGAAAGGGCGTTACGGCGGTTGTCGGGCCTAACGGCAGCGGCAAAAGCAATATTTCCGACGCGGTGCGGTGGGTGCTCGGTGAGCAGTCAACCAAAAGTCTGCGCGGGCAGTCTATGGAGGACGTAATTTTCGGCGGAACGGAAACACGCCGCCCCCACGGATTTTGCGAGGTTACGCTTAACATTGATAACAGCGACAGAACGCTTAACTTTGATAACGATTCGGTGGCTGTTACAAGAAGATATTACCGTTCGCACGAAAGCGAATACGCGATTAACGGTGTTTCTGTGAGGCTTAAGGATATTCACGAGCTTTTTATGGATACTGGTCTTGGCAGGGACGGGTATTCAATGATAGGTCAGGGAAAAATCGACAACATAATAAGCTCAAAATCCGGCGAAAGACGGGACATTTTTGAGGAAGCGGCGGGCATTTCCAAATACCGTTACAGAAAGCTTGAAGCGGAAAGAAAGCTGACCGCAGCCGAGGATAACCTTGTGCGCCTGCACGATATTTCGGATGAGCTTGAAGCAAGGGTGGGTCCGCTTAAGGAACAAAGCCGCAAGGCAGAAAAGTTTTTGGAACTTTCCGAGCGCAAAAAGGAACTTGAAATAGGTCTGTGGCTTAATATGCTGGACAATTCAAAGGACGCTCTGCGCCGCCAGGAAAGCAAGATTGCCGAGGCACAGCTTACCTACCGCGAAATTGACGACGCTCTTTCGGATTTTGACCGCAGGGCGGAAGAAAACACCGCGTACTTTGCAAAGCTTACCTCGGACATTGAGGGCGAACGGCTGGCAATTTCAAACCTTAATGAGGAAATTGTTAAGACGGACAGCGGCGCTGAACTTATTAAAAACGAAATTAAGCATAACAGACAGACCGTTGAAAGACTGAAGAACGAGGAAGAAAATCTGAGTCTGTCCGATTTGCAGGCGGAAAAGGAAATCGAGGAAAAGGAGAATTCCGCAAAACAAAAACAGGCTGAAAAGGCAGACCTTTCAGCCGAGCTTGCCGACCTTGAAGAAAGACTTTCTTCGCTGATGAGCGACAGCGAAAACATTTCGATTAAAATCGAGAACGAGGTTAAAAAGCTTAACAAGCTCACCGCACAAAGCGCCGACAGCCGCGTTCGGATGGTCACGTCGGACAGCGCGGCGGAAGAAATAATTGCTCGCAGCCAAACAGTTGACGAAAGAATAGAAAAGCTGTGTGATGAGAAAAACAGCCTGCAAAACGAGTTTAACGAAACAAAAAAGCTTATTGACAGCCTTGATGAACAGCTTGAAGGCCGTCGAAATGTAATTAAGGGTTATCAGCTGAAACTTTCTTCCAAAGTGCAGAATGCGGACGCTCTTAAGGAACAGTTAGACGGAATAAGGCTTGATATCGGCGCGAAACAGCGCCGCGTGCAGATTCTCAAAGAACTGGAAAATAATATGGACGGCTTCAGCCACTCCGTTAAGGCGGTTATGGGTGAGGCGGAAAAGGGACTGTTAAGGGGTGTGTGCGGTCCTGTTTCAAAGCTTATCACCGTAGAAAAGAAGTACAGCGTCGCGGTGGAAACGGCGCTTGCGGCGGCGGTGCAGAATATTGTTGTTGAAACCGAGGCGGACGCTAAGCGCGCAATAGGTTACCTTAAATCCGCAAAGGGCGGCAGAGCGACATTTTTGCCTGTTGCAACCATTAAGTCACGCGAGTTTAAAGAACACGGATTTGAAGATTCGGCGGGATATATCGGTATTGCAAGCGAACTTTTAAGCACCGACTCAAAGTATGAGGAAATTATTAAATATCTTCTCGGCGCGGTTGTTGTTGCCGAGGATATCGACTGTGCCGCGGCAATAGCAAAAGAATTTGGTTACCGCGTCAAGGTTGTAACTCTTGACGGTCAGGTTGTAAACCCGGGCGGCTCGCTTACGGGCGGCTCGCTCACAAAAAATGCGGGAATTCTCGGGCGTTCTTCGGATATTAAGGCGCTTGAGGATGAGGTTAAAACGCTCGAAAGCAAAGCGGCTCAAACCGAGAAAAAGCTCAATGCCGCAACAGGTGAGCTTGATGAAATAAATGCAGATATTACGGCGGTCGGCGCGGAAATCACCACCGCAAATGAAGATAAGATTCGTGCGCTGTCCGAACTTAAACGTATCGACCTGCTTAAAGCCAATGCGGCTGAAACATTAAAACAGCTCGAGGAGGAAAAGGCGGCAAGCGGAGAAAAGCTTTCGGCTCTGCGCGCGGCGTCGGGCGAGGCAGCAAGAAAAATTGCCGAGCTTGACGGCGAAAAATCCGCCGTGCAGGCGAAAATTGACGAAATGACCGGCGGTAGAGAGGGGCTTAATTCGGAACGCGAGGCGGCGGCAAACGAAATAACCCGCATTAAACTGCGAGGAATTGAGTGTCAAAAAGATCTGGAGGCTCTTATTAGATCCGCTGATGACCTCAGGGCTATGATAAACGGCAGACTTGAGAGAAAAAAGGTTATTGAGGAAGAAATAGCCGCCGCAGAGAAGAAAACTGAGGAACTTAACCTTAAATCCGAAGAGGCGGTCATAAAGACAGGGGAATTAAAGAAAAGGATCGAGGATTCAAATTTCAGGATTTCCGAGCTTATCGAAAAGCGCAACTCAGCCGAAAAGTCCGGCGTTGAACTGCGCGCGGGCGAACGTGAGCAAACCGCCAAAAGGGAAAAGCTGAGCGGCGAATTGGCACGGCTTACCGAGCGCAGAGAGGTTATGCTTAAGGAATATGACGATATAATAAAGCAGCTTTATGACGAATATCAGCTGACGCGCAGTGAGGCAGAAAAAATCGGAATACGTATAGATAACCCGTCCGAGGCAAAGAAAAACCTTGCCGAGGTGCGGGGCGAGATAAGAAAGCTCGGCAATGTCAATGTTTCGGCAATAGAGGAGTACAAAGAGGTTAACGAACGGTACGAATTTATGTCGGCGCAGATAAACGACGTTGAGGAGTCGCGCGCGCAGCTTCATAAGCTTATCAATCAGCTGACCCACCAAATGCAGGATATATTTACCGAGGGCTTTTCAAGAATTAACGAAAACTTTTCCAAAACGTTTTCGGAGCTTTTCGGCGGCGGTCAGGCAAGCCTTTCGCTTTCCGAGCCTGAAAACGTGCTTGAAAGCGGAATTGACATAAACGTTAAGCTTCCGGGCAAGAACGTTCCGAGTCTTGAGGGACTTTCGGGCGGTGAAAGAGCGCTTATTGCCCTTGCAATTTATTTTGCGATAATGCGCGTGAACGCTCCTCCGTTCTGTTTTCTTGACGAGGTTGACACCGCTCTTGACGACATAAATGTTGATAGGTTTGCCGATTATATGAAACGGTCGGATTTTGCGACGCAGTTTATATGCGTTACCCACCGCCGCGGAACAATGGAGGCGGCGGATATGCTCTACGGCGTTACTATGCAGGAAAAAGGCGTTACAAAGCTTTTGGAACTTAACGTTGCCGAGCTTGAAAAGGCTCTGCTTACAAAGGGTGCGTAAATTACGGAAAGGCGGATTGAAGCTTGGGATTTTTCAGTAAAATTAAAGAAGGACTTAAAAAAACGCGGGACTCTATTGCGGACGGCGTTGGCGGTATTATAAACAGCTTTACCAAAATTGACGAAGAACTGTTTGAACAGCTTGAAGAAACGCTCGTAATGTCGGACATCGGCGTTGAAACATCTGTTGAAATTTGCGACAGACTGCGTAAAAAAATAAAAGAAACCGGTATTACCGATCCCGCAGAAATAAGAAACCTTATGAAGGATATAATTGCGGATATGCTTGGTGACGACGAGGGCTTAAAGCTTGATACGAAACCGTCACTTATACTGGTTATAGGCGTTAACGGCGTCGGTAAGACAACAACGATCGGCAAGCTTTCATACCGCCTTAAAAACAGCGGCAAAAAGGTTGTTCTTGGCGCTGCCGACACCTTCCGTGCAGCGGCTATCGACCAGCTCGGCATCTGGGCTGAGCGCGCGGGCGTTTCAATGGTTAAAAGCGTGGAGGGAACAGACCCCGCGTCGGTTGTGTTTGATACTATCGCATCCGCAAAATCGAAAGGTGCGGACGTTATTATCTGCGATACTGCGGGCAGACTGCACAACAAGAAGAACCTTATGGACGAACTCGCGAAGATAAACCGCGTTATTTCAAGGGAACTGCCCGACGCTTCGGTGGAAACACTGCTTGTTCTGGACGCGGCAACGGGTCAGAATGCCGTTAATCAGGCAAGGGAATTCAAAAATGTTACCGATATTACGGGAATTGTGCTTACAAAGCTTGACGGCACGGCAAAAGGCGGTATAATAATAGCTATAAGAAATGAACTCGGAATACCGGTAAAGTATGTCGGTGTGGGAGAGGGAATAGACGATCTGCAGCCTTTCTCGGCTGAGGAGTTTGCTTCGGGAATATTTGAGGAACTTTAAATGAAAATTTTTATTGCAACCAAAAACCATAACAAGCTTTGCGAGCTTGAAAGAATTTTAAGACCTATGGGCTTTGAGGTGTTAAGTGAAAACGACCTTGAAAATCCGTTGCCCGAGGTTGAGGAAACGGGAAAAACCTATGAGGAAAATGCGCTTTTAAAGGCTCATTCTGCATTTAAAATAACGGGTATAACAACGGTTGCGGACGATTCGGGGCTTAGCGTTGATTTTCTTGACGGCGCTCCGGGGCTTTATTCCGCAAGGTATTCGGGAAGCGGCGCCACCTACTCTTCAAATAACGAAAAGCTTTTGGCGGCGCTTAATGGCGTACCGCGCGACAAAAGAACAGCAACCTTTGTTTCGTGCATTGCCTGCATTTTCCCGGACGGCAGGGAGTTTACCGTAAGGGGCGAATGTAAAGGCTATGTGGCTGAGGAATGTCACGGCAGCGGCGGCTTCGGTTACGACCCGCTTTTTGTGTGTGACACCGGGTGCTACGCCGAAATGACGGCTGAGGAAAAGGACAGGGTGAGCCACCGCGGAAACGCCCTGCGGCTTTTTAAAAGGGAACTCAAAAAATATATTTAATTCGGAGAAAACAAATGTTAAACAGCAGACAAAGAGCAATGCTAAGAGGGCTTGCAAACAGCCTTGACACAATTTTTCAAATAGGAAAGGGCGGCGTTACCGAAAACACGGTAAAACAGGTTGACGACGCGCTTGAAGCACGGGAAATAATAAAGCTTCGCACGCTTGAAACAAGCCCGCTCACATCACGCGCGGCGGCTGACGAGCTTGCGGAAAAAACACATTCGGACGTGGTTCAGGTTATAGGCTCGCGCTTTGTTCTTTACAGGGAAAGCCGCGATAACAAGCAGATAAAACTGGTGAAATAAATGGGTATTACCGCGCTTTTCGGCGGAACGTTCAATCCGCCTCACATAGGGCATTATGAAATTCTGCGCGTGCTTGACGGTCTTGATTCTGTTGATAAGGTTTGGATCATGCCCGACCGTATTCCGCCGCACAAGGTCTGCGATTTTCTGGCTGGCAACGGCGACCGTATAAATATGTGCAGACTTATGGCGGAAGATTTTAAAAAGGCAGAGCTATGCCTTGTTGAATTTGAGCGCGAAGGTAAAAGTTACAGCATAGATACCGTAAGACAGCTGAAAACCGCTTACCCTCAAAAAGAGTTTGCGTTTGTTTGCGGCGGCGATATGCTTGCATCGTTTGATAAATGGTATAAATATGAAGAGCTTATAAACGAAATTCCATTTATTGTTTTTAAACGCGTCGGGGAAAGCGGCGAGGAATTTGAAAAAAGCGCCGAGCGTTACAGAAAAATGGGTATGAGGCTTACCGTTATGGATAATAAGATTCCGCAGGTTGCTTCATCTGTTTTAAGAAACGGTAAGGCCGATTTAAGAAAATATTTGCCGAGTAAAGTCTATAATTATATTGCTGACGGAGGGATTTACGGTGTCGGGAAATAAAACGGATTACGAAGCTTTAAATCTGATTTTAAAGAAAAGACTTACCGAAAAGAGGTATTACCACTCCCTTTGCGTGGCTGATGAGGCAAAACGTCTTGCCGAAAAATACGGCGGCGACTGTGAAAAAGCATATCTTGCGGGTCTTTTGCACGATATTACAAAGAATGCGCCCGATGATGAACACTTGAAAATATTTAATGAGTTTGGTATAATACTCACCGATGTTGAAAAAAACGCTCAAAAGCTTTGGCACGCAATGTCGGGCGCGGAGTACGTAAAGCACATTCTGGGAATTGACGACCCCGAAATTACAGACGCGATACGTTACCACACAACTGCAAAGGCGGGTATGTCACTTCTTGCAAAGATTCTTTATCTTGCGGATTTCACGTCAGCCGATCGCGACTATGAGGATGTGGACGTAATACGCGAATATGTTGATGTTTCGCTTGAAAAGGCATTTATTTACGCCTTGCGGTATTCAATAAAGGATTTGGTCGATCAGGCACGCGCGGTTCATCCCGATACCGTGGCGGCATATAACGAAGCTGTGCTTAGTAACCGGTGACAAGTATGGATTTTGAAATTAAAAACGGCGATTTTTATAAGGACGGAAAGCCTATAAAGCTAATATCCGGCGCGGTGCATTATTTCCGCAATATGCCCGATACTTGGGACGATATTTTCGCAAAGCTGAAAGCCTTGGGCTGCAACTGTGTCGAAACCTACTGTGCGTGGAATCTTCACGAGCCCGAGCCCGGCAAATACGATTTTTCGGGCAGACTGGATATTGAAGGCTTTATTAAAGCTGCCGAAAAAGCGGGGCTTATGGTAATCGTGCGCCCGGGACCGTATATCTGCGCCGAGTGGGAATTCGGGGGACTCCCTTGGTGGATTCAGTGCGATGATGAAATTGAAATCCGCTGTATGAACAAGGCTTATATCAAGCATTTAGACCGTTATCTTGATGTGCTTCTTGCAAAAATAAAGCCGCTGCTAGCAACAAACGGCGGGCCCGTAATTATGCTGCAATGCGAAAACGAATACGGCTATTACGGCGATGATAAAAAATATCTTGAATATTTAAGGGACGGCTACCGCCGCCGCGGAATAGACGTTCCGCTGTTTACATCGGACGGTACGGGTTATTCCGAACTTGCCGACGGCACGGTGGAGGGCTGCCTGCCGACCCTTAATTTCGGCAGCAGGGTTGAAGAGAATTTTGCCTGCCATGATAAAATGTTCCCGAACGCACCTAAAATGTGTATGGAAATGTGGAACGGCTGGTTTGACGCGTGGGGCGATGAAAAACACCACACAACAAGCGCTGACAATTATGCGGGCGTTGTGCGGGATATGCTTAAAAAAGGCAGCCTTAATATGTATATGTTTATAGGCGGCACAAATTACGGGTTTACATCGGGCGCTAATCATTACGAAAAGTTCGCACCCGATGTTACAAGCTACGATTATGACGCGCTGCTTACCGAGTGCGGCGATACCACCGAAAAATATTTTGCTGTACGACGGGTTATAGCCGAGGAAACGGGTGTAACACCGCCCGAAGTGCCTGCAAACCGCAAAAAGTTCGCTTACGGCAGGTTTAAGCTTACACAGAGCGCGGAGCTGCTGCCCAATCTTGATGTTATTTCAAGCCCGATACACAGCGATGTGCCGCGCGCTATGGAGCATTACGGCACGGGCTACGGCTATATAGCCTACACCACCGTTTTAAACCGCGATTATACGGACACACCGCTTACATTCGCAGAGCTCGGCGACCGCGCGCAGGTGCTTGTAAATAACAAATTACAGGGCATTGCCTATATAAACGAGTCGCTTACGGTCAGTATTACCGCTAAAGCGGGGGACAGGCTTACGGTACTTGTCGAGAATATGGGCAGAGCAAATTTCGGCGATAAAATGATGCGTAAAAAGGGGCTGCCAGGCAGGGTGCTGCTAGGCAACAAGATTCATTTTTCGTGGGATGTATACCCTCTGCCTATGACCGATATATCCGCTCTTAAATTCGCGGATGCGGCAGAGGCGGATGTTCCGGCGTTTTACAGAGGTACGTTTTCGGCGGATGAGTCCTATGATACCTTTCTTAAAACCGATAATTTTAAAAAGGGCTTTGTGCTGCTTAACGGCTTTAATCTCGGCAGATACTGGGAAATAGGACCGCAGAAAACGCTTTATGTGCCACGCTCGCTTATAAAAAAGGGCGAGAATGAGGTCGTTGTTTTTGAAAGCGACGGACTGAAAGGAAAACCGGAAATAGAATTTACCGATAAACCGGAGTTGGAGTGAATTATGGAAAGTACAGAAATATTAAAAATTGCGGCAAACGCGCTGAACAGCAAAAAAGCAAAGGAGCTTGCCGCCGTTAAAATAGACAAGCTTACGGTGATTGCGGAATATTTTTTAATGTGTACCGCAACAAGTTCAACGCACGTGAGGGCTCTTGCCGATGAGGTTGAGGAAAAACTCAGTGAAGCGGGCGTTCAGCCCCACCATATAGAGGGAAAAACAACAGGCTGGATAGTGCTTGATTACGGTTCTGTTATAGTTCACGTGTTCAGCCGCGACCAGCGTGAGTTTTACGCGCTTGATAAAATGTGGAGCGACGGAGAGCAGATTGAATTAGACGGATTGTTAACTGAATCCGAGGGGGAATAAAAATGGCAGATAATTATGATTTTGCCGCCATTGAGAAAAAATGGCAGAGCATATGGGACGAAAAACAGACATTTGCCGCGGGAACGGATTACAGCAAACCTAAATTTTACGGGCTTGTTGAATTTCCTTATCCGTCGGGGCAGGGACTCCACGTGGGTCACCCGCGTTCATATACGGCGCTCGATATAGTTTGCCGTAAAAAAAGGCTTCAGGGCTATAATGTTCTTTACCCTATGGGCTGGGACGCGTTCGGTCTGCCCACTGAAAACTTTGCGATAAAAAATCATATTCACCCGGCAGAGGTTACAAAGAAGAACATTGCAAACTTTAAAAGACAGCTTAAATCTTTGGGTTTTTCGTTTGATTGGAGCCGCGAGGTAAATACAACCGACCCCGAATATTACAAGTGGACGCAGTGGATATTTCTTCAGTTCTTTAAAAGAGGATTGGCTTACAAGAAAAAAATGTCGGTTAACTGGTGTACTTCCTGTAAATGCGTGCTTGCAAACGAAGAGGTTGTAAACGGTCATTGCGAGCGCTGCGGCAGCGAGGTAGTCCACAAGGAAAAAAGCCAGTGGATGCTTAAGATAACCGATTATGCCGAAAAACTGCTTGAAGGACTTGACGATGTTGATTTTATCGAACGCGTTAAAACACAGCAGCGCAACTGGATAGGCAGATCGTACGGCACACAGGTAAAATTTACAACAAGCATAGGCGATACCTTTGAGGTATTTACAACCCGTGCCGACACGCTTTTCGGCGTTACCTATACGGTAATGTCGCCAGAGCATCCGCTTATTGAAAAATGGGCAGATAAAATTAAGAATTTGGATGAGGTTCTGGCTTACAAAAAGGAAGCCGCAAAAAAATCCGATTTTGAACGCACCGAGCTTGCAAAGGAAAAAACCGGCGTTAAGCTTGACGGCATAACCGCAATAAACCCCGTAAACGGTGCCGAGGTTCCTATATTTATTGCCGACTATGTGCTTATATCATACGGAACAGGCGCTATAATGGCGGTTCCCGCACACGACACGCGCGACTGGGAGTTTGCCAAAAAGTTCGGCTTGCCGATAATAGAGGTTGTCGCGGGCGGTGAGGACGTGCAAAAAGCTCCTTACACCGAGTGCGCCGCAGGCAAGCTTGTCAATTCCGGTTTCCTTGACGGCATGAACGTTGAGGATGCTAAAGCGGCAATTCAAGGTTGGCTTTCTGAGCGCGGACTCGGCGAACGTAAAACAAACTACAAACTGCGCGACTGGGTGTTCTCGCGCCAGCGTTACTGGGGCGAGCCCATTCCGGTAGTTCACTGTGAAAAATGCGGATATGTCGCCGTTCCGGAGGAGGAACTGCCGCTGAAACTGCCGGAAGTTGATTCCTACGAACCGACCGATAACGGTGAATCACCGCTTGCCAAAATGACCGATTGGGTAAAAACCACCTGTCCGCACTGCGGCGGTCACGCAGTAAGGGAGACCGATACTATGCCGCAATGGGCAGGCTCATCGTGGTATTTCCTGCGTTACTGCGACCCGCATAACGATAAGCAGTTAGCCTCGCCCGAGGCGCTTCGTTACTGGACGCCCGTTGACTGGTACAACGGCGGAATGGAGCATACAACGCTTCATCTTCTTTACAGCCGTTTCTGGCACAGATTTTTGTATGATATCGGCATTGTTCCCACGCCTGAGCCGTATGCCAAGCGTACAAGCCACGGTATGATACTGGGTGAAAACGGCGAGAAAATGTCAAAATCACGCGGCAACGTTGTTAATCCGGATGATATTGTGCGCGATTACGGCGCGGATACCATGCGCGTTTACGAAATGTTTATAGGCGATTTTGAAAAGGCGGCTCCCTGGAGTCAATCGTCAATAAAGGGCAGTAAACGTTTTCTCGATAAGGTCTGGTCGCTTTCCGACAAGCTCACTGAAGGAGAAAACTACCGTGAGGAGCTTGAGGGAACCTTCAACCGCACCGTTAAGAAGGTAACCGAGGATATCGAGGGGCTTAAAATGAACACGGCAATTGCCGCGCTTATGGCGTTGCTGAACGATATTCAATGCACAGGCAGCATAAACAAAGCCGAGTTTAAAACATATATTACCCTTTTAAATCCCTTTGCGCCGCACATAACTGAGGAGCTGTGGCAGCGCGCGGGTTTTGATGGGATGTTGAATGAGGCAGAGTGGCCGACATTTGATGAGGCAAAATGCGCGGAAAGCACGGTTGAAATCGCGGTGCAGGTAAACGGCAAAATAAAGGCGCGCATTAATGTTGCCGCCGATATTTCTCCAGCGGACGCGATAGCGCTTGCCAAAAAGGAAAACGCCGTCTGCGCCGCATTAGGGGACAAAACGGTTGTTAAAGAGCTTTATGTTCCAAAAAAGCTTGTTAATATCGTTGTAAAATAATTATTCGATTTGGTGAAAATATTTATTGCAAATATGCTTTAAATGTGTTATTATATATTTGTTTATTTGTGTTGTGGAGGTGTAATCTGTGAGTGCAGTTGAAATAATTCTCGGAATAGCGGTTATTTTGGTTTCTCTTTTTATAATTGCCGTTGTCCTCTTGCAGCAAGGTCACCGTTCAGGTATTAACGGCGCAATTTCAGGCGGAGCCGATACATTCCTCTCCAAAAATAAGGCAAGAACGTTTGACGCGTCATTGGCGCGTTGGACAAAGTGGATTGCCGTGCTTTTCTTTGTGCTGGCAATTGTTGCTAACGTTATTGCTTTAAGGGGATAATCAGTCACCTCGGCGTTATTGAACGTTGCGGTAAATATTGCTTGACTATATTGCCGCGATATAGTATAATGTGCCTTGTGATTGAATTTGACCCCTGCAATTCTGCGGAGGGAGGGAATATAAATGAGTCAGGTTAGAATTAAAGAAAATGAGTCGCTCGATAACGCGCTTCGCCGTTTTAAAAGACAGACCGCGAAAGACGGTGTTATCCAGGAAGTACGTAAGAGAGAGCATTATGAAAAGCCCTCTGTGAAGCGTAAAAAGAAGTCGGAAGCTGCCCGCAAGAGGAAGTTCCGCTGATATGGCTTTAAAGAGGCTGTCGGGCTTTATTTTGCCTTGCGACGGCCTCTTACTTTTTTTAAACTTAATTTTCCCGGGAATGTACATAACTTTCCGGGCTTTTATTTTCAGGAGAAAGTAATGTTGCTAAAACCCAAAATAAAGCTTAACAGAGTAACTGATATAAGTGTGGAAATTCTTAAAAAATACGGTATTTCGGCACTTGTGCTGGATGTTGACAACACCCTTTCGACCCACCACGGCAAGGAACTGACCGAAGGGCTTGAAAATTGGCTTAAAACCATGCGGGAAAATAATATTAAGCTTATAATTCTTTCAAATTCAAAGAAAAAAAGGGTAGAGCCCTTTGCGAAAAAAATTAATCTTGATTTTATAAGTCTGGGATTGAAACCCCTGCCGTTTCGTTTTTCTGCGGCACTGAAAAAGCTGAATTCAAAAAGACGTGAAACCGCAATTGCCGGCGACCAGATTTTTACCGATACACTTGGCGGAAACCTTTTCGGAATCACCACAATTCTTCTTGACCCCATAAAACCCGAAAGCTCTGCCCGTTTTAAATTTAAACGAAAGCTTGAACGCGCGGTATTCAGGCTTTACAACATAAAAAATACGGAGGAATAAGCAATGCCTTTGTTCGGACCTGCCGGCAATTCCCTCAGTTTTGCTGAAATGGGCTATAAAAACAGTCTTGACGTGCCGGATTATATTGTTGAAATGGGACTCGACTGCTATGAGTATCAGTGCGGAAGAGGCGTTAATATCGGCGAGGAAAAAGCCATCGCTTTGGGCAAAAAGGCTGCGGAACGCGGCGTTTTTCTCTCGCTTCACGCGCCGTATTACATCTCAATGTCGTCGCTTGAAGAGGAAAAACGGCTTAACTCGGTGAATTATATTCTGGCGTCGGCAAGGGCGGTCAACGCAATGGGCGGAAACCGAATTGTTGTTCATACGGGCTCGTGCGGTAAAATATCGCGCGCGAACGCTCTGGAACTGGCGCTCGATACAATGAAACTTGCGATAGAGGCGCTTGACAGGGAGGGACTCTCCCACGTTCATATTTGCCCCGAAACCATGGGAAAGGTTAATCAACTCGGAACTCTTGACGAGGTTCTGGAACTCTGCAAAACAGATGAAAGGCTTATTCCGTGCATAGATTTCGGCCATTTGAACGCGCGGGATCTCGGCTGCCTTAAAACCCTTGGCGATTACGAAAATATTTTTGTTAAAATTAAAAACGCACTCGGCACAGACAGGCTTAAAAGCTTTCATTCCCATTTTTCAAAAATTGAGTACACAACCGGCGGCGAAAAACGCCATCTGACATTTGCCGACACGGTTTACGGACCCGATTTTGAACCTGTTATGGAGCTTACAAACAAATACGGCTGTGACCCTGTGTTTATATGTGAATCTGCCGGCACACAGGCGGAGGACGCTAAAACTATGAAGGACTATTATAATTCTTTACTATAACATATAGGATAAGGTGATTGTATGATTTGGCACAGTGCCGAAGCGGATGAGGTTCTGCGTGAACTTCAGGTTGACGGAAAAACAGGCTTACCCAACGGCGTTGCGGAGGAACGTTTGCACAGATACGGAAAAAACGTTATTTCCAATGTTCAAAAGCCTACGTTTTTAAAAAGGTTTCTGTCACAGCTTAAAAGCAAAACCGTAGTTGCCCTTATTATAATTGCGCTTGTTTCGTTTGCGGTATCAATTGCGTACGGGGAAACGGATATTTTTTCGCCTTTGCTTATAATTGCAATAGTAATTGCGAATGCGGCGCTCGGGGCGTGGCAGATGCATAATTGCGACCGCGCCGCCGATGAAATAAAAAGCGTTACAAACCCGACTGCTGTCGTCCTGCGCGACAGTATTGTGCGAACGGTTGATTCCGCACTGCTTGTACCGGGCGATATAATTATTTTGGAAGAGGGTGACTACATCCCGGCTGACGCCAGAATTATCGAATGTAACGAATTCAGATGTAACGAATCTCCGCTTACGGGGGACGAAATACCGGTTGAAAAAAGTTCCGACGTAACATTTGATGATATTACGGACGTTAAAAACAGGGCTAATATGCTTTTTTCGGGAACGAGCGTTGCTCACGGCTCGGCTAAAGCGGTAGTGGTTGCAACGGGGCTTAACACCGAAATCGGCCGCGATTCCGCAATAATGCAGCAAATCGGCGCAAATTCAGTGCCGCTTGAAAAGGAACTCGGCGGTTTGTCGCGTACCGTTAATATGATTATTTTTGTAATCTGCGCCGTAACGTTTGTTATCAGTATGATTCAGAATTTCTCAAGCACAAATTTTGCGGGTATGACGGTTAAAATGCTTATGAATTCCGTGGCGCTTGCCGTTGCCGCCGTTCCCGAGGGACTGCCGGCGATATCCGCCGTTGTAATAGCAATAGGAATCGGCAGAATTGTGCGGGATAATATCATAATCAAGGATTCCGCATCGCTTGAAACTCTTGGCAGGACCGATATTATCTGCACAGATAAGACCGGAGTTCTTACAAGAAACAAAATGCACCTTGCCGCAATATTTGACGGTGATAAGCTTACAAATTTTGAAAACGACGCTGCGGACGAAAAAACGCTTACGGTGTTAAAGCTTGCCGCCGCCTGCTCAACGCTTAAAAACGACTCTACTGAGGATGCTATAAAAAAGGCGTGCTTAACATATAATTCAATGTCGCAAAAGGATATCGACAGCTTTTTTCCGAAACTCGGCGTAGTTCCGTTTGACCCCGAACGGAAAACAATGACCGTTATTACCATGATAAACGAAAAACCTTATGCCATAGTAAAGGGCGCCGCCGAGAACGTTGTGCCAAACTGTGTGGGCTGTGACGCCGATCGGATACTGAAGATGAATGAACAGCTGGCAAATGACGCGCTGCGTATTGTATGCGTTGCAATTCGCCCGCTTGACGGCATACCGGCAAACCCAAATCCTGCGGATACGGAGTGCAACCTTATATTTGTAGGACTTCTGGGACTTCTCGATCCGCCGCGCAATACGGTTGTAAACGATATTAAAACCTGCGAAAAAGCCGGTATCAGAACAGTTATGATAACTGGCGATAATTTGTCAACGGCTTCGGCGGTTGCAAGAAGAATAGGCATTTTAAAGGACGGCACAAAGGCTGTTACCGGTGAAGAACTGGACTTAATAGATGATGACACGCTGACAACCGATATTTCTGATTATTCGGTATTTGCCAGAGTATCTCCGCACGACAAAACACGTATAGTAAAGGCTTGGCAGAATAACGGAAGAACCGTTGCGATAACGGGGGACAGCGTGCAGGACGCCGAGGCGCTCTCCTTGGCTGATGTCGGCTGTGCAATAGGCAGATTCGGCACAGATGTAGCAAAGGGCAACGCGGATATTGTTATAACAAACAACCGCTTTTCATCAATCGTTAACGCCGTAAGAGAAAGCAGAGGACTTTTTGATAACATTAAAAAGGCAGTGCTTTATTTGCTTTCCTGCAACTTTGCGGAGCTTTTAACCGTTCTTGTAGGTACACTTTGGTTTTCGGCTTTCCCGGTGTCGGCGGTTCAGCTCCTGTGGATCAATTTTCTTACCGACAGCGCGCCTGCGGCGGCTCTCGGAATGGAAAGCGCGGAACCGTCGGTTATGAACAGAGAACCCGATACGGCTGTGGGCAAGTTTTTCAGCGGAAAAACGGTTCTGCGCCTGATTTTACAAAGCATATTTATATCCGCCGCAACACTTGCGGCTTATGTGATAGGTAAAGGCAGCGGCGCTGAAACAGCGGCAACTATGTCTTTCGGCGTTCTTTCCATGTCGCAGATATTCCACTGCTATAACAATAAATTTACGGGCTCGGTTATAAACCGAAAGCTGTTTTCGAACAGATTTATGAACCTCTCGTCCGTACTGATTTTGTTTATTATTGTTTTTCTTATGTTTACACCGGCAGGAAGGCTGTTCGGAATGACGGTACTGACCTTTAAACAGTTTTCGGTTGTTTTCGGGCTTTCATTCCTTGTGGTTCCGCTGTGCGAAATATTAAAGCTAATGTAAGGGGTGCGTTTAATGGCATACTTATCAGATATTGAAATTGCGGGGAAATGCAAATTAAAACCGATAACCGAAATTGCAAAAAGTGCGGGAATACCTGAAGAATATATAGAAAATTACGGTAAGTACAAGGCAAAAATAGACCCTTCCGTTATGAAGGAAAACCGCAAAAAAAACGGTAAGCTTATACTTGTAACCGCAATAACACCCACACCCGCAGGCGAGGGCAAAACAACCACAACCATAGGCCTGGCGGACGGTATGAAACGCATCGGTAAGAATGTTGTTGTTGCTTTGCGTGAGCCTTCTTTGGGGCCGGTTTTCGGAATAAAAGGGGGCGCCGCAGGCGGAGGATATGCACAGGTCGTTCCTATGGAGGATATAAATCTTCATTTTACGGGTGATTTTCACGCAATCGGCGCAGCTAATAACCTGCTTGCGGCAATGCTGGATAATCACATTAAACAGGGAAATGAACTTAATATTGATGTTCGTAAGATAACCTGGAAACGCTGTGTTGATATGAATGACCGCCAGTTAAGACACATTACCGACGGACTCGGCGGCACGGCAAACGGAGTACCGCGCGAGGATGGGTTTGATATAACGGTTGCAAGTGAAATAATGGCAGTGCTTTGCCTTTCGGAGAACATTACCGATTTAAAGAAAAGACTTGCGCGTATTATCGTCGGTTATACTTACGACGATAAACCCGTAACCTGTGCCGACCTTAAGGCGCAGGGCGCAATGGCGGCGCTTTTGCGCGATGCCCTCAAACCGAATCTTGTGCAAACGCTTGAGGGTACTCCGGCACTTGTTCACGGAGGTCCGTTTGCCAATATTGCACACGGCTGTAATTCCGTAACTGCAACAAAGCTTGCAATGAAACTCGGCGATTACGCAATAACCGAGGCGGGCTTCGGTGCAGACCTCGGCGCGCAGAAATTTCTCGATATCAAATGCCGTGTATCCGGCATTGAACCTGATGCGGTTGTTATGGTTGCAACGGTTCGCGCTCTTAAAATGCACGGCGGGGCAGATAAGAAAAACCTTGATTTTGAGAATATAACGGCGCTTGAAAAGGGAATACCCAATCTTTTAAGACATATAAGCAACATAAAGAACGTTTACGGTCTGCCCTGTGTTGTGGCTGTTAACCGTTTCCCGACCGACACCGACGGTGAAATAGATTTTATTATAGAAAAATGCAGGGAGCTCGGCGTCAATGTTTGCCTTTCCACGGTATGGGCAGACGGCGGAAAGGGCGGAGAGGCTCTTGCGCGAGAGGTTGTAAGACTTTGCGAAAACGAAAAAAAGAATTTTAGGTTCAGTTATTACCTCGAAAGCACTGTTGAGGAAAAAATAGAGTCTGTTGTTAAGAAAATTTACGGCGGAGCGGGTATAACAATTCTTCCTTCGGCAAAAAAGCAGATAGATAAGCTTACGTCTTTGGGATACGGCAATTTTCCCGTTTGCATTGCCAAAACGCAGTACAGCTTTTCGGATGACCCCGCGCTTTTGGGCGCGCCGAGCGGGTTTACCGTTACGGTTAAAAATGTTAAGGTTTCCGCAGGCGCCGGATTTATTGTTGTGCTTACGGGGGATATTATGACAATGCCGGGACTTCCGAAACATCCTGCGGCGGAAAACATTGATATTGATGAAAACGGTAAGATATCGGGACTGTTTTGATTTGACACAGTAAAAAATCTAACATTTTAGATAATTAATTGAACATTATATTGAGTTGACGGCAGAAATAATTTATGTTATAATCAAAATATGGATAATTTGAATTTCACTATTGCGAAAAATCTCTCCGCATTAAGGCGTGAGAACGGACTGACGCAGCTTGAGCTGGCACAAAAGCTTAATTATTCGGATAAAGCGGTTTCAAAATGGGAACAGGGAGAATCACTGCCCGGAATTGAAATTCTTTATAAGCTCAGTCGGCTTTACGGCGTAAGCCTGGATTATATTGTGGGCGGGGATGACAGAAAGAAAACGTCATCCGCAACCCCGACGGTACGCAGAAACCGCCGTATTATTACACTTTTATCCGTTCTTGCCGTTTGGCTTACGGCAACTGTTCTGTATATCACATTTGATATTGCGGTAAAACAAAAGGTATGGATGTTCTTTTGCTGGGCAGTTCCCATATCACTTATCGTTCTTGTGGTATTCAGCGCATTGTGGCACGGCAAAAAAACGTTGTTTTCCTTTATTTCGCTTCTTTTGTGGACGGTGCTTTTGTGTTTCTGCCTTCAGTTTATGCAGTATCACATCTGGATTGTTTTGGCGGCGGGCATACCGCTTCAAATTGCCGTTTTACTTTGGGCTTGGCTTGTAAGGTAGGGTAATTCTTATGGTTTATCTGGGAAATGACTGGGACGGCATATTGGCTGATGAATGGTCAAAGCCTTATTATAAACAGTTGCATCGGTTTTTAAAAAGCGAATATATGTCCCACACCGTTTATCCCGATATGTACGATATCTTCAATGCCCTTAAATTTACTTCGTTTAAGGATACCAAGGTTTGCATAATCGGTCAGGACCCGTACCACGGAAAAGGGCAGGCGCACGGTCTGTGTTTCTCGGTAAAGAAAGGTGTTCCGCTTCCGCCGTCGCTTGTTAATATATATAAAGAAATAACAAGCGATCTGGGAGTTACGATGCCAAGCTACGGCGACCTTACCGGCTGGGCAAATCAAGGTGTTTTGCTGCTCAACACTGTGCTTACGGTAAGAGAGGGTCAGCCCAACAGCCATAAGGACAAGGGTTGGGAAATATTTACGGACAGAATTATCGGCGAACTTAACCGCAAAGAACAACCCGTTGTATTTTTGCTGTGGGGAGCAAATGCGGAAAGAAAGGCAAGAATTATAACAAACCCTTTGCACAAAAAGCTTATAACGGTTCATCCCAGTCCGCTTTCGGCTTACCGCGGTTTTTTTGGCTGCAAGCACTTTTCAAAAACCAACAACATTCTTGCGCAAAATGGTTTATGTGAAATTAAATGGGATAATTTGTAAATAAAGTATGAAAATTATTGACATTTTTGCAAATATGTCATATATTTTAATTATGAGATACGGAACGCACTGTTTTACATCGAAATGGAGGATGTTGATATGAAATCTACCGGTATGGTAAGAGCAGTTGATAAAATGGGAAGAGTTGTAATCCCGAAGGAAATTCGTAGGCAGCTTAAGGTTGAAAACGATGTTGACAGTTTTGAGATATATATGGATAACGATAGGGTGATACTGAAAAAATATCAGCCCACCTGCATTTTTTGCGATTCACTGGCTGATAGTGTGCAGTTCGGCGGTTACAATGTGTGTAAAGACTGTATTGACAAGCTTTATGCTATGAGAGAACAGGCGGAATAACCTTTTCAAACTAAAAAAATCGGCAAGCTTTAATAACAGCCTGCCGATTTTCGCAGCTGTGTAAAATCAGCACCTTAAATTCACATTTTAATTAAAAAAGCACTTAGTTTTACACTAAGTGCTTTTTTGGCGTCCCAGACACGATTCGAACGTGCGACCCCGAGCTTAGAAGGCACGTGCTCTATCCGGCTGAGCTACTGGGACAAATTACTACAGGTGTTTAAACACCTGCATGCGTAACGCTTTTTAGCGCAACACAGTCATTGTAACACATTTGCCGCGTAAAATCAAGTATTATTTTATAATTTTAAAACTTGATAATAGTCACGTAATTTGCTGTAAAAGATTATAACAGGCGGCGGTCATATATTCTCGCACTTGTTTATGCACAATCCGCTGACGGACTAAAAGCCCCAAGCGGAGAGCAGCACGATATAAACACAACTTCGCAGGTATGAAAACAGCATAGGGTAAAAGCTGCCCTTGCCTACAAGGCGGAAGCAATACATTGTGGTGACGGTGAGCAAAGCCGTGCCGCTTGTAATTAATATTTTCTTTTCCAATCAGTCATAAGTAGGCCTCATTCTGCTTTTATTTGTTTTTTACAGCACTGAGCTTTTCTTACAAATAAGATTATATCATAAAGCCGGTTTTTTCTCATATGCTTCCTACAGTCGAGTCATTAATTTTACATATTATAAAAACAGAGTGTTGTTACAATTAACCTCTCGGCTACTATAACAACACTCTGTATGGTGCGAGTGATGGGACTTGAACCCATACGTCATCGACACACGCCCCTCAAACGTGCCTGTCTGCCTATTCCAGCACACTCGCATTTACAACGCTAGACTATTATAGCAAACCCGACACCGATTGTCAACAATTATTTTTATTTTTTCTAAAAAAAAGAAAAACGCCTATTGATTGACGGAATATTTTATGTTAAAATAAATACAGTTATACTGCTAAAGGGAGGCGCGACGGTTTGGGTAATGTTTTCAGCGCGCTGTATGGTTTTTTTAATCAGATTTTATATGCGGTTGCGAGTATGCGTATACCGTTTGATCTGATAGACATTTTACTTATGGCGTTTTTTATTTACAAGGCGATAGAATTTTTGCGTGAAACACGCGCGGGACAGCTTGCAAAGGGTCTGTTTTTGCTTTTTGCACTTTATTTCCTGGCAAATTGGTGGAAGCTTGCAACGCTGAAATGGGTGCTTTCGCGCTTTGTTGATTATATTATTATTGCCGTTGCGATAATCTTCCAGCCCGAAATAAGGCGTATACTTGAGCGAGTAGGACATACGAAGCTTGTGGGCGGTCAGGGACAGATGATGGACAGCGAGCCTATTGAGGTGTGCATTGCGAACGTAAGCAAAGCGGCGGGAATAATGCAGGAAAATAAAATAGGCGCTCTTATTGTTTTTGAGCGTTCAACTCAGCTCGGTGAGATAATTGATACCGGCACGGTTATTAACGCCACGCCGTCGGTTCAGCTTATAAACAATGTGTTTTACCCTAAGTCGCCGCTTCACGACGGCGCAATGATAATAAGGGACGGCAGGCTTTATGCCGCCGGATGTATTTTGCCGCTTACCCAACGCGAGGATCTGTCGTCACAGTTGGGCACGCGACACAGAGCGGCAATAGGTATGACGGAAAACTCCGATGCCGTTGTTCTTGTTGTGTCGGAGGAAACCGGAAACATATCAATTGTTTCAAACGGTCAGATAAAAAGAAACTATAACGCTATTTCGGCAAACGAGGAGCTGCACAGACTTCTTGTGGGCGAAAGCAATACCGCGACGAACAGCAGGGTTGTATACAGGCTTAAAAAGATAAATCCGTTTGGAAAATCTCACTCAAGGGAAGAGGACAAGAAAAAATGAAACTGAACCTTAAATTCCCAAAGACCCTATCGTTAAGACAGCTGCTTTACAACAAACGGTTTACAATACCGTTTTCGCTGGTTGCAGCGTTTGTTCTGTGGCTTGTTATAATGATAAACCAAAACCCCGATCTTGAAAGAACATTTACGGATGTTCCGGTGAGCATCAACCTTGACAATACGTTTGCCGCAAATAACAAAATGGAAATAATCGGCGATATTTCAAGCCAGAAATTCACCGTTACCATTAAAGGTCCGAGTTATGTTGTGTCCGCCCTTAAAAAGGACGACTTTTACGTTTATGCTTCCGCCGCGGCGATTGACGCACCGGGCGAATACCAGCTGGAGGTTTCGGGCGGGAAAAACACTGCCGTTTCAGATTATGATTTTACAAGCATTACACCCTCTGTTGTAAATGTTTATTTTGATTATGTGGATACAAAGGAATTCACAATAAAGGCGCGTGCCGAGGGCGCTAGCGCCGCTGAGGGCCTTATTGCCGAAACTGCCGTTGTAAGCGGTACGGAAAGCGATACTATAACAATAAAAGGTCCGCGCACGGTTATGAATAAAATCGATTCCGTGGTTGCTTTTGCGGCTGTGAACAAAACACTGAGCGAAAGTACGTCGTATGACGCGGAGATACTTTTGTATGACGAAAACGGAGAGCAGATAGACACGACAAATCTAACACTGAGCGAAACCGCCGTTAAGGTTACGGTGCCTATCTCCAAACGTAAAACCGTTCCCGTTATTGCCGATTTTACAAATATTCCGTCCGGTTTTTCAAAGAGCAGTATTTCGTACGCCATTGATCACCCCACAGTGACGATAATAGGAACACCCGACGCTATTGATAAAACGACAAACGTTACGCTTTCGGCAATAGATTTAACATCGGTTTCAACCACGTCGAAAAGCTTTGAACTGTATCCCAAACTGTCCGATGGGGTAAGACTGCTTGATTCAATAGACCATTTTGTGGTCACGGTGGATACAAGCGGATATTCGGAAAAAACATTTACAATTTCGGATATAAGATACAAAGGTCTTACGTCGGGACTTAATGCCACGACCGATTCGGTTATTAAAAACGTTAAGATATGCGGGCCGCGCGCCTCGATAAACAAGCTTAACTCCGGTATGCTTTATGCAACGGTGGACCTTTCGGGCAAGTCGGCAGGGGAGCATACGGTTATTGTTACAATAATGTGCGACAGCTATAACAACGTGTGGCAGGTCGGCTCTTACAGTACCACGGTGAAAATAAAATAATATACAGTTTTCACAGCCTTGCATAGTATATACAGGGTGAGAAAAATGGTAAAATACGTTTTAATTTCAATTTTCATCGTAATTGCTTTGCTTGGTCTTTCGGAGTTGCTGCATATAATTAAAATGCGTTTTTCGGCACCGCTTGAAAAGGCGTTTACCTGTTGTGTACTGTTTTTAACGGATGATATGCCCGAAAGACAGATAGCGTTCGCCGCGGAGCAGCGTATGTGGCTGGGCAAAACCTATGCCGATAAAATAATTGCGGTGGAGAATGATATTTCCGAAGAGAACTTAGATCGCTGTCGGATATACGCAAAGGAAAACGACGTTATCTTATGCGGCTTTGATGAACTTTCATTCTATTTAAAGGGGGCGTAATTACGGAGGAAGTAAAGGACGGCGAGCAGGCTCGACAGCTTTCCGGCAGTATTGAAAAAATAACATACCGTAATGAGTCCAACTGTTATACCGTGGCAGAGGTCAAGTCGGGGAAAGAATATGTCACCGTTGTCGGGATATTTCCGCTTTTAAGCGAGGGCGACTCCGCGGTTTTTTATGGAGAGTACACGGTGCATCCGTCGTACGGCAAGCAGTTCAAGGCGGAAAGCTTTGAAAGAAAAAGCCCTGAAAACGCTGCCTCGGTGCTGAAATACCTGTCATCGGGGACAATTCGCGGCGTAGGCCCCGCAACCGCACAGAGAATTGTTGAAAAATTCGGTGCGGACGCCCTTGATGTTATAGGCAGCGATCCTGACGCACTGGCATCAATTAAGGGTATATCGCTTAATAAAGCAAGGGAATTTTCGGAGGAATATAAAAAACAGTACGGAGTCAGAGATGTTATCTTAATGCTTTCTAAATACAACATCACTCCGGACAGATGCCTTGATGTATATAAAAAATACGGCACAAAATCCGCCGATATCATAAAATCAAACCCTTATGCGCTTTGCGAGGAAGGCGTTGATCTGCGCTTTGAGGTTGCCGAGGAAATTGCCGGCGATATGGGACTTGATAAGGAAAACGAGTTCAGGATATGCGCCGGAATAGAGTATGTTTTACGCAAAAATTTATCCAATGGGCATACCTGCCTGCCGCGTGAAAAGCTTACCGAGGTTGCGGCGCAGCTGCTTGAATGTGAAACCGGAAAGATTTCCGATTGCTGCGACAGGCTCACGGAATGCTTTAAATTAAGCCTTAAAAGTATGGACGGTACGGAGTATCTGTCGTTTCCACAGTATTACTCCGCCGAAGAACATATTGCCGCCAGACTTTCCGCCGTTAAAAGGTATATTGATACGGCGGTCACGGTTGACGGATTGGAAATTGACAACGTTGAGCGTATGCTTGGAATAACCTTTGAGGAAAAACAGCGCCGTGCCATTTTTGAGGCATTTGAAAACGGCGTGTTGATACTCACGGGCGGTCCGGGAACGGGCAAGACCACAACGCTTAACGCCATTATAAAGCTTTTTGAAAACAGGGGGCTGGACATTGAACTGGCGGCGCCCACGGGAAGAGCGGCAAAACGTATGACCGAGCTTACGGGACGTGACGCCATGACGGTGCATAGGCTTCTTGAATCAGAGTGGGTCGAGGGCGACAGGCATAAATTTGCCAGAAACGAAAAAAATCCGCTTCCCTGCGACGTGCTTATTGTCGATGAGGCTTCAATGTTGGATTCGCTTTTGTTTGACGACATTTTAAAGGCAGTCAGACTTTCGTGCAGGATAATACTTGTGGGTGACTCCGACCAGCTGCCGTCCGTTGGGGCGGGAAACGTACTGGGCGATATTCTTGATTCTGGAATTTTTCCGTCCATAAGGCTTACAAAGGTTTTCAGGCAGGCAAGCAAGAGCCTTATTATTACAAACGCTCACGCCATTATTGAGGGCAGAGCGCCCGATTTTTCAAAAAAAGATTCCGATTGTTTCTTTTTAAGGCGCAGCGGTTTTTCCGATGTTAACAGAACGGTTACGGAGCTTATAAGCGAGCGTCTGCCCAAGGCTTACGGGTATGACTCGGCAAGGGACATTCAGGTTCTCTGTCCCTCACGAATGCTTGAAACGGGGACGCTGAGCCTTAACAATCTTCTGCAAAATGAGATTAACCCGAATGTCGGACATAAACCGCAGCTGAGCTTTAAGGGTATATATTTCAGGCTCGGCGATAAGGTTATGCAGACAAAAAACAACTATGATCTTCAGTACAGAAAAGATAACGGCGAGTACGGGTCGGGAGTGTTTAACGGCGACGTGGGATTTATAACCGATGTTGACCGCCGCGGCGGAATATTAAAGGTTAAATATGACGACCGCACCGTAACCTACTATTCGGAGGATTTGGGTCAGCTTGAACTGGCGTATGCCGTTACGGTACATAAAAGTCAAGGCAGTGAATACGACTGCGTTATACTTCCGCTTTACGGTATTCCGAGCCGACTTAAATACCGAAATCTGCTTTATACGGCTGTTACAAGGGCAAAAAAACTGCTTGTTGCGGTGGGCGACGACAGTATTTGGATGCAAATGACGGCAAACGACCGAAAAACACTTCGTTATACAATGCTCTGCCGTTTTTTGAGGGAAAACAACACGAATGAACAATAAGATCCGTTTGGTATATAAGGCTTTTGTACCCGCAAGATGCTGTTCTTGCGGCAAAATTATTAATGAGGAAGAATATCTTTGCGATTACTGCTATGAAATGCTTGAAAGAACCAACACGGTAAAACGCTGTATCCGCTGCGGAAACAGGGTTAAGGATTGCGTCTGCAAATACAGAGTTCTCCATTTTGACGGTGTTGTTTCGCCGTTTGTAAATTCGGGTGTTGCAAGCAAGGTTACATATGCCTTCAAGTTCCGCGGCAAAATGCGCGGCGGCGAGTTTCTGGCGGAAAATATGGCGCTTTGCGTAAGGGAAAATTACAGCGATATTAAGCTTGACTGTATTTGCTATGTTCCTATGGCGGAGGTAAAGCTTAAACACCGCGGGTACAATCAGTGCAAAATTCTGGCGGACAGGCTGGGCGAGCTTTTAGGGCTTCCCGTGTACGACGGTTTGTTGACGTGCAAAAACTCGGATACCAACCAACACGACATTAAAAATTACGGTGAGAGATTTCATAACGTAGCAGGCAGGTATTCCGCCGACGACTCGGCAGAGTTTAAAAGAATATTGCTTGTGGATGATATAACGACAAGCGGCGCTACGCTTAACGAATGTGCAAAACAACTGTTAAAGCACGGCGCTTGCTGTGTATATTGTGTTACGGCGCTGTTTACCGAAAGAAAAAACAAAATGATTGGAGAAAAAAATGACAACAGACATCGGAATAGATTTAGGCTCTTCAAAAACGGTAATATTCTCAAGTTCAAAGGTAGTTCTGGAGCTTCCGAGCGCGGTAACGGTGGACAGTGAAACCTGGGAACCCGTGTATTTCGGTGAAAAAGCAAAACAGACTATGGGAAGAACGCCCGAAAGCCTTACCACGGTAACGCCGATAGAACGCGGCGTTATTTCCGATTACGATATTGCCGAGGCAATGCTTAAAAGGTATATGAACCGGGCATTCGGCAACAAGATATTAAGACCGAGAATAATGGCAACTCTGCCCGCCGGACTTACAGAGCTTCAGCACCATTCGCTCTCAAACGTTGTGGAGTCGGCAGGGGGGAGAAACGTGTCTGTTATAGAGGGTCCTCTTGCGGTCGCGTTCGGTCTGGGACTGGATTTTTCAAGGCCCAAGGGAACGCTTATTGTCGATATCGGCGCGGGCACTACCGATATAGCCGTTATATCTATGGGCGGAATAGCCGTGTGCGAGTCATTTAAAACGGCGTCGTCCGACCTTGACGCGCAGATCATACGCTATGTGCGTAAGGAATATAACGTGGAAATAGGCCCGCTCACCGCCGAGATGATAAAAATTAAAATAGGCTCAGCCGTTAAGCGCGATATTGAGGTTGCGGTTGTGGCAAAGGGGCGCAATGTCTTTTCGGGATTGCCCGAAAGCTTTGAAATTTCCTCGGGCGAGGTGTTTGAGGCTATTTCGGATACGGTTGACGTTATATGCGGCGCTGTAAGACAGGTTCTTAATAAAACCGACCCTGACCTTGTGGGCGATATAACCGAGGACGGAATGTACCTCACGGGCGGCGGCTCCGAGCTTGCCGGTCTTGATGTTAAGCTTAACCGTTATCTCGGAATTGAAATTCACAAGCCGGACGACCCCTCGCACAGCGTTGTAAAGGGTGTGGCGGTTGCGCTTAAGAACCCGCATTTGCTTAAAAATATCGATTATCAGCTGAGGTCCATTAAGGAATTGATTGTTGAATAGTTCAGTAGTTTTTAAGGCTTTAAAGCGTTAAAGAAATTTTTGCGTTTGCTCTTGACAAATAGGCGCTGATAATGTAAAATAATTGAAGTTAACGTAAACGGAAAACCGTTGCCGTTTTAAAATTGTCACACTAAGCTTGAAAGGGTGAACAGAATGTTCGGTTATAACTATTTTCGATTTTATTATTGCAAAACGGACTGTCTGTGTACCTATAACGCTTGAGTTTTAAGCTATTAATATATGTACCGTCAGCCCGCAATCGTTCATGCTTTTCTGGACGTTATGCGGGCTTTGTTATGAAATGGGGTTGCGGGGAAATTGATCAACGAAAAAATGGAATCGCTCGGAAATAACCGATCGGTCATACGTGAAATATTTGAATACGCAAAGAAGCGCCGTGCCGAAATAGGAGAAGAAAATGTTTTTGATTTCAGCATAGGCAATCCAAGCGTTCCGACTCCGGCGGCGGTAACACGTGCAATTAAGGAAATTATCGACAGCACCGACCCTGTAAAACTGCACGGCTATACATCGGCACAGGGGGACGGCGGCGTTAGAGGTGCCGTATCAAAAAGTATTGAAAGGCGTTTCGGTGTTAAAAGCGACCCCGAACTTATCTATATGACCTGCGGCGCCGCCGCATCGCTTACGGTAACTCTCAATGCGCTGATAAATCCCGGGGACGAAGTTATTGTTTTTTCGCCGTATTTTCCCGAATACCGTGTCTTTGCCGAAAAGGCGGGGGCGGAATTAAAAGAGGTTCGGTGTAATACAGCCGATTTTAAGCCCGACATAAATAAGCTTGAAAAAGCAATAACCGAAAAAACCAAGGCGGTAATTATAAATTCCCCCAACAACCCGACGGGCGTGGTGCTTAACGAAAATGACATTAAGGAAATTGCGGCGGTACTTACAAAAAAGCAAAATGAAACGGGCAACAGTATCTATATTATTTCGGACGAGCCGTACAGGGAACTGGTTTACGGCGCACAGGTGCCTTATATACCGAAATATTACCGCAATACTCTGGTTTGCTACTCCTTCAGTAAATCGCTTTCACTGCCTGGCGAACGCATAGGCTACATTGCCGTGAACCCCGATGCTGAGGACGCAAAAAGGGTATATGCCGCAATTTGCGGCGCGGGCAGAGCGCTCGGCTTTGTCTGCGCGCCGAGCATATGGCAGTATACCGTGGCAAGGTGTATTGACGTTATGCCTGACACCGGGATTTACAAAAAAAACAGAGATCTGCTGTGCGGCGCTCTTGAAAGTTACGGATACACCGTCATACCGCCCGACGGCGCTTTTTACCTTTTTGTAAAATCTCCCGAGCCCGATGCCGTGAAATTCTGCGAGAGGGCTAAAAAATACGAACTTCTGCCCGTACCGGCGGACAGCTTCGGGGCTAAAGGGTATGTAAGAATATGCTACTGCGTTGAAACCGATATGATAAAACGGGCGCTGCCGGGCTTTAAGGCGCTTATGGAGGAATACAAATGACCGAGCTTGAAATTGCAAGACAGCAGATTAACGAGGTTGACAGGCAAATGGCGGAGCTTTTTGTAAGGCGTATGGACGCCGTGCGTACCGTTGCCGAGTATAAACAGAAAAACGGCGTGCGCGTTACCGACCAAAAGCGCGAGGCAGAGGTTATAAAGAAAAATTCTTCGCTTGTGCTTAATGAAGCCATAAAGCCTTATTACGTAAGCTTTCTGCAAAACAATATGGAGCTTTCAAAGGCATACCAGCACCGTTTGCTTGAGGGTATGCGCGTGGCGTACAGCGGTGTGGAGGGCGCGTTTGCCAATATTGCCGCAAACCGTATTTTCCCCGACGCGGCGGCGGTTTCGTATCCCGATTTTAAAGCCGCCTACGAATCGGTTGAAAACGGCGAGTGCGACTGCGTTATTCTGCCCATTGAGAACAGCTATAACGGCGATGTGGGACAGGTTATGGATATGACCTTTTTCGGCTCGCTTTACATAAACGGAATCTACGATATTGAAATTGTGCAGAATCTGCTTGCCGTTAAGGGTACTGCTATGGACGAGGTAAAGTGCGTTATAAGCCATCCTCAGGCGCTGGGACAGTGCGCGGCTTATATAAGACGGCACGGCTTTAAAACGGAGGAAGCAGTCAACACCGCGGTTGCCGTAAAACGGGTTGCCGAAAGCGGCAGACACGATATCGCGGCAATAGGCAGCAGTGAGGCGGCAAAAAAATTCGGGCTTAAAAAGCTTGAGGCGCATATTAACGAAAGCTCCAACAACACAACAAGGTTTGCCGTTTTTTCAAAGGTCGCGAAGGCACCCACAAAGTCGGATAATCAGTTTATTCTTTTGTTTACCGTTCCTAATAAGGCGGGGCTTTTGGGACAGGCAATAGCGGTTATAGGCAAACACGGCTTTAACCTCAGGGCGCTTAAGTCAAGACCGACAAAGGAACTTATCTGGAGCTATTATTTTTACGCCGAGGGCGAGGGCAACATAAACAGCGAAAGCGGCAGGGCAATGATAAGGGAACTTAAGGAAAAATGCAGCAACGTGCGCGTTGCGGGCAGTTTTGAAAATGAGATAGTGCTGAAGGGTGAGGACGAATGATTTTACCGGTTAAAACTTCGGCGGGCGGATATAATATCTACCTTGAACGCGGGGCGCTTAAAAAGGCGGGAGAATATTTTAATCTTAACCGCAAGACACTTGTTGTGTCCGACAGCGGCGTGCCTGCCTGTTACGCAAAGCAGGTTGCGGACCTCTGCGGCGAGGCGCACATTGTAACCCTGCCCGAGGGGGAGCGCTCGAAATGCTTTGAAAGCTACAAACTTTTGCTTGCGGAAATGGTAAAACACGATTTTACGAGGACCGACTGTGTTGCCGCCGTCGGCGGGGGAGTTATAGGCGACCTTGCGGGTTTTGTTGCGGCAAGCTATATGCGCGGGGTTGATTTTTACAATATACCCACAACCGTTTTGTCGCAGGTGGATTCATCGGTGGGCGGCAAGGTTGCGATTGATTTTGAGGGATATAAAAATATTGTGGGCGCGTTTTATCCGCCCAAGGGGGTTATAATCGACCCCAACACCCTTAAAACACTGCCCGAAAGACAGATTTCCAACGGGCTTGCCGAATCGGTTAAAATGGCGCTTACATCGGACAGCGAACTCTTTTCCCTGTTTGAAAAAGGAAACGCTTACGATAGTATTGATACCGTAATTGAAAGGTCGGTAAAAATTAAGCGCGACGTTGTTGAAAAGGATGAAAAAGAGGGCGGACTGAGGAAGATATTAAACTTCGGCCACACTCTGGCGCACGCTGTTGAAAGCGAGAATAAAATGCAGAACCTTTACCACGGCGAATGTGTGGCGCTCGGTATGCTGCCGATGTGCTCGCCCGACGTTAAAACAAGGCTTACGGCGGTTCTTAAAAAGCTTTCACTGCCCACAGAGCTGTCGGTTGATGTAAGTTCGCTTTTAGAGGCGGTAAAGCACGATAAGAAAATGTCGGGCAGTAAAATAACGGTGATATACGTGCCTAAAGTGGGAACGTATGAAATGAGGGAAACCAAGTTTTCCGATTTTGCCGCGCAGATAACGGAGGCGTTTAAATGAAAAACACATTTGGCTCATCGGTGAGCATTACGGTATTCGGCGAGAGCCACGGTGCGGCGGTCGGAGCGGTTCTGGACGGCATTGCGCCCGGAATAACGGTAGATGAGGCATTTTTGCGTTCCCAGCTTGATCTTCGCCGCCCCGTAGGAGATATTTCAACCCCAAGGCACGAACCGGATGAATTTGTTATTGAAAGCGGCGTTTTTAACGGAAAAACAACAGGCACGCCCATTTGCGTTTTAATACCCAACGTTAACACAAAATCTAAGGATTACAGCCTTATGCGGTCGGTGGCGCGCCCCGGTCACGCCGATTATTCGGCATACTGCAAGTATCACGGCTTTGAGGATTACCGCGGCGGCGGACATTTCAGCGGAAGAATAACCGCCGCAGTTGTCGCCGCGGGGGCGATAGCTGTAAGCGCGCTCAGAAACAAGGGAATATTTATAGGCACGCACATAGCCTCTGTCGCGGATGTAAAGGATCGCGGATTTAAGGATATTGACGCGGATATAATGACGCTTGCAAAAAAACAGTTTGCCGTGCTGGACGACGGCGTTGCGGAGGAGATGAAGGACAGAATAAGAGCCGCACGGTCGGACGGGGACAGCGTGGGCGGAGTGCTTGAAACTGCTGTTGCGGGAATGCCCGCGGGCGTCGGCGAGCCTTGGTGTGACGGCGTGGAAAGTGTGCTGTCGCATATCCTATTTTCTGTGCCGGCTGTGAAGGGCGTTGAATTCGGCGGCGGTTTTTCGCTCAGCAGTATGAGGGGCAGCGAAGCCAACGATGAAATGCGTGTTATAAACGGCAGGGTTCAAACCGTTACCAACAACAACGGCGGTATTAACGGGGGAATAACAAACGGAATGCCGCTTGTTTTTCGCTGTGCGGTAAAGCCTACGCCTACGGTGAGCCGCGAGCAGAAAACGGTTGATTTTTTTAAAAACGAAAACACGGTAATTGCCGCCGCCGGCAGGCACGACCCCTGCATAGTTCACCGTGCAAGGGTGGTTGTGGACAGCGTTACGGCAATTGCACTTTGCGATATGCTTTGTATGAGATTCGGAACAGATTGGTTGTGTGAATAATGGAATACGGCTTGATCGGTGAAAAGCTTGCCCACAGCTTTTCAAAAATCGTTCACGAAAAAATTGCGGATTACAGCTATGAGCTGACGGAAGTTCCGAAAGACCGTTTCGACCGTTTTATGAAGTCGGCGGATTTTAAGGCAATAAACGTCACGATACCCTACAAGCAGGCGGTTATTCCTTATCTGGATGAAATAAGCGATACCGCGAGAAGGATCGGATCGGTCAACACGATTGTTAACCGCGGCGGAAGGCTTTGCGGATACAATACCGATTTTTTGGGACTTAAAGCCCTTATTTTAAAAAACGGCATTTCGCTTCAAAACAAAAAAGTATTGGTGCTCGGCAGCGGCGGAACATCCAAAACGGCGTTTGCTGCGGCGGAAAGCCTCGGCGCGAGGGAGATTTACAGGGTTTCGCGCGGCGGAAGGGACGGTGCTGTTACATATGAAACGGCCGTATCACAGCACAGCGATGCCGAGATTATAATTAATACCACTCCCTGCGGAATGTACCCGAACATAGAAAAAGCGGCGGTGAATATTAATCTTTTTCCGAATTTAGAGGGAGCGGTCGACGCGGTTTACAATCCGATTTCTTCGGCGCTTGTTACAGCCGCGCGTGAAAAAGGTATTACCGCCTGCGGCGGACTTTATATGCTTGTGGCACAGGCGGTTTACGCATCGGAGAAATTTACGGGAACTCACTTTTCGGAAAATGTGATTGACAGCGTTTTTTCTGAAATTTCTCTCCAAAAAACAAATCTTGTGTTAATAGGAATGCCCGGCTGCGGAAAAACCACCGCGGGAAAGCTGCTGGCACAAAGGCTTAACAAAAGATTTTATGACAGCGATGATGAAATTGTAAAAAGCGTGGGAATTACTGTTCCCGAATACTTTGCGAAATACGGCGAACAGAGCTTCAGAGAACTTGAAAGCCGTGTGTTAAGGAGATTGGCGGCTGAACAGTCGGCGGTTATAGCTACGGGGGGCGGCGCGGTTTTGAATTACGAAAACATAAGGCTGTTAAAGGAAAACGGCGTTATAGTTTTTATTGACCGACCGCTTGAACGGCTTGTTACCTCATCCGACCGACCGCTTTCTAAGAATAGGGAAATGCTTGAGAAAAGATATAACGAAAGGTATGATATTTACTGCCGTGCGGCGGATATTAAAGTTGCCGCGTCGGACGACCTTTCTGAAAATATCGATAAAATTTACGGAGCTTTTTTAAATGAAAATTCTTGTACTTAACGGACCCAACATTAATATGCTCGGCATAAGAGAACCGGGTATTTACGGTAGCGAAAGCTACAAAACGCTTTGCGAAAACGCGGAAAAATACGCGGCGGAGAACGGTATTGAAATTAAAATTTTTCAATCCAATCACGAGGGCGCGCTTGTTGATGAAATTCAGGCGGCTTACGGCGTGTATGACGGAATTGTTATAAACCCCGGCGCTTACACGCACACAAGCATTGCCTTGCTCGATGCCGTGAAATCGGTGAGCATACCCACGGTTGAGGTGCATATTTCGGATGTTTCAAAGCGTGAGGATTTCAGGCAGGTAAGCTATATACGCGCCGCCTGTGTTAAAACAATTTCCGGACTGGGAATTGCGGGATACATTAAGGCTATGGAGTTTTTAAAACAGCAGTACGGTGATAACAAATGATAGTAACGGTAAAAAAAGGAAGAGCCGCGGGCAGTGTTAATGCTCCGCCCTCAAAAAGTATGGCGCACAGGTATCTTATCTGCGCGGCGCTTTCAGGCGGCAGTGAGATAAAAAATATTGCGCTCTCCGAGGATGTTAAGGCAACGCTCGGATGTCTTGAGTCGCTCGGCGCCGAGGTTTCGCTTATCGGCGATACCGCGGTATGCGGCGGACTTTTAAAGAATACAAGCCCGAAGTCCGATAAGCTGTTCTGCAACGAATCGGGCAGTACGTTAAGGTTTATGCTGCCGCTTTGTCTGCTCGGCGGCAATAAAATCACGCTTTACGGCACAGAGCGTCTTTTGAGCCGTTCGCTTAACGTTTATGAGGACATTTGTTCCTCGCAGGGGATAACCTTCGGCAAAACAGCCGACAGCGTAACGGTTTGCGGTAAACTTTCACCCGGTAAATATTCGGTACGCGGCGACGTTTCAAGCCAGTTTATAAGCGGGCTTATGTTTGTTTTGCCCTGCCTTGAAAGTGACAGCGTTATTGATATTACAGGTGCGGTGGAAAGCGCGCCTTATCTTGGTATGACGGTGAAGGCGCTTGCGGATTTCGGCGTGAGGATAAGCAGAACCGATGAGCACACGGTTTATATTAAAGGAAACCAGACCTATAAATCGCGCCGCTTTTGTGTTGAGGGGGATTATTCAAACGCCGCCTTTTTCGATGCGCTTAATTACACGGGCGGAAATGTTGCCGTAGGGGGTCTTAAGCCCGACACCTGCCAAGGCGACGCGGTTTACTCAAAGCTTTTCGAAAAGCTTTCGCGCGGCTGTCCGGAAATAGACATATCCGATTGCCCTGACCTTGCTCCGGTGCTTATGGCGCTTGCGGCGGCGTGCAACGGTGTAAAGCTTACGGGTACGCGCAGGCTTAAGATAAAGGAAAGCGACCGCGGCACGGCAATGGCGGAGGAGCTTGCAAAATTCGGGTGCAGAACAGAGGTTGCCGATAACGAAATAACGGTTTATAAATCAGCGCTCAGGGAGCCCACTCTGCCGCTTTACGGTCACAACGACCACCGCATTGTAATGGCGCTGGCGGTCCTCTGCACGGTTACGGGCGGCAGTATATACGGTGCGGAAGCGGTAAATAAAAGCTTTCCCGACTTTTTCTGCAAACTTGAAAAGCTTGGAATAAGGGTAACGGTAGAAAATATATGAAACTTCACAAGGAAACAAATATTCTTATTGTAGGACTGGGGCTTTTAGGCGGCAGTTATGCAATGGCGCTTAAAAGACAGGGATTTAAAATAAACGCGATAACAAAGGAACAGTCATCGGTTGATTACGCACTGCGAAACGGAATTATAGATTACGGAACGGTTGAAACAGACGCGGGGCTTATAGGCAGTGCCGACCTTTGCATTTTTGCGCTGTATCCGCACATTTTTTATGAGTGGATAAGGGATAATCAGCAGTATTTCAAGACAGGTGCCGTCATAACGGACGTTACGGGCGTTAAGGGCTGTATTGTTGATAAAATTCAGGGCATTTTAAGACCCGACGTTGAGTTTATTGCGGCTCACCCTATGGCAGGCAGGGAAGTAAGCGGCGTTGAAAACAGCACGCCCGAGATGTTTAAGGGTGCAAACTATATCGTAGTCCCAACTAAAATAAACACCCCCGGCGCCGTTGAGCTGTGCCGTGATTTGGGTGAAAAGCTGGGGTTCAGCCATATTTCCGAACTGTCAGCCGAAGAACACGATAAAATGATTGCGTTTCTATCTCAGCTTACGCACTGCATCGCAGTGTCGCTTATGTGCTGCAACAACACCTCGGGGCTTGAGTATTACACGGGTGACTCGTTCAGAGACATAACGAGAATTGCAAAAATTAACGATGAAATGTGGAGCGAGCTTTTTCTTGATAACAGGGAAGCCCTGCTTTACGAAATGGAAAGCTTTAAAAAAACATTTGACAAGCTGTATGATGCCGTAGCCACAGGCGACCGCGAGGGAATGCGCCGTATGATGAGAAGATCGACCGAACACAGAAAACGCTTTGATAAAGGGGAAACCTTAAAATGAATATGAAATTTTTAAGAAAACTGCCCATTCCGCAGCAGATAAAAACACGCTATCCGCTTTCGGAGAAGGACGCCGCGGTTAAGGCGGAGCGCGACGAAGAGCTTAAGAAGATATTTTCGGGCGAATCGGATAAATTTATCCTGATAATAGGCCCCTGCTCGGCTGACAGCCGCGAGCCGGTGCTTGATTATATTTCCCGCCTAAGGACTGTTGCCGATGAGGTTAAGGATAAAATTCTGATAGTACCGAGAATTTACACAAACAAGCCGCGAACCACGGGTGACGGCTATAAGGGTATGCTCCATCAGCCGAATCCCGACAGCACACCCGATATGCTGAAGGGCATTGTCGCTATACGTGACCTGCATATGACAGCCCTGCACGACTATGGATTTTCCTGTGCGGACGAAATGCTCTACCCCGATAACCACCGTTATTTGTCCGACCTGCTTTCGTATGTGGCAATCGGCGCGCGTTCGGTTGAAAATCAGCAGCACAGGCTTACCGCAAGCGGACTTGATATACCCGTTGGTATGAAAAACCCCACAAGCGGCGATCTTACGGTTATGATGAACTCCGTGACAGCCGCTCAGCACAGCCACACGTTTATTTACCGCGGCTGGGAGGTTGTGAGCGAGGGCAACCCATACGCACACGCCATTTTGCGCGGATACACCGATTTTGCGGGAAAAAACGTATCCAATTACCATTACGAGGACTTAGTGAAGCTTTATGAAATGTATGGCAAAACAGACCTTGCAAATCCTGCGGTAATTGTTGACGCTAACCACGCAAACTCGGGCAAAAAATACCTTGAGCAGATAAGAATCGCAAAGGACGTTGTTTACAGCTGTAATTATAACGGCGATATACGCCGTATGGTCAAGGGAATTATGATTGAAAGCTACATTGAGGACGGCGCTCAGAAAATAGGTGAGCATATTTACGGTAAATCGATAACCGACCCGTGCCTCGGCTGGGAAAAATCAAAAGAATTGATATACAATATTGCGGACACACTTAAATAATGCCTGCTGAACAATTCAAAAGTACCTTAACCCGAGCATGTTGGTGTAAACTTTTGAATTGTTCAGGTGCAAGGTTTTTGCGCAATTTTGCGAAAAAACCTTGCACTTTAAAAAGAATCACATTTTGATTCTTTTTAAAATCAGGCGACAATCAATGGAAACTGACGGTCAAAACAAAGGTTTTGACCCATAAAATCGAGATTTGAACTCGATTTTATATAATTGCATTTGCTAATGCAATTATTCAGTAGACATTAAATAAAGGGGTAATTGCGTGTTTAAGCTGTTAGCATATTTAAAGAAATATAAAAAAGAAAGCATATTGGCGCCACTGTTTAAGCTTATCGAAGTGGCGTTTGAGCTTTCCGTTCCGCTTGTTGTCGCCTCGATAATTGACGGCGGCATAAGCATGGGAAACAAGGCACACATTTTTAAAATGTGCGGAATACTCGGGCTTCTTGCGGTGTTCGGGCTTTTATGCGCCGCTGTCGCGCAGTATTTTTCGGCAAAAGCCGCCGTCGGCTTTGCAACGGATGTAAGGCGCGAACTGTTTGCACACATCGGCACTCTTTCCTATAAACAGCTTGACGAAATAGGTGCATCAACCCTTATAACAAGGCTTACGGGGGATATTAACCAGGTTCAGAACGGCATTAACATAACGCTGCGTCTGGTGCTGCGTTCACCCTTTGTTGTGTTCGGCGCGGTGGCAATGGCGTTTACGGTGGATGTGAAATCATCGCTTGTGTTTGTGGTCGCGATTCCCTTGCTCGCCGCGGTAATTTTTTCAATAATGCTTGCAACCATTCCGCTTTACAAAAAGGTACAGCAAAAGCTTGACCTGCTTGTGGCAAAAACGCGCGAAAACCTTACGGGAACAAGGGTTGTGCGCGCGTTCTGCAAGGAAAAAGAGGAAATTGACGATTTTAACCGAAAAAATGACGGACTTAACGCTATGCAGATAGCCGTCGGGAAAATATCGGCTGTTATGAACCCGGCAACCCTTGTGCTTATTAATATTGCAATAGCGGCGCTTATATATACGGGCGCTTTAAGGGTTAATTCCGGTAACTTGTCGCAGGGCGATGTTGTGGCGCTTTATAACTATATGTCCCAGATACTTATTGAGCTTATAAAGCTTGCGGGACTTATAATAAGCATTACAAAAGCTGCCGCCTGCGGAAACCGTATTCAGTCGGTCTTAGATATTAAACCCGATATGGCAAGCGGAAAAAGAACGGACGGAGAGGCGTGCGATAATGCCGTTGCGTTTGAAAACGTCAGCCTTTCATACGGCGGGGCGGATAACGCACTGGAAAATATTGATATTAAAATTAAACGCGGCAGTAACGTTGGAATAATTGGGTCGACAGGCTCGGGAAAATCCTCGCTTATCGATCTTATCCCGAGATTTTACGACGCAACTTCGGGTACGGTGTATGTTGACGGCGTTGACGTTAAAAATTATGACATAATCGCACTCAGGAACAAAATAGGCGTTGTTTCCCAAAAAAAGGCGCTTTTTAAGGGAACGGTAAGGGATAATATTCTTTTCGGCAACAAAAACGCAACCGATGAAGATGTGTGGAAAGCGCTTGAAACCGCACAGGCAAAGCAAACGGTCAAGGATAAACCGGGAGAACTTGATTATGTTATCGAGCAGGACGGAAAAAATTTCTCCGGCGGACAAAAGCAAAGGATTACAATTGCGAGGGCACTTGTAAGAAAACCCGAAATTTTAATTCTGGACGACGCTTCCAGCGCCCTCGATTACGCAACTGCGGCAGCGCTTGAAAAGGCTGTGAAAAACGCCGATTTTTCACCCACGGTGATAACCGTGTCGCAAAGAGTTTCGGCAATAAAAAATGCGGACGTTATTTTTGTTCTTGATAACGGCAGGCTTGCAGGCTTCGGAACACACGGCGAACTGTTAAGCAGTTGTGAGCTGTATAAGGAAATATGTGAATCTCAGGCAGACGGCGGTGATATAAAATGAGGAATACAGCAACAACAAAGAGGGTTATAAAGGCGCTCGGCTCATCGCGACAGCTTATTGCCGTTTCAATACTTTTTTCATCGCTCAGTGTTGTCTTTTCGCTTTATATCCCGATTCTCGCGGGCCGAGCAATTGACGGTATTGCCGAAAACGGTGTTAATTTTGTCTCGGTTAAATCGGAGCTTTTTAAAATTGTTATCTGCGCCGTGGTTTCGGGTGCGCTTGCCTTTGTTATGAGTATTGTGAATAATAAGATAGCTTATAATACGGTAAGGGATCTGCGCTCACAGGTGTTCACGCACATACAGTCGCTCCCGGTGGGGTATATTGATTCCCACTCGTACGGCGATATTGTAAGCCGTGTGACCGCGGACGCCGATCAGCTGTGTGACGGATTGATTCTCGGTTTTTCACAGCTGTTTTCGGGAGTTATAACAATTCTTGTAACCCTTATATTTATGCTTACGGTTTCACCGCTTATTACGGCGGCGGTTGTTATTTTAACCCCGCTTTCCCTTTTTACCGCGCGCTTTATTGCAAAAAACACATACGAAATGTTTAAAAAGCAAACGGGAACGAGGGGAGAGCAGACGGCGCTTATAAACGAAATGATACAGAACCAGAAAACGGTTCAGGCTTTTTCCTACGGCGATACCGCAAACAAGAGGTTCGGCGAGGTCAACGAAAGGCTGAAAAAATATTCGCTTAAAGCGGTTTTCTTTTCATCGCTCACAAATCCCACAACAAGGTTTATAAATAACCTTATATATGCGGCGGTTGGTCTTATGGGCGGATTGTTTGCCGTACGCGGAATTATGACGGTGGGCGGCTTTGTAAGTTTTCTTGCGTACTCAAACCAGTACACCAAGCCGTTTAACGAAATATCCGGCGTTATTACCGAACTGCAAAACGCTTTTGCCTGCGCCGCAAGAATATTTGAGCTCTGCGACGAAACGCCCGAAATTTCCGACAGCGGCAGCAAAGAACTTTTAAACCCCGCGGGTAATGTTGAATTCCGTGACGTAAGCTTTTCTTACGATAAATCAAGAAGTCTTATAAAGGGGCTTGATTTTTCGGCGTCGGCGGGTAAAAGAATTGCGATTGTGGGGCAGACAGGCTGCGGAAAAACGACTCTTATAAACCTGCTTATGCGGTTTTACGACGTTGACGGCGGCGGCATTTTAATTGACGGAGTGAATATAAAGGACGTCACAAGGGAAAGTCTGCGCCGCAATATCGGGATGGTCTTGCAGGATACCTGGATAAAACGCGGCACTGTAAGGGAAAATATTGCCTTCGGAAAGCCCGATGCTGATGAAGATGAGATAACTTCTGCCGCAAAGGCGGCGCGCGCACACAGCTTTATTACAAAGCTTAAAAACGGTTACGATACCGTTATAGGCGACGACGACGGACTTTCCGAGGGTGAACGCCAGCTTTTGTGCATTGCCCGCGTAATGCTTATGAAACCTCCGCTTCTGATTCTTGACGAAGCTACTTCTTCGATTGACACACTTACCGAGATCAAGGTTCAGCAGGCATTTTTAAAGCTTATGGAGGGCAGAACGGCGTTTGTTGTGGCGCACCGCCTTTCAACCGTGCGCGACTCCGACTGCATTATTGTTATGAGCGGCGGCAGAATTGCGGAGGTGGGAAAACACACCGAGCTTTTAAAGCTTAACGGAATTTACGCATATATGTATAACAGCCGCATTTCGTAATACGTAGCCCTGATTTTCAACACTCTATATTCGTTCCGATGATTATAGGTGAAATAAGACGGTATTTAAGGGACAACAGCTCTGTAAGGGTGAGCCGTTCCATAAAGGACACCGCATACAAGGCAATGCAGGTCAAGGAGCGGCTTTCGGCTAACCTTCAAAGAGAGCCCACTGTTAAGGAGATAGCCGACGAGCTGGACATTCCTGTTTGCGACGTTGTAACTGCGCTTGAAAGCATAGTGAGCCCGATTTCGCTGTATGACCCCGTTTATTCTGACGGCGGTGATACTATCTACGTTCTTGATCAGGTTGGCGACAACAACGACGATAACAATTGGCTCGACGAAATATCACTTAAGGAAGCAATAAAAAATCTCAGCGAACGGGAGAAGAATATCCTTTCGCTGAGATTTATGAAGGGTAAAACACAAATGGAGGTTTCCGAGGAGATAGGTATATCGCAGGCACAGGTTTCAAGGCTTGAAAAGGGAGCGCTTAAAAAAATAAGAGAGTAATAAAACCGTCTGCCGCAGATAAACCGTAATTATCGTTTGTCAAGATATTCCTGCAATTTAAAATGGACCTCAACCGTCGGTTTCACACCGCCTGTCAGTACGACCCTATCTATAAGCTCGCGGCAGACGGTTTTTTTCTCGCCCGCGGTCATATGCTCCCAAGCCGAGCCTATGCCGTTAATAAGCGACGCGGTCTTAACCGCTTTCTTTTCCATAAACTGTTTTTCTTTTTCATTTAACGCGGTTCTTCTTAATTTTTCAATTTCCTTTTCACGCCCGTTGATAACCTCAAGCAGCTGTCGGCTTCCGCTTTCGGCATAAACGTTGTAAAGCCGCCGTAGCTCGTCCTCCTTGCGTTTCACGGTTGTTTCCAGCTGTTTTACAATTTCAACGCCCGGCACGGTTTTTTTGTTCGCCGCGTTGTTTTTGTAGGAAAGAGCGAGTATCTCGTTTGCAACGGCATTTTCAATTTCCGAAGCCGAGTATTTCAAATTGTCACATTCGGGGTCTTTAATAAGGTACGGACGGGACTTTTGCTGTGAGTAGCAAACAATTTTTAAATCCTTTCCCCATTTCTGGTATCTCATTCTGCCGCCGCATTTGCCGCAGTAAACAAGCCCGGAAAGCATATAATTCTGCGGACCTCGGCTTGTGCTGCGCTTTTTCATTTCCTCCTCGGCAGCGTAAAACATATCCTCCGAGATAAGCGGCTCGTGAAGTCCCTTGTATTCCTCGCCCTGATAGGTTATAAGCCCAAGCGAGCTTCTTCTTTTTAATATTTGAGATACTGTTCTTTCACCCTTGAAACCGAGCATTTCCGCAATTTTTGCGGGTGACATTTTTTCCTCAACATAAAGGCGGAAAATTTCTCTAACCTTTTCACGCTCTTCGGGAACAACGGTATAAATACCCTTTTCCTTGTCGTATCTGTAACCGTAGGGCGTTTTTCCGCCGCCCATCGGTCTGCCTGTTTTCGCGCGCTCAATACGTCCGCGCTTAAGCTTTGCAACTATCTGGTCGCGGTCATACTCCGCAAGGCTCGCAAAAAGGGTGAGCATCAGTTTTGATGTAGGATTATTCTTGTCAACCCTGCAAAACGGCTCGGCAATGCTTATAAAATCAATGTCGTATGTGTTGGTGTTGACATCGCTGTTGCGGCTGTCATTTTTGTTAACTATATAATCCTGTATAAATTGGAGCGTACCGAGCAGTGAGCGCGAAAGTCGGTCCATACGCGGCACAATAAGGGAATTGACTTTGATGTCGGATAATCCGGAATTGAAGTTTTTTACAAGCCTTACAAAATGCTCCAGACCGTCGCGCTCCATTTTAGTGCCGGTTACGCCGTCGTCTGTGAACAAAACGCAGTTTTCGATTTTGTTCAGGCTACAGTAGCGTATTATTTCGTCGCGCTGTACCTCAAGTCCATAGCCTTCCGCCGCCTGCTTATCGGTGGAAACGCGTCGGTATGCAATGTTAATAAGGTAATTTCCTTTTTCGTCGCGGTCCACGGTTTCGCTGTCAACGAGAATTTCGGTCCATTTGTCTTTTTTAATATTTTTTTCAAGCCAGCCCGATTTGATCATCCCTCTTGGTATTTGATTGCGAATTAAAGTAATTCGTTACGGTAATACTGTTGACAATTCGGTCAACCGCCCTGTTCTTTATGCAGTAATTCTTAAGGTCGGCGTCACGTATTTCTTCATTGCCCATAAAAACACGAATGTTGTATTCCACAGCAATCCCTCCTTATTGAGTTTGAACCGCGGCGGCAAACTTTATGCCTGTTTTCCTAAAACACTTGATTTTTAACACAATGCAGATTATAATTGTTAGGCTGACGGGCTCGGATTATTTTCGCTTGCCTGTGATTTGTTTTAAGGGGTGTTGTTATGGCTAAAGAGAAAAATTTTTTTGTAAAGCAAAGTCAGTCGCCGTTTTTTAGGGATTTGAGAATGTTTCAGGATGACAAAACGGTTATTGAGAATCCGCACAAGGGCTGGTACGTTCACTATGTTGACAACGGCGCCAGAAACGAAAATTACCGCAGCGACATTTCTTCTCCCGAAATGTTGAAAAAATTGCCAGGAACTAAGTTTTTGTATCTGCGCCTTGATTGGTCGGATATAGAAAAAAGGGACGGCGAATTTGATTTTTCGTTTGCCGACAGCGTGTTTAAAGAATTCTCCCAGTTCGGGTTTAAATTCATTTTCAGATTCTGCACCTTTGAAGCGGGCGACGAATTAAGCTATGCAACGCCGAAATTTGTTTTTGATAACGGCGCGGCGGGTACGCCTGTGGGGAACAATGTAGAACCCGATTACGGCGATGAAATTTACCTTAAATATCTTGAGCGCTTCTTGAAGGCATGTGCCGATAAATATGACGGCAACCCGCTGGTTGAGGCGGTTGACATCGGCACCTTCGGAACGTGGGGAGAGGGTCACACATGGTGCGGAAGTATGAAGGCTTTTCCGCCCGAGGTTATCGAAAAACACATTGACCTTCACGTACGGTGCTTTAAAAAAACACAGCTCACGCTTAATTACGGAATGCTTATAAGCGTCTATAACAGGGATAAGGAGCGAGCGGTTCGGCTGGCTTACGCCTGCGCGGAGCTTGGTATGGCACTCAGGTGCGATTCGGTAAATGTTAAGTCATATATTGATGATTTCGGATATGATACTCTCTGCTCACCCGATCTGTATTCGATTTTTAACAACAGAACCCCGATTGATATTGAATTTGAACATTATTCGCACACGGGAACGCCCGAACTTTTCAGGTGCGGTTATCCGCACATTGAGGCACTTCGCGGCGTTAAGGCAACCTATGCCGGTTTTCACGGATTCTCGACCTGCTGGATCGCCGAACAGCGCCCGCTGCACGAATATCTTGCAAACAGACTCGGCTACTGGTATTTTATTGAGGGATTCAGCATTCCGCCTATCCCCGAATTTACACACGGGTATCTTGAATTGCGTATAAGCAACAGAGGCTTTGCGCGCGCTTACAGCAATTACACCGCAAAGGTTATGCTTGAAAAGGACGGCGAGCGGTTTGAGGTATACAGCGGTTTGTCGGACAATACGCTGTGGCAGCCGGGTGAGGTTTCTGTTATGTCGGTGAAGCTTGACCTTAAAAATGTTCCAAAGGGCAGCTACAAAATTTTATTCGGATTGTTTGAAGAGGCGACGCCCGTTAAGTTCGGTATGAAAAACGAGCTGTTTTGTGACGGTTACTATACCTTGGGTGAAACTGACGTATACTGATCGGCAAAACGGATTAAATTACGGAATAGAAGGTAAATTATGAAAATTACTGTCATTGGATGCGGTAAAATAGGTTGTGCCGTTATTGATTCGCTTTTGGCGGAGGGGCACGAGATCGTAGCTGTTGACAACGACCCCGACGTTTTGTCGGATATAACCAACGTCTACGATGTTATTACGGTGTGCGGCAGTGCTACCGACTCGGATACGCTTACTGAGGCAGAGGTTGATAAATCTGAGCTGGTAATTGCGGTTACGGGCGAGGACGAGATAAATATGCTCTCTTGCTTTATTGCAAAGCGTCTCGGCGCGAGTCAGACTATTGCCAGAATACGTAACCCCGAATATAACGATAAGAGCCTGGGCTTTTTGAAAAAGGAACTCGCCCTTTCAATGACAATAAATCCCGAAAGCCTTGTTGCAAAAGAAATGTTCAATGTTTTAAAGCTTCCGGGAGCTGTGAAGGTTGAAACGTTTTCAAGGGGAAACTTTGAGATGATTGAACTGAAACTCAAGGAAAACTCACCGCTTGACAATATAAACCTTATGGAGCTTAAAAAGAAACACCCCGATAACTATCTTGTATGCGCTGTTGAGCGTGGTGGAGAGCTGTTTATTCCGGACGGTAATTTTGTTCTTAAAAGCGGTGATAAAATCGGTCTTACCGCGTCCTCGGTTGAAATACAGCGCCTGCTTAAAAAACTGGGTCTTATGCAAAAACAGGCGCGGAACGTTATGATACTCGGTGCCACCAGAACCTCTTACTACCTTTCAAAACTGCTTTTAGCCGGCGGCAACACAGTTAGGCTTATTGATGCGGACGCCGCGCGCTGCAAGGATTTCAGCAAGCTTTTGCCGGGAGCTGTAATTATTAACGGCGATCCCGCAAGACAGGAACTGTTGCTTGAGGAGGGCATCGGCAGTGTTGACGCGCTTGTGGCGCTTACCGGAATGGACGAGGAAAATATACTTCTTTCGTATTTTGCAATTATGCAGAACGTACCTAAGGTTATCGCTAAAATAAACCGTACCGAGTTTCTGCCCACGGCGGCAAGACTGGGAATTGAAACAATTGCATCGCCGATACGTTCGGTTGCGGACGTGACCGTGAGATACGCAAGGGCGCTCGAAAATTCGCTCGGCAGTAAGGTTGAAACGCTTTATAAGCTTATGAACGGCAACGCCGAGGCGCTTGAATTCGAGGTCACGGCAGACAGCAAAATAATTAAAATACCCTTCAGAAATTTACCCACCAGAAAGAATGTGCTTATTGCGGGAATTATAAGAGGAAGAAAAACCATTATTCCGTCGGGTGACGATATGATTATGCCGAGCGACAGAATAGTAATAATATCGGGCGGCGGAAGGCTCAACGACCTTTCGGATATTGTTGACAGGCAGAGGTAAAGTGTAATGAATCGCAGAATGATTTTTTCTACCGTGGGAACGGTGCTCAAGGTTGAGGCGGCACTGCTGCTTTTGCCCGCCGCGGTGAGCGCGCTCTACCGTGAAAGGGAAGCGTTTGCGTTTCTTGCCGCCGCCATGACGGGGCTGTTAATAGGATTTTTTTTCACTGCTGGCTTTAAGCCGCGCACGCACGTTATATACGCCAAGGAAGGCTTTATAATCGTTGCGTTTACATGGATAATGCTCTCTCTCGTAGGTGCGCTGCCGTTTACGCTCAGCGGTGAGATTCCGAGATACACCGATGCGTTTTTTGAAACCGTCAGCGGTTTTACAACAACAGGAGCTTCAATTTTGCCGGATGTTGAGGAGTTAAGCCACGGAATACTTTTCTGGCGAAGCTTCACTCACTGGATAGGCGGTATGGGAATAATAGTTTTTGTGGCGGCGGTAATACCTAATATTTCCGAACGCTCAATTCATATTTTAAGGGCGGAAATGCCGGGTCCCACAATGGGTAAGCTTGTCCCTCGGCTTAAGGATACCGCACTTATTCTCTACATTATTTATATGGCACTGACCCTTCTTGAAACACTAATGTTGGCACTCGGCGGCATGTCGCTGTTTGACAGCCTTCTTCTCTCGTTCGGCACGGCGGGTACGGGCGGTTTCGGCATAAAGCACGATAGCATTGCGGGTTACTCGCCGTATCATCAATGGGTAATAGCCGCATTTATGATGATATTCGGTATAAACTTTAACCTGTATTATCTTATACTCGCAAAAAAAATAAAATCGGCGATTAAAAGCAGCGAGCTTTGGTGCTTTGTCGGTATTGTTGCCGTATCTGCCGTCTTAATCTTCTTTAATATACGTTCCCTTTATTCGGGAACGGAGGAAACCGCAAGAACGGCGTTTTTCCAGGTTACATCAATTATTTCCACAACCGGTTACTCAACAACGGACTTTAATTTGTGGCCCGCATTCTCAAAAAACATACTTTTTGCCCTTATGTTCATAGGCGGATGCGCCGGTTCAACCGCGGGCGGTATGAAAGTTTCAAGGTTTATGATGCTCTTTAAGCTCATTTCAAACGAGATTAAAAGACTTATCCACCCACGTTCGGTCATAGCACTGAGAATGGAAGGCAAACCGGTTGACGGCAACACAAAAAAGAATTTGAGCAATTATTTTCTTGCGTACTTTGTCTGCGTAATTCTGATCTTTCTGTGCCTTAGCTTTGAAAGGTTTGATTTTGAAACAAACTTTACAGCCGCAGTTACCTGTTTTAATAACGTGGGACCGGGCTTTGCCGCCGTAGGACCGGCGGAAAGTTTTGCGGGATATTCGGATTTTGCGAAAATAGTTCTTTCATTTGCAATGCTGCTTGGCAGACTGGAGATTTTCCCGATTCTTATAGCCTTCTCTCCATCGTCGTGGCGAAGAAATAAATAATAATGCTCATTGACAAAAAGCCTCTCTCCTCGGAATGACCGGGGACGGGAGGCTTTAAAAATATAAAAATCTTTTTTATCTCCGATCAACTGTGCGTCCTCTCTCGGCAGAGGAAGCCGAAGGTTGATCGGTTTTTTCGGCTGAATTCTATATAACGTATCCGCCGTTAATTCCGAGTACCTGACCTGTTATGTACTCGGCAGCAGGGGAGGAGAGGAAGTAAGCCGCCTCGGCAATCTCATCCGCACTGCCCATTCTGCCCAGAGGCACTTCATTTACAAAATCGTTGAGTTCTTCAACCGTAAGGTTTGAATTCATTCCCGTTTCAATAATTCCCGGCGCAATGCAGTTAACGGTTATTCCGCTCGGCGCCAATTCTTTTGCGAGCGCTTTTGTAAGACCTATTACGCCTGCTTTTGCCGCAGAATAGGCAACCTCGCAGGACGCACCGACCTGACCCCACATGGACGAAATGTTAATTATGCAGCCTGATTTACGGCTTACCATTGCCGGCGTCACGGCTTTGCAGCAATTGAACACACCTTTTAAATTTACGTCGATTATACGGTCAAAATCAACTTCGTCGGTGTCGGTTATCAAACCTTCATAGGCAATCCCGGCGTTGTTTATTATCACGTCAAGGCTGCCGAACTTGTAAAGCGTTTCCTTAACCATAAGGTCTACTTCCATTTTGTTTGCAACGTTTGCCTTTTGCGCCATAACAGAAAAACCGTTTTCCGTAAGCGAACGGCAGAGCAGGGAGGCGGACTCGTATGATTCGTTAAAATTAACGCATACGTTCCACCCCTTCTGTGCGAAGAGTATTGCCGTTGCGGCGCCTATTCCTTTAGATCCACCTGTTACTATTACCGTCTTTCCCATTTTTATCTCCCCTTAACTGTTTACGATGTTCTGTGTAAAACAAGTATATCATATTTTATTTAATATTGAAAGATAAAACAATAAATTGGGTTGACATAAAACACAAAACCGAACATATTGTATGGTTAACATAATAAGTTAACATAATATATTTACCCGAGAAAAATAACGGTTGACATAATTTTATAAATGTAGTATAACTATTATACGACAAAAAAACGCAATTTTTATGTGCTCTGGTTTCCGTATATACCCCACAGCCGAGTTTTTAGTTTACATAACCTTTAATGTTTTTCAATATATTGCGGTTTGATTTTTTTTTGCACCAACATATTGAAAAAGGAATATCTTGTCCGCGGTTTTCATATATTTTAATGAAAACCGGAGGGATCGATATGAAAAAAGGAACAGTTGTAAGTCTGAAAAGCTTAAGGATTAAAGAGCTTGTTTTAAAAAACAATTGCTTTGTTTGGCTTTCGGTTTTGTTTATAGCCGGAATGATCTGCGGAACGTTTCTGTGTGTAAAGACAAAAATACTTTATGATTTTTCGCTTAATTATACGGCGCATTTTGAATCCGTCCGTAAAGGTGCGGGTTTTCTTAATGTGCTGTTTAATTCCTTTATGTCGGATATGCTCGTAATATTGGCAATTTTCGGGCTTGGAACATCTATGCTCGGAGTTGTGCTTGTGCCGCTTTTTTCGGCGTTTAACGGTCTGTTGTGCGGAAGCGTATCGGCGTACCTTTATTCCGAATATGCGGTTAAGGGAATTGCCTTCAGCGCCGTGCTTGTCGTTCCCGCGGCGATAGTTTTTATCGTCGCGTTTTTGTTGGCGGCGCGCGAGGCGGTAAAGTTTTCGCTTTTAATAGGCAGGCTTTCCCTGCCGGGACGTCCTGCGGTAAATATTTCTACGGATTTTAAATGCTATTGCGGAAAATATTTGGTTGTTTGCCTTGTTGTTATTATTTCCGCCGTGGCGGACGCGGTGCTTTCCTGCACCTTTCTTGAAAAGCTTGCATTACATTGAAAAGGGGGAGAATGTATGATAAACGACGGATTTAAAAACTTTCTTGTCACCGTCAGAAAAGCTTCGCAAAATACTGTTGAATCGTATCTTCGCGATGTTAATCAATTCGTTACATACTGCTCCCTTAAAGGAATCAAACCTCAGAAGGCTAAAAGCGAAAATATACAGGACTATCTGGCAGGACTTACCGCAGCGGGTAAATCGCAGTCTACCGTTTCAAGAATCAGCGCATCGCTTCGCTGTTATTACCGCTATCTTATATCCGAAGGCTCGCTGTCCGAGAACCCTGCCGATGGGATAAGGACGGCGAAGGCAGAAAAAAAGCTTCCCGGAATTCTTGATTCGAACGAGATCGTCCTGTTGCTTTCCCAACCGGACGGCGGCGATTACAAGAGTATCCGCGATAAGGCTATGCTTGAACTTCTTTATGCCACGGGTATAAAGGTTTCGGAGCTTACCGAGCTTACCGTTACGGACGTTAATCTGCAAATCGGAATAGTTCACCTGAAAAATGACAAGAAGGAGCGCATTGTGCCTATTTACCCGGCGGCGGTAAAAAGCATTGCAAATTATCTTGTTAATGTAAGACCTGCCATTGTTACCGATAAAAATGAGGACAGGCTCTTCACAAATATGAACGGTCAGCCGCTTTCAAGACAGGGCTTTTGGAAAATAATCAAGCACTATTCCGAAAAGGCGGGAATAAAAAAGGATATAACTCCTCACACGTTGCGCCATTCATTTGCGGCTCATCTGCTTGAAAACGGCGCACAGCTAAAGGACATAAAAGAAATGCTAGGACATTCGGATATTTCGTCAACACAGGTCTATGCCCAGCTTATTAAAAGCAAATATACCCTTTCCTACGCGAAATTTCATCCTATGGCAAAATAAATTTTTTATTGTACGCTTAAAGCCGGATTTTATATCCGGCTTTAAGCGTGTCGAAAAAGTCGACACGCTCCCCCGTGGGGATGCCGTTCGCTCGAAAATCAAAGATTTTCGGACTGCACTC
>CAKSFK010000002.1 GCA_934454655.1 uncultured Eubacteriales bacterium | reverse complement strand
AATATCGCGATTACGGTTTACGCTACTCAGGACACCGTTGAAAACGACAGCTACGGCAATGAGTACGATAAGGACGCAAAGCATACCGAAATAATACCCGGTGGTAAAACATTTACCGGTAAGGAAACCTTAGTCGTCGGTATTACCTCAACCAATCCTAATGCTATTGCTGTTAAGGCAGTCGGTAATAAAGCCGATGTTACCATTCTTGACGGTACATTTGACGGCGGATCGGGCGGTAATAACCAGTGCGTCCACGCAAGGGACGGAGCTAAAGTTACCATTAAGGGCGGCACCTTCACCGTCGGCGGTGATGCTAACGGTTACGGTAACTCCGTAATCGAAAGCAACGGCGGTAACATTGTTATAGAGGGCGGTTTCTTTAAAACCGATTATCAGTACGACGGACGTTACTATGTTTTGAATCAAAATAACGGCCTTCCGGGAACTATCACCGTAAAGGGCGGTACATTTGTAAATTACGACCCGTCCACCGGTGATGACAATCTCGGCGGCAACTTCGTAGCCGACGGTTACTCCGTAATTACTGAGGTTAAGGCAAACGGTGAAAAGTGGTATACGGTTGTCAGCAAAAACAACTCGGAAGGCTTAAAAAATGTTTTGGCAAACGGCGGCGAACTTACTGTTTCTGATGAAATAAAGACTAATGGCGGCGACACTCAGGCTGACCGTGTTGTTATTTCTAAACCCACAACACTTAATTTGAATAAGAAAATTATTTCCCCTGACAATATGGGAAACAACAGCACCAACTTTACTGCTTTGATTGTTGATGCCGACACCACGGTTAATGCAGGTCCTGAGGGCGGTATTGATACCGGTAGGAACGGCGGATACGGTATCAATGTGCGAAAAGGTGCTAATTTGACAATAAACGGCGGCAGTTATTACGGCGGCGGTACTGCGGTACAGGTTCAAAATGGTACACTTACAATTAACGGCGGATTTTTTGCCGTTGAACCGTTCGGTGAGCCTTACGGATATAATTTCCTGCTGAACTGTATTGATTCCGCATATAAAAACGGCACTGCAAAAATTATTGTTAAGGGCGGCACATTTGTCAATTTTAACCCGTCAAATAATTCGGCTGAGGGTGCAGGCACAAACTTTGTTGCACCCGGCTACACCGTAACTTACCAAACACAGACTAACGGTGACATTTGGTATACCGTGGCTGCTGAATAATTCTGTTTAATAAGTCCTCTCCACCTTCGGGTGGAGGGGCAATCAAAGGGCATATCCATCCGGGGTTCCCGACAAAGCAAGAGATGTGCTTTTTGATTGCCCACAGTGTAATACAACTCCAAAAGAAAGGAAACGCAAATACAATGGATAATGATACCGGCGCTGTTATACTTGCGGTCATACTGGCGGCTGCCGTTTTTCTGCTTGCCGTATTCAAGCTTGCGGAATTTTTCGGCTGGTACTCTCAGGAAAAGCGCTATATTTTAACCGAAATACGCCGAGCCGGCAATAAAAACGAATATCTTTACTGGCGCAGAGAGCTTAGCTACCTTTATCTTTGCCTGATTCCGTTTGTAAACAAGCGCAATGTGCCTAATGTCTATCGCTTTTTCTTTCGCCGTCCAAAGCACGTAAAGGAAAAGCAAACGGACGTTATTATGCATATTCTTGCCCCGTCGGTAATAGGCATTGCCGTTTGCGCCGTCTGCCTTTGCACAGCCAGTTGGGCTTGGTTTACAGCCTCTATCTCTGCCGGAACAACGGCGATTAAAACGCCCGAAAAATATCAGCTTGCCGTTTCGGTAACAGACGGCAATAATCAGACGGCGGCGGTTGCAAGCGGTGAATATCAGCTTTTAAAAGGCACTTACACCGTTCGGCTGTCAGCCGTCGGAACTGCGGGTGCAGCCGGATACTGCAAGGTCGAGGCGGGCGGAAAGACATATTACACAGCGCAAATAGCCGCGGGGTCCGAATTTTGTTTTAAGATTACCGCAAACAGCACAGTCCTTGTAAATATTACTCCGGGGTGGGGCAGCCGCGTGCGAAATACGGACGGCACCGAGATTACACAGAGCGATAAAATAGCACAGAACGATGAAATTAACGTTTCCGGCACAGGCGTTTTTTCCGAACAGGCACATAATGAAGAAGAGCAGTCTGCCGAAAGTGGCGAAACCGAGGCGCCCGAGCCGCGGGAAAACGCGTCCGACACAGCGGCAGAGAAAGAAAACACCGAAAAAACCGAGGCGACAACCGAAAGCTTTGCGGGTGAGCGGTAAATCGGTGAATGACAATGGAACCGTTTGAAAATGTACGTGAAATACTCGGATATGGCGGAATATCTTTACGGCAAAAAAATGTATAATGCCGATGAAGGATACCTTAATTGCCTTTTTAAAAAAAGGTCTGTTTAAAACTGTATATTTATAAAGGGAGCGACTCGGCGTTGGCGGAATCACTCCCTTTGATTTTGTGAAACACGGCGGGTTCTAGTCCTGCTACACTAACTGTCTTAGCGTTACAAGTCCGAACAGTACGCCGGCTGCAAACAAACCAAAACCTAACGTCTTCATAATATTTTACATCTTAAAAATGCGTTTGGCAGGCTATATCCTGCCGAGCCCTGACAAATAGGTTCTCACAAACCGTTTTGTCTACCTATTATTATATCACAAAATATCTGTTAAGGCAAGAGGGGGGCAAATAATACGTCCGTAAAAAATCTTTTATTTTTTTAAAAAAAGGCTTGCTTTTTAATGAAAAATATGATATTATATTGCGGTACGCTGAGTAAATGCGGCGTAAAACATGCGTTGATGCGGGAGGTGGCCGGCCGCCGAGTCGGGAAATTTCCGCGGAGTATGTCCGATTTTAAACCGGGCGAAAGTAATGGAAGTACGTAAATGATCTTGCGGCTTTTGCGTACAACGGCAGAGCGATCTGCTGTCCGGAATTGTCTGTAACCCCAGCAATTGCCGGTTTTATAATGCGCTTTAAAGAAAAACACGGCGCGTTGTAAGTTTTGCCCGCCAACTAACAAGGAGGCGAATTTCACATGGCAGTGAAAGAAAAAATCCGTATTCGTATCAAAGGTTACGACCACGCACTTGTAGACCAGTCCGCTGAAAAGATAGTGGAAACCGCTAAACGTACAGGCGCCAGGGTGTCAGGTCCCGTACCGCTCCCGACCGAAAAGGAAGTCGTTACCATTCTCCGTGCCGTTCATAAATATAAGGACAGCCGCGAGCAGTTTGAAACGAGAACGCACAAAAGGCTTATTGACATTATCAGACCTTCAAACAAAACCGTTGAAGCTCTGACAGGTCTTGAGCTCCCAGCCGGTGTCGAGATAGAAATAAAGCTTTAATCAAGGCACGGTGCGGTCATGTTGACAAAGGTCAACCAATAACCAAAGGAGGAAAAACAAATGCAAAAGGGTATCGTTGGCAAAAAGCTCGGTATGACCCAGCTTTTCGATGCAAACGGAAACGTTGTTCCGGTTACTGTTATTGAAGCAGGTCCCTGCGTTATTTCGCAGAAAAAGACCGCCGAGAACGACGGATACGATGCTGTTCAGGTAGGCTACGGCGAAATGAAAGCATCAAAGGTTAACAAGCCCCAGAAAGGTCACTTCCAGAAGGGTGACGTTGCTCCGAAGAAGGTTCTTCGCGAGTTCCGCTTTGATGATATGAGCGCCATGAACGTCGGCGACATTATCAAGGCAGACATATTTGCCGAAGGCGAGGCGGTAGATGTCCGCGGCACTTCAAAAGGTAAGGGCTATGCCGGCACTATCAAGCGCTGGAACTTCGGAAGACTTAAGGAAACTCACGGTACAGGTCCTGTTCACCGTCACGGCGGTTCTTTGGGTGCCTGCTCAACTCCGTCAAGAGTTTTCAAGGGCAAAAAAATGGCAGGACACCTGGGTAACGAGCGCGTAACCGTTCAGAACCTGAGTGTCGTTAAGGTAGACGCAGAAAAGAACATCATCGCGGTTAAGGGCGCCGTTCCGGGCCCGAAGGGCGGAATAGTGGTTCTTTTCGACAGCGTTAAAGCTTAAGGGAAGGAGTGTTTTAAATTATGCCTAATGTATCAGTAGTTGATATGACCGGCAAAAGCGTCGGTGAAATTACATTGAGCGACGCCGTTTTCGGTATAGCTCCCAATGCGGTTGTAATGCATATGGCAGTTGTTAACTACCTTGCAAACAAACGTCAGGGCACACAGTCCACTCTGACCCGTACCGAGGTTTCGGGCGGCGGCAAAAAGCCGTGGAGACAGAAGGGCACAGGCCATGCAAGACAGGGCTCTATAAGAGCTCCTCAGTGGAGGCACGGCGGTATCGTTCACGCTCCGAAGCCGAGAGATTATTCTTATTCTCTTAATAAGAAAGTCAAGAGATTGGCTCTGAAATCCGCACTGTCGGACAAGGCGCTTAACGGCGGACTTATTGTTCTCGATGAGTTGAAGCTTGACGGCTATAAGACCAAGACCGTTGCCGATTGCTTAAAGGCTATCGGCGCCGGGAAGAAAACCCTCATTGTTCTTGAAAACAACGATGCGTTTGCCGTAAAGAGCATAAGCAACATTGCGGGCGCAAAATCCGCACAGGTAGGCACCATTAACACTTACGACATTGTAAACGCCGATTCACTTGTAATCGTCAAAAATGCCGTAGCAAAACTTGAGGAGGTGTATGCATAATGAAAGCCGCACAGGATATCATTATAGCTCCGGTTATTACCGAAAAGAGCATGTCGGGTATAACCGATAAGAAATACACCTTTAAGGTGGCATGCGACGCTAATAAGATCGAAATTGCAGACGCCGTTGAAAAGCTTTTCAAGGTAAGCGTTGCAAAGGTAAACACAATTAACGTTCGCGGACAGGTAAGACGTATGGGTCGCTATGAGGGAACAACCTCTTCCTGGAAGAAGGCAATTGTAACCTTAAAGGCAGACTCTAAGCCGATTGAATTCTTCGACGGACTTATCTGATTAACCTAACAGATTGGAAATTTGTGCTGAGCCACGGTTTTTCGGCAACATGCGCGGCGAAAAAACACCTTGTAAGTGAAAACGCCGAAAAGCGTTTTCTGAAACACAGTGGCATTATCGGCGGAGAGAGCACAGCAAAGTTCTAAATTTGCGAACTGCACCCCTGACCGAATAGCACAGTGACATTTCCGGTGATGTATGAAGTCTTTTATGACTTCGCTAAGCCAAAAATGGAGAGTGAAAACAGAAATGGCAATTAAATTTTATAAGCCGACTACTCCGGGCCGCCGCAATATGACAACTATGGATTACTCAGAATTGTCAAAGGTAGCTCCCGAGAGAAGCCTGCTTGAGCCTATTAAGAAAAATGCCGGACGCAACAGCTACGGCAGAATAACCGTTCGCCACAGGGGCGGCGGAAACCGCAGAAAATACAGGGTAGTCGATTTCAAGAGAGAGCGTTTCGGCGTAAGCGCCACCGTTCTTACCCTTGAGTATGACCCGAACCGTTCCGCGTTTATAGCCCTCGTTCAGTACGAGGACGGCGAGAAGCGTTATATAATCGCTCCGCAGGACCTTAAGGTCGGGGATAAGATAGTGAGCGGACCCGAGGCTGACATTAAACCCGGCAACGCACTTCCGCTTATCAACATTCCGGTAGGTACCTTCTTACACAACATTGAGCTTTACCCCGGCAAGGGCGCGCAGCTTGCACGCTCGGCAGGAAACACGGCTCAGCTTATGGCTAAGGAAAACGGTATGGCGCTTTTAAGGCTTCCGTCCGGAGAGCTCCGTAACGTTCCCGCCGCTTGTATGGCAACCGTAGGCGTTGTTTCAAATCCGGAACACGCAAACGTTAACTACGGTAAAGCGGGCCGCAAGCGTCATATGGGCTGGCGACCGGCTGTCCGCGGTTCTGTAATGAACCCGTGCGATCACCCGCACGGCGGCGGTGAAGGTAAGTCACCTGTCGGACGTCCGGGACCTGTTACCCCGTGGGGTAAACCCGCTCTGGGTTACAAGACCCGTCAGAAGAACAAGCACACCGATAAATATATCGTAAAGCGCCGTAAGTAATTCGACGAAAGGAGATTTAATATGGGAAGAAGCATTAAAAAAGGCCCTTACGTGCAGGCAGTACTGTTTAAAAGGGTCAAAGAAATGAACGAAGCCGGCGAAAAAAGAGTTCTTAAAACTTGGAGCCGTTCGTCAACCATATTCCCCGATTTCGTCGGACATACCTTTGCAGTACATGACGGTCGCAAGCACGTGCCGGTTTATGTAACAGAGGATATGGTTGGCCACAAGCTCGGAGAATTTGCGCCTACAAGAACCTTTAAGGGTCACGCAGGCTCTAAGACTACCGGCAAGTAAGCGGCTGAAAGGAGAGTTTAACTATGGAAGCAAGGGCTACACTTAAATATGCCCGTATTTCACCCCGCAAGGTGAAGATTGTGCTGGATTTGATCCGCAATCAGGATGCTGACAAAGCTATGGCTATACTCAAATTTACTCCTAAGTCCGCTTGCGAGTATTTGGAGAAGCTTTTAGCGTCGGCTATGGCTAACGCCGAAAACAATCACAATATGGATGTTTCAAGACTTTATGTTGCCGAGTGCTTTGTATGCCCCGGACCGACTCTTAAGAGAATCAGGCCCAAGGATCACGGCAGAGCGCACAGAATATTAAAGAGAACAAGCCATGTTACAATCGTTCTTAAAGAACGTGAAATCTGAGAAGGAGGTTAAGTTATGGGCCAGAAGGTTAATCCGCACGGTTTCCGTGTGGGCGTAATTAAAAACTGGAACTCACGTTGGTTTGCCAATGACAGCACTTTCGGCGATACATTGGTTGAGGACTACAACCTCCGCAAATACCTTAAGAAGACCCTTTATTCAGCAGGTATTTCAAAGATAGAAATCGAACGTGACGAAAAGCGCGTAAGACTCCATATCCACTGTGCTAAGCCGGGTATGGTTATCGGACGCAACGGCAGCGAGATTGAAAAACTTCGCGCCACCTGCCAGCAGATGCTCGGCAAACCGGTTCTTATCAACATTGTTGAAATAAAGAATCCGGACGCAAACGCACAGCTCGTTGCCGAAAACATTGCGGCACAGCTTGAAAAGCGTATTTCCTTCCGCCGCGCAATGAAGCTCTCGATAGGCAGAGCAATGCGCCTTGGCGTTAAGGGTATAAAAACACAGGTTTCGGGACGCTTAGGCGGCGCCGAAATTGCAAGAAGCGAGCAGTATCACGAAGGAACCATTCCGCTTCAGACTCTTCGTGCCGATATCGACTACGGTTTTGCCGAGGCTGACACAACCTACGGAAAAATCGGCGTTAAGGTCTGGATTTACAAAGGCGAGGTTCTTGCTGATAACCGCAAGGCTAAAAAGGAAGGGGGAACCCGCTGATGTTAATGCCTAAAAGAGTTAAATACCGCAGAGTTCAGCGCGGAAGAATGACCGGTGCCGCAACACGCGGTACAACCGTAACACACGGTGATTTCGGTCTTCAGGCTTTAGAGCCGGCGTGGATCACCTCTAACCAGATAGAGGCTGCGCGTATTGCAATGACCCGTTACATCAAACGTGGCGGTCAGGTTTGGATTAAAATTTTCCCGGATAAGCCGATAACCAAGAAGCCTGCCGAGGTTCGAATGGGCTCAGGTAAAGGCGCTGTGGAATATTGGGTAGCAGTTGTTAAACCCGGCCGTGTAATGTTTGAAATCGGCGGAGTTAGCGAGGAGCTGGCACGCGAGGCTATGCGTCTTGCAGCAAACAAGCTTCCTATTAAGTGCAAGTTTATAACAAAGCAGGAAATGGGCGGTGAGCAGTAATGAAAGCAAAGGAAATAAGACAGAACACTTTGCCCGAGCTTAATGAGCAGCTGACAAAGCTTAAGGAAGAATTATTCAATCTGCGTTTTCAGCTCGCCATTAACCAGCTCGACAACCCCATGCGTATAAACGCTGTCAAGAAGGACATTGCTCGCATAAAGACAATTATTCGCGAGAATGAACTCAAGAACGACAGCACTAACGCTTGAGAGAGGGAGGAAAGGCTAGATGAGCGAAAGAAACCTTCGTAAAACAAGAGTGGGCAAGGTTGTAAGCGACAAGATGGATAAGACCGTTGTTGTTGCTATTGAGGACAACGTAAAGCATCCGCTCTACAAGAAGATTATTAAGAACACAATAAGACTTAAAGCTCATGATGAGAACAATTCCTGTGGCGTTGGCGACAGAGTTCTTATTATGGAAACCAGACCACTCTCTAAGGATAAACACTGGCGCGTGGCTGAGATAATCGAAAAGGCTAAGTAAGTCTACAAGGAGGAAAACACTGTGATACAACAACAGAGTTACCTCAAGGTTGCCGACAATACGGGTGCAAAGGAAATCATGTGCATCCGCGTTCTTGGAGGCTCCAGAAGGAGGTATGCCAACATTGGCGATGTCATCGTGGCTTCTGTTAAGAAGGCCGCTCCGGGCGGTACTGTTAAGAAGGGCGATGTGGTTAAGGCGGTTGTGGTTCGTTCCGCAAGAGGTCTTCGTCGCAATGACGGCACATACATCAGATTTGACGAAAATGCGGCAGTTCTTATCCGTGATGACAAGAACCCGAGAGGTACACGTATTTTCGGGCCGGTAGCCAGAGAGCTGCGCGATAAGGATTACACAAAGATCCTGTCGCTTGCTCCGGAAGTGCTTTAATGGGAGGTATAAAAAATGAAACAGCTTCACGTTAAAACAGGCGATACCGTAGTCCTCCTTACAGGAGATAAAAAAGACCGCAAAAAGACCGGCAAGGTACTTGAGGTCAGCCCCAAAGAGGGTAAGGTAATAGTTGAGGGTATAAACACCGTTAAAAAGCACGCAAAGCCGAAAAAGGCGGGCGATCCGTCGGGAATCATTGAAACCCACGGCGCAATTTATGCATGCAAGGTACAGGTTGTTTGCCCTAAGTGCAATAAGCCCACCAGAGTAGGTACAAAAGTCTACGAGGACGGCAAAAAAGACCGCATGTGCAAAAAGTGCGGCGAGACTTTTTAAGAGATAAGGAGGACATGACATGTCAACACTGTCGAACGAATATAAAAATTCGATCGCACCCGCACTGATGGCAAAATTCGGCTACAAGAGCGTCATGCAGATTCCTAAGCTCGAAAAGGTCGTTATCAATGTAGGCGCCGGCGAGGCAAGAGAGAACTCAAAGGTTATTGACGCTATCACGCGCGATTTAAGCCTTATAACCGGTCAGAAGGCAGTTCCCTGCCGTGCTAAGAAGTCAATTGCTAACTTCAAGCTCCGCGAGGGTATGCCGATCGGCGCAAAGGTTACACTCCGCGGCGAGCGTATGTATGAGTTCATTGAGCGTCTCTTTAACGCAGCCCTGCCGAGAGTTAGGGATTTCAGAGGAATTAACCCGAACGCGTTTGACGGCCGCGGCAACTATGCCATGGGCGTTAAAGAGCAGCTTATTTTCCCTGAGATCGAATATGACAAGATCGATAAGGTACGCGGTATGGATATAATTTTTGTCACAACCGCAAATACAGATGAAGAGGCCCGCGAGTTGCTTACGCTTATGGGCGCTCCGTTTGCGAGATAAGGAGAAGAATTATGGCTAAGACTGCAATGAAAGTTAAGCAGGCAAGACCTGCTAAGTTTTCAACGAGAGAGTATAACAGATGTAAAATCTGCGGCCGCCCCCATGCTTATCTTCGCAAGTACGGCATTTGCCGTATATGCTTCAGAGAGCTTGCCTACAAGGGTGAGATCCCGGGAGTAAAGAAGTCAAGTTGGTAAGGCACAAAGCTAAAGGAGGTTGACGGCATGCAAATCAGCGATACAATCGCGGATATGCTTACGAGAATTCGTAACGCATCCGCTGCAAAGCATGATTCTGTTGATGTTCCCGCGTCAAATGTAAAAAAGGCGATTGCCCAGATTTTGCTTGACGAGGGATATATAACAGGCTTTCAGGTCGAAGACGACGGAAAGCAGGGCGTAATTCACATTACGTTGAAGTACGGCCAGAATAAAGCGCAGGTTATAAACGGTATAAGACGTGTTTCAAAACCGGGTCTGCGTATTTATACAAACGTAGAGGAAATGCCCAAGGTTATGAAGGGCCTCGGCATTGCCATCCTTTCCACCTCTAAGGGAATAATGACAGACAAGCAGGCACGCAAAGCCAACGTCGGCGGCGAAGTCCTCGCTTATGTCTGGTAAGGAGGTGCTTTGGTAATGTCAAGAATAGGAAAGAAGCCTATCGTAATTCCGGCAGGCGTTGACGTTAAGGTTGACGGCAGCAAGGTGACCGTTAAGGGACCCAAGGGCACGCTTGAAAGCACGTTTAATCACGAGATTAATATTGCCCTTGAGGGTAACGAGATAATCGTTACACGTCCTACGGACGATAAAAACCACCGTGCTCTTCACGGACTTACCCGTACCCTTATCCACAACATGGTAGAGGGTGTAACCAACGGCTATTCAAAAACGCTTGAGGTTAACGGCGTAGGTTACCGTGCACAGAAGCAGGGCAAAAACCTTGTAATGAACTTAGGGTTCTCACATCAGGTGATTGTTCCGGAAGTTCCGGGAATCACAATCGACGTACCGACTCCTAACCAAGTAGTTATCAGCGGTGCAGATAAGCAGCAGGTCGGCCAGTTTGCCGCGGAAGTTCGTGAGAAGCGTCCGCCCGAGCCGTATAAGGGCAAGGGTATTAAGTACGCCGACGAGCACATCCGCCGCAAGGAAGGTAAAGCCGGCAAGGGTGCTAAGAAATAATAAAGGAGTGTATAAACGATGGTTACAAGACCTAACACCAATCAGGCAAGGCTTAAGCGTCACGCTCGCGTCCGTTCTAAGGTCAGCGGTACGGCAGCTTGCCCCCGCCTTGATGTATTCCGCTCCAACAGCAACATCTATGCCCAGCTTATCGACGACGTAAACGGCGTTACTCTCGCAGCCGCTTCTTCAAATGAGAAGGATTTCGGAATTTCCGGCGGCAACAAAGAGGGTGCGCGCAAGGTTGGAAAATTAATTGCTGAACGTGCCGCAGAAAAGGGCATCACCGAGGTTGTTTTTGACCGCGGCGGATACATTTATCACGGCCGTGTCAAGGAGCTTGCCGAAGGTGCCCGTGAGGGCGGCCTTAAGTTCTGATAAGGAGGAATACTTTTGGCTACAAATATTGACGCATCAACATTAGATTTGAAAGAGCGCGTAGTTTCCATAAACCGTGTTTCCAAAACCGTTAAGGGCGGACGCATTATGAAGTTCGCGGCATTAGTGGTTGTAGGCGACGGCAACGGTATTGTCGGCTACGGACTCGGCAAAGCGGGCGAAGTTCCGGATGCTATCCGCAAAGGAATTGAAGATGCTAAAAAGAATCTTATAAAGGTGTCCTTAAAGGGTACTACAATTCCGCACGAGGTTATAGGTGAATTCGGTGCAGGCCGCGTTCTTCTTAAGCCTGCGGCTCCCGGTACCGGTGTTATTGCCGGCGGTGCTGTTCGTGCCGTTGTTGAAACTGTCGGAATTTCCGATATACGTACCAAGGCTTTGCGTTCGAACAACCCCTGCAACGTTGTACGCGCCACAGTGGCGGGATTAGCTTCCCTCCGCAGCGCCGAAGAGGTTGCCGCTGTTCGCGGAAAGTCCGTTAAGGAAATCATAGGTTAAGGAGGAGCAGCATTATGGCAACAAAGAAGGCTGCCGGCCTTAAAGTAAAGCTGGTAAAAAGCACTATCGGTTCCAAAAAGGACCAGATAGCTACTGCGAATGCACTCGGTCTTTTCAAGGTCGGCGATGAGAAAATTCAGCCCGATAACGAGCAGACCAAGGGCAAAATCAATAAGATTGCACATCTTGTTGAGGTTACCGCTGCAAAGTGATTTTGATTTCTGTCGCAGTTGAAACTGCGAAAACGCGGATAAACCGCGTGAATTAAGCAAGGAGGTGCGAACAATGAAAATCCATGAATTATCTCCGGCTATCGGCTCTACAAAAGAGGCGAAGCGTATAGGCAGAGGTCACGGTTCCGGAAACGGCAAAACAGCCGGTAAGGGACACAAGGGTCAGAAAGCCCGTGCAGGTCACGGTATGCGACCCGGCTTCGAAGGCGGTCAGATGCCGCTTCAGAGAAGACTCCCTAAGCGTGGCTTCAATAATATTTTTGCTGAAAAGCAGCTTGTAATTAACCTTTCAGCTCTTGAACTGTTCGAGGACGGCGCAACGGTTGATGCCGCGGCTTTGGCAGAAAAGGGAATAATAAAGAAAGCAAACCTTCCCGTTAAGGTTTTGGGCAACGGAAAGCTTACAAAGAAGCTCACCGTTAAGCTTAATGCTTTCTCTGCGTCTGCTGCCGAGAAAATAAACTCGGTCGGCGGAAAGGCTGAGGTGATCTGATGTTTGAAACATTAAGAAACGCCTGGAAAGTAAAAGAAATTCGTAATAAGATTCTTTTTACCGTTTTCATCGTTTTAATTTTCCGTATCGGCTCGGTTATTCCGGTGCCTTACATTGACGTAGCAGCCTTAAAGGCTGCAACCGAATCGGGAAAGACAAATGAATTTTTCAGCTACCTGTCGATCCTTACAGGCGGCGGACTTGAGTACGGTGCGATATTCGCAATGTCGGTTACACCGTACATCAACTCTTCAATTATAGTTCAGCTTTTGTGCGTTGCAATCCCTGCTCTTGAAAGACTTTCAAAAGAGGGTGAGGAGGGTCAGAAAAAGCTGGCGCAGATCACGCGTTACACAACCGTGATACTGGCTCTTATTCAGGGTACTGCCTACTTCTTCTACCTTAAGAACAGCAGTTATTTAAGCGTTACCGGCGGTGCCGTAATATTTGCGGCGTTCGTTATTGTTCTTGCCTTTACGGCAGGTTCCGCGCTTGTAATGTGGCTGGGCGAACAGATCGACGTTAAGGGTATAGGCAACGGTATTTCAATACTGCTTTTTGCCGGTATTATTTCCAGAGGTCCGCAGGCGCTTAATGCGCTTATAGCTTACTGGAAGCTTAAACAGCAGGTTGCCGTTATAGGAATAGTTGTGCTGTTCTTAGCGGTTGTAGTGTTCATTGTTTGGATGACAGAGGCAGAGCGCCGCATACCTGTGCAGTACGCAAAGCGTGTTGTAGGTAATAAGATGTACGGCGGACAGAACACCCACATTCCGATCAAGGTCAATATGTCGGGCGTTATGCCGATAATCTTTGCGTCGAGCATTCTTATGCTTCCTACAATGATACTCTCCTTCTGGAGCAACGAGAACAACTGGTTCTATAAGGTGCTTAAGCTGTTCAGCGTACAGGGTGTGTTTTACGCGGTTATCTATTTCATCCTGATTATCGGATTTGCTTACTTCTACGCAACGATCCAGTTTAATCCAATTGAAATGGCAAATAACCTTCGTAAAAACGGCGGCGCAATACCTGGAATACGTCCCGGTAAGCCCACATCTGATTTTATTTCAAAGATTTTGTCCAGAATAACCCTGATGGGTGCGCTTTTCTTAAGCGTTATAGCAATTCTCCCGATCCTTATCGGTACTGTCGGAAAGATAAATATTTCTTTAGGCGGCACATCGATACTCATTATGGTCGGCGTTGCGCTTGATACGGTAAGAAATCTTGAATCACAGATGATGATGCGCCACTACAAGGGATTCCTTGACTGATAAAGGAGTATTACAGAATGAAGCTCATACTTTTGGGAGCACCGGGCGCCGGAAAGGGTACCCAGGCGGAGATAATCTCCGAAAAATACAATATTCCTACCATTTCCACCGGCAACATTATACGTGCTGCGCTTAAAAACGGTACGGAAATGGGTCTTAAGGCAAAATCATATATCGATGCGGGTGAGCTTGTTCCGGATGATGTTGTGATAGGCATTATAAAGGAACGCCTTTTAGAAAATGACTGCAAAGACGGTTATATTCTGGATGGTTTCCCGCGCACGATACCGCAGGCTGAGGCTCTTGACAAAATGGGCTTTGCAATTGACGCCGCACTTTCTATTGAGGTTGCGGACAGCGAGATCGTAAAGCGGATGTCGGGCAGACGCGTTTGTGAGAAATGCGGCGCCAGCTACCACACCGAGTATAAAAAACCGGCAAAAGACGGCGTTTGCAATACCTGCAGCGGCAAGCTTGTTATCCGTAAGGACGATGAGCCGGAAACCGTGAAGAACAGACTGAATGTTTATCACGAGCAGACCGAGCCGCTTAAGGATTATTACAAGAACTGCGGCAAGCTTATTACGGTTGAAGGTCAAGACGAGGTAAAGGATACCACACGCCTTGTACTTGAAGCGTTGGAGAAGCTTGTATGATAGTGCTTAAAACCGGTCGCGAGCTTAAAATAATGAAAGAAGCTTGCAGTATATCGGCCGGAGCGTTAGAAACAGCCGGCAAAGCAGTTGAACCCGGAGTTACAACAGCGGAAATTGACCGCCTGGCGGAGGAGTACATCCGCCGCCGCGGCGGTGAACCCAACTTTAAAAACTACGAGGGTTATCCTGCTACCGCCTGTATATCAATCAACAACGAAGTTATTCATGGCATACCGTCGCACACGCGAAAACTCCGCGCCGGTGATATTGTAAGTATCGACCTCGGCGCTAAGTTTGACGGATATCATGGCGATAACGCTGCCACATTTGCCTGCGGAGATATTTCTCCCGAGGCAAAGCGGCTGATAGACACGACCCGCGAGAGCCTTTACGAGGGCATTAACGCGGCGCGTGCAGGCAGCAGAATCGGTGATATAGGTCATGCGGTGCAATCGTATGTCGAGGCACGCGGGTACACTGTTGTGCGGCAGTTTGTCGGTCACGGCGTGGGTACTCACCTGCACGAAGCTCCGGAAGTTCCGAATTTCGGCACACCCGGCAGGGGAATAAGGCTTATTCCCGGAATGACTGTTGCGATAGAGCCTATGGTTAACGCCGGAGGCTTTGACGTGAAGGTTCAGCCGGACGGATGGACTGTTTTAACAAAGGACGGATCGCTTTCAGCCCATTTTGAACACACGATAGCCATTACAGCCGACGGTCCTAAAATTATGACATTGGTTTGAGGATAACCGTTATGGCAGGGCAGATAGTTTGTTCAAAAGCGGGACGTGATAAAAACCGTTTTATGGTGGTCGTCGGGTCGGATGATAAATTTGTCTACCTGTGCGACGGCAAGGAACGTCCTCTTTCAAGACCTAAACGCAAAAACGTAAAGCACGTAGCTTTTACCGCGAAGAATCTTGATGAAAACAGTTATAAAACCGATAAAGCCTTAAGGCGGTCGCTTGCCGCCCTGAGAGATGAAACCGAAAGGAAGAAACCGTAATGTCAAAAGAAGATATGATAGAGCTTGAAGGCGTAGTTGTTGAAGCAATGCCAAATGCAATGTTTAAGGTTGAAATTCAGGGGGGACACGTAATACTTGCTCACATTTCGGGTAAGCTGCGTATGAATTTTATACGCATATTGCCGGGTGACAAGGTGACTGTTGAAATGTCCCCGTATGACCTGTCAAAGGGTCGTATAACCTGGCGTTCCAAATAACAGTCGAAAATTTTAAGGAGGTATAATCCAAATGAAAGTCAGACCTTCTGTTAAAAAGATTTGCGAGAAATGCAAAATAATCAAGCGCAAGGGCAAGGTAATGGTTATCTGCGAAAACCCCAAGCACAAGCAGCGTCAGGGTTAAAATGCGCGTGAACAAAAAAATGGAGGTGCTTTGATAAATGGCACGTATTGCTGGTGTTGATCTCCCGAACGAGAAGAGAGTCGAGATAGGACTTACTTACATTTTCGGTATAGGTCTTACAACATCTAAAAAAATTCTTGCCGAGACAGGTATCAATCCCGATACCCGCGTCAAGGACTTAACCGAGGACGATATTTCTAAACTGCGTGAATATATCGACCATAACCTTCAGGTTGAGGGTGACCGTCGCCGTACTATCGCATTTGATATTAAAAGACTTATCGAAATCGGAAGCTATCGCGGTTTGCGCCACAGGAAGGGTCTGCCCGTAAGAGGACAGCGCTCAAAGACCAACGCGCGCACACGCAAGGGTCCGAAAAAGACCATAGCTAACAAGAAGAAATAAGTAGGAGGAAGATAATATGGCTACTGTAAAGGGCAAGACGACCGCTACACGCCGTCGCCGTGAGAAAAAGAACATCGAACGTGGCTCTGCTCATATCCAGTCTACCTTCAACAACACTATTGTTACCATCACCGATACGCAGGGCAATGCCCTTTCGTGGGCTTCTGCCGGTGAATTAGGTTTCAGAGGTTCAAGAAAGTCTACTCCTTTTGCGGCACAGAGCGCGGCTGAAACCGCTGCAAAGGCTGCTATGGAGCACGGTCTTAAGACAGTTGAAGTGTACGTTAAGGGTCCGGGTGCAGGACGTGAAGCGGCTATCCGCGCATTGCAGACTGCCGGTCTTGAGGTAAGCCTTATAAAGGACGTTACCCCGATTCCGCACAATGGCTGCCGTCCTCCCAAGAGAAGACGCGTATAATCGGTAAAACAAACTTGCAAATTTTAAAATTTGCAGCTAAAATTTTGGAGGTGTAACAGATGGCAAGATATACCGGTGCAGTATGCAGACTTTGCCGCCGCGAAGGTCAGAAATTGTTCCTTAAGGGCGAGCGCTGCTATTCCGAGAAATGCTCGGTAGGACTGAGAGGCTATGCTCCCGGTCAGCACGGACAGGGCAGAAAGAAATCGTCCGAATACGGTATGCAGCTTCGCGCTAAGCAGACCGCAAGACGTTTCTACGGCGTCCAGGAAAATCAGTTCCATCATTATTTTGAAATTGCTGAGAGAAAGCAGGGCATTACCGGCGATAACCTTTTAAGAATACTTGAAAGCCGCCTTGATAATGTTGTTTACAGAGTTGGCTTTGCTTCGTCAAGAGCGGAGGCACGTCAGCTTGTAGGTCACGGTCATTACGAAGTGAACGGCAAGCGCGTTGACATTGCTTCTTATCTTTTGAAGGCAGGCGACGTTGTATCTATCTGCGAGAAGAGCCGCTCAAGCGAGAAGATAAAGGCTGTTGTTGAGGCTAACAGCGCAAGACCTGTTCCGCAGTGGATTGACGTTGACCGCGATAAGCTTACGGCAAAGGTAATTGCGCTCCCGACCAGAGAGCAGATCGAAGCTCCTGTTGATGAGCAGCTCATCGTTGAGTTCTATTCTAAGTAATAGCCGCAACGTACACGGCGTTCACCGTACCGAGCGCAGTGCAGCATAAAATAAGGGTGCGGAGAAACGGAGCTTTTAAATGATAGAAATTGAAAAGCCCAGAATAGATACCGTCAGTATGACCCAGGACGGCACATACGGCAAGTTCGTTATGGAACCGCTTGAGAGAGGATACGCAACGACCCTCGGCAACAGTATGAGGAGAGTGTTGCTTTCAATTCTCCCCGGCGTGGCAGTTACTTCGGTTAAGATAGACGGTGTTGTGCATGAGTTTTCCACCATTCCCGGCGTAAAAGAGGATGTCACCGAGATAATCCTTAATATCAAGGGACTGATAGCAAAGCTCCATGCAGATACGGCGAAAAAGATTTATATTGAGGCAGAGGGTCCCGGAGTGGTTACCGCAGCGTCAATAAAGGCCGATTCAGAGGTCGAGATCTTAAATCCGGATATGTATATCGCAACCCTTGACAAGGACGCCAAGCTTAATATGGAAATGACGCTTGACAGGGGCAGAGGTTACGTTCCGGCTGATCAGAACAGACCGGCACAGAATGTAATCGGCGTAATTCCCGTAGATTCAATTTACACACCGGTGCTTAAGGCAAACTTTACGGTTGACAATACCCGCGTCGGTAATGTTACCGATAAGGGCAAGCTTACCCTTGAAGTCTGGACAGACGGCTCCATTAAAGCCAATGAGGCTGTATCAATGTCCGCTAAAGTGCTTATTGAGCACTTTGAGCTGTTCCTTGATCTTACCGAGGGCGCAAGCGAAACCGAGAGCATTATGGCTGAGAAGAGCGATAACGAAAAGGAGAAAGTTCTTGATCTTACAATTGATGAACTGGACCTTTCGGTTCGCAGCTTTAACTGCCTGAAACGTGCGGGAATCAACACGGTAGAGGATCTTATTAACAAATCCGAAGAGGATATGATGAAGGTTAGAAACCTCGGCCGCAAGTCGCTTGAAGAGGTAATTGCAAAGCTGAATTCTTTCGGCTTCACCCTTAAAAAGGACGACGAATAAAGCAAAACCGCGGCATATGTAATTATTTGCCGCAAATAAGGAGTGAACAGAAATGCCAGGTACCCGTAAACTGGGAAGAACCAGCGATCACAGAACCGCCATGCTCAGAGCAATGGTTACCTATCTGCTTGAAAACGGCAGAATTGAAACCACTGTTACCCGTGCTAAGGAAGTAAGGGCAATGACGGAAAAGTACATTACACTCGCTAAGGACAACACCCTTAACAGCAAGCGCCAGGCATTGGCGTTTATCACCAAAGAAGATGTTGTTGCAAAGCTTTATAACGAGATTGCACCGAAATACAGGGATGTTAACGGCGGTTATACACGCATTGTTAAAACAGGTCCCCGTCGCGGTGACGCTGCCGAAATGGCAATAATCGAGTTAGTGTAATTTGTCCCTATTCGATGTAACACTTGGTTTAGTACTCACATTGGACACGGCGCAGGATTGGTTTTAAGCTGATTGCCGTGCGCCGATAATGTGTGTACTAAAAAACAGAGCCTCCGCAGTGCTTTGGCACAGCGGGGGCTTTTTGCGTTGCCTTTTAAAAAACATCGGGTGTAATTCCGTTTAAAAGCAAAACCGCGGCGGCAGCCATAACGGAAAACGGGTGATATTTTTTTGTGAGTTTAATTTTAAATTCGCCCGGTTCAACCGTTTTGCCGCCGCAGTCCGTAAGAGTTCTCTGCAAGGAAGTGAGAAGCGAAGAACTGTTAAGGCTTGAAAGAGTGACTGTGTTTTTGGAGTTCATTCCGCAGCTTATAACAGGGATGCCGCTTTGCATAAAAAGCTCAAGCGCGGTGCGGTTGGCTTCTTCACATATACCGACCATACCGTGCGGAAAACGTTGACCGGAAAATCTCTCGGAATCGTCAATAAAAACGGCGATGCCGTCGGTTACATCAAGCTCGGTTTTTTTATATTCGCTTATAACCTCAAAATCGCCTTTTCCGGTTATCACCGATTTGTCGGAAATATATCCGGCGCCGTGGTCTGTAAGAATTTTAACTATTTCACAGGCGACGGCATTTTTTCTGTCCGAAAAAAGGATTACCGTTTTCCACACCTCCGGGTTTGGATTATCTGGCTTTAAAAGTTTGTAAGAACAACAGGTTTTATAAGGTCGGACGGCTTGTTTTTCATAAGTTCAAGCGCGTCCGGTATTTTATCAAAACCCTCAAAAACGTGCGTCACAAGGTGCGAAGGGTCAATTCTGCCGTTTTCTACAAGGCTTAGCAGTCTTTCCGCTCTCAGCCTGCCACCCGGCATAAGTCCTCCGGAAATTTGCTTGTGCGCCATACCGTTGCCCCATGGCGTCAGGGATATGCTTACAGCGCCTCCGCTGCCGAAATAGTTTACATTTCCGATTTTTCCGCCGGGCTTTGTCATTCTTACAGCCTGTTCAACCGTTTCGGGACCTCCGCCCGCAAGAATTACTCTGTCAACTCCGTTTCCGTCCGTAAGCTTTAAAATCTGTTCTACAATATCCCCGTTGCGGTAGTTTATAGTATCGGTTGCGCCGTACAACCTTGCAACCTTTGTACATATCGGGCGTGAACCAACCGCAAACACGCGTGACGCACCCCTTAAAACAGCCCCCGCAACCGCCATAAGACCGACAGGACCAATACCTACAACGCAAACGGAATTTCCGAACTTTATGTCGCACAGCTCCGCCCCGTGAAGTCCTGTCGGCATCATATCGCAAAGCATAACAGCAATCTGCGGTTCAATGCTGTCGGGCAGGTGCGCCAAGTTTGCGTCCGCCTCGTTTACGTGGAAATATTCGCCGAAAACCCCGTCCTTAAAATTTGAAAATTTCCACCCCGCAAGCATACCGCCCGAGTGCATAGCATAGCCGTCCTGAGCCTCGGCGGAGCCCCAGTCCGGCGTTATGGCTGTAACCACAACGCGGTCGCCGGGTTTAAAATCTTTAACAAGCCTGCCCACCGTTACAACCTCTCCGACAGCCTCGTGTCCCAGTATCATATTATGTCTTTCACCCAGCGCGCCCTCGTACACGGTGTGTATGTCCGACGTGCAGGGTGAAACCGCAATCGGTCTTACTATTGCGTCAAGCGCGCCGCAGTGCGGCTTTTCCTTAACTATCCATCCTGTTTTTCCTATTCCCAGCATTGCAAAGCCTTTCACAGTAAAAAAACACTTCCCTTCGGTTTTTACAAGTATTCCCGAAAGGAAGTGCATTTATTATCTACAAATTAATATTTTCAAGTTGTTTAAGCCACAACCGTGCCGACGCGTCCGACGGCATACGCCAGTCGCCCCGCGGAGAAAGGGTTACCGAACCCACCTTAGGTCCGTCGGGCAGGCAGGAACGTTTGAATTGCTGCGAAAAAAAGCGGCGTGTGAACACCTTAAGCCATTTAAGCACGGTTTCGGCGTCGTAATCGTCCTTAAACGCAAGAAGGGCAAGGCGGAATATTTTTTCGGGCGAATCGCCGAAACGCAGCATCCTGTAAAGAAAGAAGTCGTGCAGTTCGTAGGGCCCCACCAAATCCTCGGTCTTTTGCGCTATCTCGCCGTTTTCATCAGCCGGCAGAAGTTCTGGGGAAACGGGGGTGTCAAGTATATCGGAAAGCACCGCGCCGAGCCTTCCGCCGAACAACTCCGCCTCATAACGCACAAGGTATCTTACAAGGGTCTTGGGAACGGAGGAATTTACGGCATACATTGACATATGGTCGCCGTTGTACGTCGCCCAGCCGAGCGCCAGCTCCGACAGGTCGCCCGTACCTATAACAAGCCCTCCCGACTTATTTGCAAGGTCCATAAGCACCTGAGTGCGTTCTCTTGCCTGAGAGTTTTCGTATGTCACGTCATAGCAGTCGCTGTCCTGACCTATATCCTTAAAGTGACGGTTAACGGCCTCGGTGATGTTGACCTCTTTAAATGTAACGCCCAGTTCGCTGCAAAGTATCTCGGAATTCGAACGGGTGCGTTTCGTTGTGCCGAAACAGGGCATTGTTACAGCCAAAACGTCCTTAAGCGGTCTGCCGCACAGCTTCATTGCGCGCACACAGACGAGCAGGGCGAGCGTGCTGTCAAGTCCGCCCGAAATACCGATCACCGCGGTTTTGGCGTTTGTATGCTCAAGCCGCTTTTTAAGCCCGTAGGACTGAATTTTGAGTATAGTCTCGGCACGTTTTGAAAGGTCGTTTTTGTCCGACGGCACAAACGGTGCTTTTTCAAAACCGCGTGTAAGCTCTGTTTTAATTGTGCTTTGCGAAAAAACAATCCTTCTGATTGAGGGGAGCGGCTCAAAGCTTGTGTTTTTGTGCCTTTCACCGCAAAGGTGCTTAACGTCTATTTCGGTTACGGTAAGCTCCTTTTCCTCAAACGGTGCGCTCTCGGCAAGCACCGTTCCGTTTTCGGCTATCAGCGTATGACCCGAATAAACCAAATCCTGCGTGGACTCACCTGTTCCCGACGAAACGTAAACATAACCGCACAGAAGTCTTGCGGAGGTTGACGAAACAAGCGTGCGGCGGTATTCCGATTTTCCTATAACCTCATTTGATGCCGACAGGTTAAGCATTATAACCGCACCGCCGCGGCACAGCTTTTCGGACGGCTGAGCCGCCGCCCAGATATCCTCGCATATCTCAATGCCGAAGGTGTATTCCGCAATATCCGTGTGGCAGAAGCAAAGGTCCGTGCCGAAAGGTACATCTTTACCGTGAATGTTTATAACCGAACCGTTCGGAATTTCACTTCCCGGTGAAAATTGCCGTCTTTCGTAAAATTCGTTGTAGTTTGGCATATAGGTCTTTGGAACGACACCGATTATTTTTCCGTTTGCAATCACCGCCGCGCAGTTATACAGTTTTGAGGAAAACATCAGCGGCAGTCCAGCAACGCAAACGGGGTATTTGCCGCGCGTATGCTCCGAAATAACATTCAGCGCGTCCTCGGCGCTTTTAATCAATATATCCGAAAAGAACAGATCGCCGCAGGTGTATCCCGTAACGCAAAGCTCGGGGAGTACCAGCAGATTGACCTTTTTTTCGTCAGCAACGTCTATAATCCTTAAAATTTCCGCTGTGTTGGCACTGACGTCCGCAACGGTACAGTGCGGCAGACCCGCCGCCGCCTTAATGAAACCGTTAAGCATATTTAACCTTCTCCTTTTTGTATGGTTATTTAAATATCCAGCCTGCACACATCCTCAGGGTGTTCACGCCTGACTGCCGCATAGTCGCTTTCGCTGTTCAGCATAACAACAGGCGGACGGCATATACGGTTATAGTTTGACGCCATTGAGTAGTTGTATGCGCCCGTTGTAAGCACAGCTAAGATTTCTCCCCGCATCGGTCTTGGCATTTTAATGCTTTCGCCTATAATATCGCCTGATTCACAGCACCTGCCGGCAACGGTTGCGGTAAAGTTCCGCTCACTGTTTGCACGGGAGGCAAGAAAAATCGTATACGGCGAGTCATAAAGCGTATAGCGCGGGTTGTCGGTCATACCGCCGTCAACCGAAACATAATTTTTATGCCCCGTGATTTCCTTAACACTGCCTACGCTGTAAAGGGTCATTCCCGCGTCGGCAACAATGCTTCTGCCGGGCTCTGTAAGAATTTTCGGAACGGAAAGCCCTAGCGCGGCGCACCGACTGTTTAAAACCTGTGAAATTTTACGTATCTGCGCGGTATAGTCCGTAGCAGGGTCTTTTTCGGTATAACGGACGCCGAAACCCCCGCCCAGATTAAGCATTTTCGGTGTAAATCCTGTTTTTTTCCGTACGCTGCTTATAAATTCAAGCATTATTTTAAGTGCCGACTCAAACGGTTCGGTTTCAAATATCTGTGAGCCTATGTGGCAGTGAAAGCCGCAAAGGGTTATATTTCTTCTGCCGAGCGCCGCTTCGGAGGCGGACATTGCCTGACCGTTTTCAATCGGAACGCCGAATTTGGACTCCACCGTGCCGGTTGATATTTTTTTGTGGGTGTGCGGGTCAATCCCCGGCGTCAGCCGCAGCAGTATTTTTTGAATAACATTTTTTTCGCCCGCAATGCGGTCCAGCGCAAACAGCTCGTCAAGGTTATCAACAACAAAGTAACCGACTCCGCTGTCTATCGCGAAGGCAATGTCATCATCCGTTTTGTTGTTTCCGTGAAAAAAGCTTTTTTCCATCGGAAATCCCGCCGAAACGGCGGTAAAAATTTCACCCGGGGAAACAACGTCGATATCAATTCCCTCGTCCGCCATAATGCGGTATATCTGTTTGCAGCAAAAGGCCTTGCTTGCAAATTCGGGAACAGAGCCTGCGGGGAAATATTTTTCCGTTGCGGATACATATTCTCTTACATGCGACCTTATTTTATCCTCGTCCATAAGATAAAGCGGGGTGCCGTATTTTTTCGCGAGCTCTGTTGTGTCATATCCGGCAAATGTGAGGTGACCCTTTTCGTTTACCGAAACGTTATCGTATAACACAGAAAATCAACCCCTTGTAATGCACGCAGAAACGGGTTGGAATTATTAAAGTATTTTTTCGAGTCTGTGGGCGGCTTCAACGGTGGATTCGCGGCTGCCGAATGATGTGAGTCTGAAAAAGCCCTCGCCGGCATCGCCGAAGCCTGCACCCGGTGTGCCGACTATCTGCGCGTTATGAAGCAGGTAATCAAAAAACTCCCACGACGACATACCGCCCGGGCATTTAAGCCACAGATACGGTGAATTTTCTCCGCCTGTGAATTCAATACCCTTGCTTTTGAGCACGGCTGCAATTATTCGCGCATTCTCCATATAATAGGCAATTGCAGCACGGCACTGCTTTAACCCTTCGGGTGAGAGAGCCGCCTCTGCGGCGCGCTGAACAACGTAAGGCACGCCGTTGAATTTGGTTGCCTGCCGCCTTGCCCAGAGGTAGGAAAGCTTGTTTTCCCCCACCGTCAGCTCATCGGGAAATACGCTCCAGGCGCAGCGTGTTCCAGTAAACCCGGCGGTTTTTGAAAAACTGCAAATCTCAACAGCACAGGTCTTTGCACCCTCAATTTCGTAAACGGAATGGGGGTAGTCGCCGCTTATAAACGCCTCATAGGCAGAATCAAAAATAATAAGCGAACCTGTTTTGTTTGCGAAATCTATCCATTTCTTAAGCTGTTCCCCCGAGTAGACCGCACCTGTGGGATTGTTCGGCGAGCAGATATAAATAATATACGGCTTTTCGGGTATACCGCAAGGCATAGGCAGAAAACCGTTGTCGATGTTTCCGTCTAAAAACGTAATCTTTCTGCCGCTCATTATATTGCTGTCAAGATAAACGGGGTAAACAGGGTCGGGAATAAGAATTTCGTTGTCGCCCAGAATGTCAACTATATTGCCGACATCGCTTTTTGCGCCGTCCGACACATATATCTCCTCAGCCGAAAGCTTAACCGGTATCCTTTTATAATAATCGGCAATAGCCCCGCGCAGAAAATCATATCCGTATTCCGGTGCGTATCCCCTGAAGGTTGCGGCGTTTCCCATTTCATCGCACGCTTTTTTCATGGCGCCTACCACTGTGTTGGAGAGCGGCAGGGTAACGTCGCCTATACCGAGCCTCACAATGTCGGCATCGGGGTTAGCTTCCGCGTAAGCTTTTACGCGTTTTGCTATTTCGGAAAAAAGATAATTTTTTTTCACGTTGAAGTAATTATCATTGATCTTGATTTTAAGGCTCACAGCAGTACACTCCTTCATATACCTTTTCCGCAGCGCCGCGCATATAAACACAGCCGTCGCCCGAATAATTTATCGTGAGATTGCCGCACTTTAACCGCACGGTAATCTCTTCATCCTTTTTGCAGTAACCGTTAAGCACCGCCGCCACGACCGCGGCGCAGGCGCCCGTTCCGCAGGCGAAAGTTTCGCCGCTGCCGCGCTCCCAAACACGCATTTTAAGCGTTTTGCCGTCGATGACCCGAATAAACTCAGTGTTGACCTGTTCGGGAAAAATCGGGTTAAATTCAAAAAGGGGTCCCGTTTTTTCAAGATTAATGTTATCGGGGTCGTCGCAAAAAACAACCGCGTGCGGATTGCCCATTGAAACGGCGGTTATGCGGTATTCCGTACCGCCTGCCGTTATCGGCTCGTTAACCATTATATCCCCGTCGAATTTAACCGGAATATCCGCGGGGTTCAAAACGGGCTTGCCCATATTAACGGTAACGCTGACGGCTTTCCCGTTTTTTGCGTCTATTTTAAGCGTTTTAATCCCGCTTAAGGTTTCAACCGTAACCGTACCTTTTCTTGCTATGCCGTTATCGTAGATATATTTGCCCACGCAGCGTATTCCGTTGCCGCACATTTTACCCTCGCTGCCGTCCATATTAAACATTCTCATTTTGGCGTCCGCTATGTCGGAGGGGCAGATGAGTATCAGTCCGTCACTGCCGACGCTTGTTCTTCTGGGCGACATTATTTTTGCAAGATGTTCGGGGTTTTCAATTTTTTCCTTAAAACAGTCAATGTAAATGTAATCGTTCCCTATGCCGTGCATTTTTGTAAAATGAATTTGTGCCATTCGGTTATCCGCCTTTCCGGTAACTGTTCGCTCTCAGCAAATTCCCGACGGCACATTACATAATATGATCGCGCAGGAAGCTTTGTTTGAGTTAGATACAATAAAAAATAGCCGATCGCTCGGCTATCAAAATCAAGAAAACAAGTGTTCCGATCAGGTGCAACACAAGTGAAATTTCTTCATTCCGACAGCCCTTAGGCTGACGGGTTCGGCTCCCGTCGCGCCTGACTGTTCTGCCGAATTTTTCGGGCGTCGGTTTATTCTCGCTTGCCTGAGTAAACCGACATCAAATACAATTTATCATAACCTACAAGTCTTGTCAAGTCTTAATTTTCATCTTTATATTTAAAAAAACTCCATCTGAAGTGCGCGGCGCAAATACGCAGTGAAACAATAATAACAATACCCGAAAGCATTGCCGCTTTTTCACCCGTAAGGTTCCAAAGCGCCATGCAGCACACGGCACCGATGACCGACGCGCAGGCATAAAAATATTTTTTAAAAATAAACGGGGTTTCGCCTGCGAGTATATCACGGAGCATACCTCCGCCGACTCCCGTGATAAATCCTGTGGAGAGCACTAAAAAAAGATGTGTGAATCCGTAAAGCATAACGGCTTTTTTTATACCCACAACCGTGAATGCGCCGAGCCCCACGGCGTCCATATAAAGCAGCACGATGTCGTGCAGGCGTTCCCAGCTGTGCTTAGGAAAATACCTGTGAATAAAAAACATTATAACCGCCACCGAAACGGCAACAACGACATATATAGGTTTAACAAACGCAATCGGCGGAACTGCGCCCAGTATCACATCGCGTATCATTCCTCCGCCCATAGCGGAAGTGATTGCTAAAAACACAACCCCGAAAGCGTCCATATGTTTTTTCATACCCATAATTGCGCCGGACGCCGCGCAGGCAACTATTCCTATCATTTCAAAAATAAAAAACATTTTATCGGACAAGCTATTCTCCCCCGAAATTTGTAAATTTTAATCACATTGTAACACATTAATAAACCTAGGACAATAAAATTATTAAATTAAGTTGTAGATACTAAATGCTTTGGCTGATATAATAAATAAAAAACATTTTAAGGATGTGTTTTTATGGATTTTTCACCTAAGTTTATAAAATTCGGCGATAAAAGATCATCAATTGAACATCACGTTCCGGCACCGTATTTCCGGCGCTCGTTTGTTATTGATAAAGAACCCGAAAGCGCAACGCTGTTTATAACGGGACTCGGCTATTACGAGGCTTTTATAAACGGCACGAATATAACCAAGGGATTTTTGGCGCCCTACCGCAGTAATCTCGACCACTATATATATTATGATAAATACGATATTGCGGATAAACTGACTGTCGGAAAAAACACGATCGGCGTGATTTTGGGCAACGGTATAAGAAACGCCGTGGGAGCGTTTGTGTGGGATTTTGACAAGGCAAAGTTCAGCGGTGCGCCCATAACGGCATTTTCACTTGAAATATGCTTTAAAAACGGTGATAAGCAGACGGTTTCGTCCGATACCGACACACTGGCACATTCTTCACCAATATTATTCGATGATTTGCATTTGGGCGAATATTATGACGCGCGGCTTGAAATTGAAAACTGGAATATGCCCGATTTTGACGACAGCGATTGGCAGAACGCGACCGAGGCGGAAGCCCCGCGCGGAGAGGTGAAGCTGTGCGAGGCTGAGCCTATAAAGATAAGAAACAGATTAAAGGCTGTCGGCGTTACAAAGTATGAGGAATCTTATATATATGATTTCGGGGTAAATTCCGCGGGTCTTTGCAGGCTTAAAATCCGCGGCACGGCGGGGCAGAAGGTGCTGATGCGGTTTTTTGAGGTTATGAGCGACGGTAGACCTTATTTCAACAATGTACGCTCACATAACAGCGCGCGTTTCCAAGAGGACGAATATTATCTTAAGGGCACGGGTGAGGAAACTTATACCCCGCACTTTACATACCACGGCTTCCGTTATGTGCTGGTAAGCGGAATAACGGCTAAGCAGGCAACAGGTGATTTGCTTGAGTACCTTGAAATATCGTCCGATATACCGAAAATGGGTGAATTTAAGTGCAGCGATGAAGTGATTAACAAAATTGAAGAGGCAACTGTGCGCTCCGACATATCAAACTTTCATTATTTCCCCACAGACTGCCCACAGCGCGAAAAGAACGGCTGGACGGCGGACGCCTCCCTTTCGGCGGAGCAATTGCTGCTTAATTTCGCACCCGAGAACAGTTATGCGGAGTGGATGCGGAACATCTACAAGGCGCTTAAGGATAACGGTCAGCTGCCGGGAATTGTTCCGACAGGCGGCTGGGGATACCATTGGGGCAACGGACCGGCTTGGGATAACGTTATTATCAATCTGCCGTATTACACCTATATCTACCGCGGAAATACCGATATTTTAAAGGAACTCTCCGCACCGCTTATACGCTATCTTAATTACCTCTATTCAAGGATAGACTCAAGAGGGCTTATAGAGATAGGACTCGGAGATTGGTGTCAGGCCGGGAGAAACGAGGGTGATTTTGATACCCCGCTCGCCGTAACCGATACCATCTTAGCGCACGACATCGCGGTGAAGGCGGCTTTTGTTTACGGCGTACTGAAGCGGGAGCCCCAAAAACAGTTTGCACTAAGCCTTGCGGATAAACTCAGATTCTCATTCCGCGAAAAGCTTATTGATAAAGACACCTGCACGGTTTTCGGAAATACGCAGACGGCACAGGCTATGGCGCTTTATTACGGAATGTTTGAAGAGGTTGAGAAAAAAACCGCATACTCCGTGCTTTTAAGGCTTATTGACGAAACCGACGGACACTTTAATACAGGTGTGCTGGGCGGAAGGATCATTTATCGCCTGCTTGCGGACAACGGCGATGCGGAACTGGCTTACAGTATGATAGTCCGTCCCGATTACCCGTCTTACGGCAACTGGATAAAAAGAGGTGCTACTACCCTTTGGGAGGGCTTTTTCCCCGAGGGAGGACGGATAATATCCTGCAACCATCATTTCTGGGGCGACGTTTCGGCGTGGTTTTATATCTATCTTGCCGGAATAAGATTCAATCCGACCGGGACGGATGTTAAAAATGTTGACATAAAACCGATATTTATCGAAAGGCTTAACAATGTTTCGGCGTACCACGTTACCCCCTTCGGAAAGCTGGAGGTTAATTGGCAGCGCACGGATGACGGCGTAATACTGACGCTCTCTCTGCCTCGCGAGCTTCACGGAACTGTAGCCGCGCCCGACGGATATACTTTCGGTGACGGGGAAACGCTGAAGGAACTGTCCGAAGGAGAATTTTTGTTTGTTAAAAAGCAGTGACGGCGCGGGGGACAGATGCGGGACGGCTTATATGGTGTGCCGAAAGTTTACACTGCATAAAATGTAGTGTATATTACAATTATAAACATTTTTTGCCTTTAAAACTTGATTTTTTTGCAATTTAGGTGTATAATACATAAACGAGAAAGTTTTGTATGATGTGTTTTGTCGGAAAGCGTGACCGGGTATGTGAATGTTATACCCGGATAGTAATATCATAATATAAATAAGAGGCTGTAAAAAATGAAGTATACATACTGCATCAGAACCGACATTGTAACTGACGATGAAAACAAACGATTTACGGTTTACGGTGTAAACGCGCTGGACGGAAAAAATAATCTGATCAAGGCAATACCAGATATGTTTTTTAACCGCTGTGAAGCCGAGAGTTTTATAATCAGGTGTAATGCAAAAAGGCTTGACGTTTCAATGCTTTCAAGCTGTGCCGAGGAAGAAGTGGCAAGGCGCTACACCATATAACGAATACCGATAACGAAGTGCGGTTTCGGTAAAATATGACCGATATTTACAAATCCGCTTTTTCGGCTTGACAAAAAAATATGATTGTGGTAAACTGAAAATAAATTAAGAGAAAATAAACGCTATGAAGAGAAAAAGTAACCTGTGATTGCCGGTATTATAAGAGAGGGGACGGTCGGTGCAAGTCCCGCGAGGCGCCAAGGCGAAGCTATCTCGGAGCGGCGTCCGAAAGGACTGACGGCTGCCGCCGTTACACGGCAAAGGTATAAATTTTGTACCGTTGAGCGCGGAACTTTGTTTCGAATAAGGGTGGTAACACGGATTTTTCGTCCCGGATGCATTTAAGGCATTCGGGACTTTATTTTTAAGGAGGAACTGTTATGAAATACGAAATCTTGAGGCTTTTGGCAAGAAACGCAAAATATACCGCCGAAGACATTGCGGTAATGCTTGGAACGGATGAAAATACAGTTACAAAAGAAATAAAACAGCTTGAAAACGATGGCTTTATTAAGGGCTACAAAGCGGTTATTGACTGGCAAATGGTTGAAAACGCCTATGTTTCCGCCATTGTAGAGCTTAATGTTGTTCCTAAGGCGGGGCTTGGATTTGAAGAGGTTGCCGAAAGGATTATGAAGTATGAAGAGGTTGAGTCGGTCTACCTTATGTCCGGCTCTTATGACCTTAATGTTGTGGTAAAGGGAAAAACGCTTCAGGACATTGCGCGCTTTGTTGCGAGAGAACTTGCGACAATTGATTCCGTTACGCAGACCACAACGCATTTTGTGATGCGCAGATACAAGGATATGGACGTTGAACTGGCGCCCGAGGAAAAGGACGACAGGGGGCAGCTTTTTGTATGATTGATTACGGCAAATTACTGAATCCCGCCGTGGCGGAGATAAAGCCGTCGGGCATACGCAAGTTTTTTGATATTGCCGCCGCTATGGATAACGTTATCTCGCTTGGCGTGGGCGAACCGGATTTTCAAACGCCCTGGCAGATAAGAAAGGCGGGAATCGCCTCGCTTGAAAGGGGCAGAACAAAATATACCTCTAACCGCGGTATCGATAAACTCCGCGAGGCAATCGCGGATTACACGGAGCGCCGTTTTAACATAAGTTATAAACCCGATACCGAAATTCTGGTAACCGTGGGCGGCAGTGAAGCCATAGATATGTGCATAAGGGCGGTAGTGTCCGAAGGGGACGAGGTTATAATTCCTCAGCCGAGCTATGTATGTTATGAACCCATAACAAGGCTGGCGGGCGGAAAGCCGATAATAATAAAGACCCGTGCCGAGGATGATTTTAAGGTAACTCCCGAGCAGTTAAAGGCGGCAATAACAGACCGCACAAAGCTGCTTATACTGCCGTACCCCTGCAACCCGACGGGCGCAGTGATGGAAAGGGACGACCTTGAAAAACTGGCGGAAATTTTAAGGGATACAAACATACTCGTTTTGTCCGACGAAATATACGCCGAGCTGACATTCGGCGGCAAAAAGCACGTTTCGCCCGCAAGTATTGACGGAATGTGGGAACGCACCGTTACCGTCAACGGGTTTTCAAAGGCGTTTTCAATGACGGGCTGGCGGCTTGGGTTTGCCTGCGGACCTGCTGAGCTGATGAAGCAGATAACAAAAATACATCAGTTTGCAATAATGTGCGCGCCCACCACTTCGCAGTATGCCGCGATCGAGGCGCTCAACTGCTGTGAAGAGGATGTTGAGCGTATGGTTAAAGAGTATGATATGCGCCGCAGAATAATGGTTGCGGGCTTCAATAAAATAGGGCTTTCCTGCCGTGAACCGCGCGGAGCGTTTTACTGCTTCCCGTCCATTGAGTCGTCAGGTATGACAAGTGATGAATTTTGTGAAGAACTGTTGTGTTCAAAAAATGTGGCTGTAGTACCCGGAACGGCGTTCGGCGCGGGCGGTGAGGGCTTTATAAGGGCTTCGTATTGCTATTCGGTTGAGCATATAAAGGAAGCAATTTCCAGAATGGGAGAATTTTTAAAGGAAAGACAGTGAGTCGATATAAGCGCAGGCGGCAACAGCCGCAACAGCGCCGTCTGCCGCTGCGGTCACAAGCTGGCAGAGCGGCTTTGTGCGGCAATCGCCCGCGGCAAATATTCCGGGAGAGGATGTAACGCAGTCCTCTCCCGCAATTATATATCCCTTTTCGTCCGTTTTTACGGTGTCTTTAAATATATCGCTTTGCGGGGTGTTTCCGATTGCTATAAACAGCCCCGAAACCTTGATGTCCCTTTTTTCGCCGCCTGTTTCCACCGTTATGCTTTCAAGCCTGTCGGTTCCGTTAAGAGAGGTAACCGACGAGTTAAGCATAAGCGTAATATTGTCCTTTGCCTTCAGGGCGTCAACGGCAATTTTATCGGCACGAAATTCGCCGCGCCTGTGAATTACGGTAACCTTGCGGCACAGGTCGGAAAGAAACACGGCGTCCGAAACCGCGGTATTTCCGCCTCCTAACACCGCAACGTCCTTGCTCTTAAAAAATCCGCCGTCGCACACCGCACAGTAGGAAACACCCTTGCCGATAAATCTTTCTTCGTTTTCAAGCCCTGTTTTTCTGTGCGTAAGCCCGGTTGAAATTATAAGCGCCTTACAGGTATATTCGCCGCCGTTTGTAAAAACGGTTTTTATTCTTTCGCCGTCGATCTTTGTTGCCGTTTCGGGGAGGGTTTCAGCTCCGAGCGCAAGTGCTTGATTAAGAACCGCGTCAGATAAGTCTATTCCGCTTTCGGAAGTAATACCGGGGTAGTTTTCCACCGTCGGCGCGTAGGAGATTTGCCCGCCGTAGCTGTTGTTTTCAATAACAAGAACGGATTTTCCCGCGCGGCGCGCGTAAATTGCCGCCGTAAGACCCGCAAAACCGCCGCCTATAATTATAATATCGTACATTTTTCTTCTCATTTCCTTTTTAAGTTAATATTATCACATTTTCCGCTGTTATTCAAGCTATCTCTCGCACTGCGCGGATAAATAGGGCGCGGCGGAAAATGCCGAAGTTACGTCGGTTTTTAAAATTCGCAAAATATTTTGCCGCAATAAATTGTTGATGTGGCGGATAGGATGTGTTATAATAATGAATGATACCATATTACGGGGGCGGTTATTTGAGAATTCTCGGCATTGACCCGGGCTATGCCATTGTGGGCTACGGAATAGTCGATTACAACAGATGCCGCTTTTCGGTTGCGGGCTACGGCGCGATCACCACAAAGGCGGGCGTTCCGTTTGAAAGCAGACTCGCCGATATTTACAGTGATATGAATGAAATAATTACAAAATACAAGCCGGACGCTATGTCGATAGAAAAGCTTTATTTCAACACCAACACAACAACCGCCATTGACGTAGCGCAGGCAAGGGGAGTTATTGTGCTTTCTGCCAAGCAGAACGGTGTTGCGATTTCGGAATACACCCCGCTTCAGGTCAAGCAGGCAATAACCGGCTACGGCAGGGCGGAAAAACATCAGGTTATGGAAATGGTTAAAAATTTTCTGAAACTCAGCAAAGTGCCAAAGCCAGATGATACATCCGACGCACTGGCGCTTGCGATCTGCCACGCGCATTATTCCGGCGGTCTTTACAGGGAGGCGGCAAGATGATTGCTTCTTTAAGGGGAAAACTTATTTATAACGACAACACCTCTGTTGTTGTGGAATGCGGCGGCGTAGGGCTTCGCTGCGCGGTTACAAAGAACACGCTTTACCGTCTGCCGGAAAAAGGAAACGAGATTTTTTTGCACACCTACCTTGCCGTAAGGGAGGACGCGCTTGACCTTTACGGATTTATGACAGAGGACGAACTTAACGCCTTTAAGCTTATAACGTCCGTTAACGGTGTGGGCGCAAAGCTGGGCATCGCTATTCTTTCCGAGTTTACGCCGGACAGACTGACGGTTTTTATTGCCGGCGGCGACGCAAAGGCGTTAACGGCGGCGGCAGGCGTGGGAATAAAGTTGGCTCAGCGCATTGTGCTTGAGCTTAAGGATAAGGTCGGCGCGATTAACGGGGATTCGGGCGAAACGGTAAAGGCGGTAGGAAACGCCGTTTTGCATACAAATACGTCCGAGGCGATCGCCGCTCTGGTTGCCCTCGGTTATTCGCAGGGGGAGGCATCCCTTGCGGTCGGCAGATTGGATAACTCTTTTCCCACCGAAGAACTCATAAAGCAGGCGCTTAAAATCCTTGCCGGGAGGCTGTAAACTTGATAGAACAGGAAATGGATTTTGAAAACCGAATTGTAGCACCCGAGTATGACTACAAAGAGGACGATGCGGAGCTTACGCTGCGACCGAAATCGCTTGATGAATATATCGGTCAGGGCAAGGCTAAGGATAATTTGAAAATTTACATAAAGGCGGCGCTCGGCAGGCACGAATCTTTGGATCACGTGCTGCTTTACGGTCCTCCGGGGCTCGGAAAAACCACGCTTTCCTCAATAATAGCAAGGGAGATGGGTGTTAATCTTCGCGTAACCTCGGGACCGGCGATTGAAAAGCAGGGCGACCTTGTGGCTATTCTCACTTCTCTTAATGAGGGCGACGTGCTGTTTATTGATGAAATTCACAGACTGCCGCGCAATGTTGAGGAAATACTGTACCCGGCAATGGAGGACTTTTCGCTTGATATTATTCTGGGTAAGGGTCCTTCCGCGCGTTCAATCAGGCTTGATGTTCCGCATTTTACACTTGTGGGAGCGACTACGCGCTCGGGTCAGCTGACGGCGCCGCTGCGCGACCGCTTCGGCGTGCTGCTGCGGCTTGAGTTGTATTCTCCCGAGGAACTTGCGCAGATCGTTACCCGTTCGGCGGGAATACTGGGCATTGAAATTGAACCGGACGGCGCGCTTGAGATTGCCTCGCGCTCGCGAGGAACGCCGCGTATTGCAAACAGGCTTTTAAAACGCGTGCGGGATATAGCTCAGGTTGAGTTTAACGGGGATATAACCGAGGAGGTTGCAAGAGCGGCACTTGCTCGCTTTGAAATTGACGAGCTTGGGCTTGACGATTTTGACCGCAAAATGCTTACCACCGTTATTACGAATTACGCGGGCGGACCTGTGGGGCTTGATACGCTTGCAGCGGCGGTCGGTGAAGAGGCGGTAACAATTGAGGATGTTTATGAGCCCTACTTAATGCAGATAGGCTTTTTAACAAGAACGGCACGCGGCAGATGCGTTACTGCGCTTGCCTACGACCATTTGGGTTTCCCGCGCGGGGCGCAGAATAACGCGCAGCAATCTTTATTTTAAGGAGAGATAAATTTGGGTAGATTATTCGGAACAGACGGGGCAAGAGGTATTGCAAACAGCGAACTTACGTGTGAAACGGCAATGAACATAGGCAGGGCGGCGGCATATGTACTTACGGAAAAGACTACCGAAAAGCCGAAGGTGCTTATAGGCAAGGACACGCGCGTATCATCGAATATGCTTGAAATGGCGCTAGCGGCGGGTCTTTGCTCGGTCGGAGCCGACGTTGTGCTTGTGGGCTTTGTGCCGACACCCGCAATAGCTTTTCTTGTAAAGGACAGGGAAGCCGACGCGGGAATTATGATATCGGCGTCGCACAACCCGTGCGAATATAACGGAATAAAGATTTTTGACGGCAACGGCTACAAGCTGCCCGACGCGCTTGAAGAAGAAATCGAAACGCTTGTGCTCGATGATATGAGCCCCGTAAATTTCCCCGTGGGCGGAGATGTTGGAAGCGTCTTTGCGCGCTACGATTATGTTGACCTTTATATAGATCACCTTGTAAGGTCGGTAAAAGCCGATCTTACCGGACTTAAAATTGCGATAGACTGTGCGAACGGCTGTGCCTCCTACACGGCGGAAAAGCTGTTTAAAAAGCTCGGTGCCGATGTTCATATGATGCACGACAGCCCCAACGGCGTAAATATTAACGCGCACTGCGGCTCTACGCATATGGAGGACCTGATCGACTATGTTAACGGTCACGAGGTGGATTTGGGTCTTGCGTTCGACGGCGATTCGGACCGCTGTCTTGCGGTTGATGAAAACGGAAAGCTGATAGACGGGGACAAAATGATTGCCGTTTTTGCCCTGGATATGAAGAAAAAGGGAATATTAAAGGATGACGCCGCGGTTGTTACCGTTATGACTAACTTGGGCTTTAAGCACTTTGCCGAAGAGAACGGCATTAACGTTATTGAAACAAAGGTCGGCGACAGATACGTGCTTGAGGAAATGGTCAGACACGAATATCAGATAGGCGGCGAGCAGTCGGGACATATTATATTCAGACGTTACGCCACAACGGGCGACGGTCAGCTTTCAGGCGCAATGCTGGCTGCCATTCTTTCGGACAGCGGAAAATCCGCGTCCGAGCTGGCGTCGGTTATGACGGTTCTGCCGCAGACGCTTGTTAACATCAACGCCTCGCCCGAGCTTAAGGCAAGGCTTAACAGCGACGGCGATATAGCCGCGGCTATTGAAAATGTGCGGAAAACGCTCGGCAAACGCGGAAGAATACTCGTGCGCGCCTCCGGCACAGAGCCGCTTATAAGGGTAATGCTTGAGGGCGAGGACATTGTGGAGATTAAAAAACTTGCAAAACAGGTTGCAAGGGTTATTGAGGAAAAGGCATAAATGAGAACCGTCACACATTTTGACGATTATGAGCTTATAGACGCGGACGCCGGCGAACGGCTTGAACGCTGGGGAAATATAATACTTATCCGCCCCGATCCGCAGATAATATGGTCGGGAGAACGCGCAAACCCCCTTTGGAAAAACGCGCACGCCGTTTATCACCGTTCGCAAAGCGGCGGGGGATACTGGGAGGCGCTTAAAAAAGTGCCGGACGTATGGAGCGTTGGGTACGAAGGGCTTACGTTCAGACTTAAGCCTATGGGCTTTAAGCATACGGGACTTTTCCCCGAACAGGCTGTGAATTGGTCGCTTACGGGCAGGCTTATAAGGGAACAGAACCGCGACATCAGCGTTTTAAACCTTTTTGCGTACACGGGAGCGGCAACGCTTGCCTGCCTTAAGGCGGGCGCCGGGGTGACCCACGTGGACGCCTCAAAGGGAATGGTGCAGTGGGCAAAGGAAAACGCCGCCGCAAGCGGGCTTGAGGGAGCACCCGTCCGTTGGCTTGTGGACGACTGCCTTAAATTTGTAAAGCGCGAAATACGCCGCGGCAATAAGTATGACGCGATCATAATGGACCCTCCGTCTTACGGCAGGGGTCCGGGCGGAGAGGTTTGGAAGCTTGAACAACAGCTTTCGGAGCTGTTAAGCGAAACCGGCAAACTGCTGAGCGATGACCCGTTGTTTTTTATTCTTAACTCTTATACAGGCGGCATTTCACCCACAATATTAAACTATATGGTGCGAAGATACGCCGTACCGACCGGCGGCAACGTTACAACCGATGAGATCGGACTTTATGTAACCGACAAAAAAATCAGCCTGCCTGCTGGGAATACTACAATTTGGACAAGGTAAATGGACAGTATAATCGAAGTTAAAAACGTAACATATGAATATAGGGACGAGGAAAACACCTTTGCCGCCGTTAAGGATCTGTCGCTTAACATAGAACGCGGCAGTTTTACCGTGATACTCGGCCATAACGGTTCGGGCAAGTCTACCCTTGCAAAAATGCTCAACGGGCTTAACAGACCCACATCGGGCGAAATTCTGGTTAACGGTATGAGCACGGGGGACGAGGAAAACGAGATTAAAATCAAAAAGACCGTGGGAATGGTGTTCCAAAATCCCGATAATCAGATAATAGCCTCGGTGGTGGAGGAGGATGTTGCTTTCGGGCCTGAAAACCTGGGGCTTGAACCCGAAGAAATAATCAAACGCGTTGACGAGGCCTTAAGGGCTACGGGTATGTCCGATTTTAAAAAGTCCACGCCGCACCACCTGTCAGGCGGGCAAAAGCAGAGAATAGCCATTGCGGGGATACTTGCAATGGAACCCGAATGTATTGTGCTTGACGAACCGACGGCTATGCTTGACCCCAAGGGCAGAAAAGAAATAATTTCAACCCTGCACCGCCTGAACAGCGAAAAGGGGATAACGGTTGTGCTTATCACCCATTACATGGAAGAGGCGGAAAATGCCGACCGCGTTATTGTTATGAATGACGGAAAGATTATCGCGGACGATAAGCCGAAGGCGATTTTTTCGGATGTTGAACAGCTTAAAAGGGTGGGGCTTGATGTCCCGCAGACTGCGGAGCTTTTGTATAACTTAAAGAAAAACGGCTTTGATGTGGATACGCACGCAATTTCCGTAAAGGAAGCCGCCGCACAGATATTTTCGGCACTTTATTCGGAGGAACGGTAATTTGTCAGTTTTAGAGGTTAAAAATCTTACCCATACGTACGACGGCAACACGCCGTTTGTTAACGATGCGGTTAAAAATGTTAGCTTTAAAGCCGAAAAAGGCGAAATAATAGGCATTATCGGGCATACGGGCTCGGGTAAGTCAACGTTGGTACAGCACCTTAACGGGCTGCTAAAGCCCACGTCGGGTGAGATATCGGTTGACGGCGAGAACATCTGGAAAAATCCTAAGGAAATTCGCAAGATACGCGCAAAGGTGGGACTTGTGTTCCAGTACCCCGAATATCAGCTGTTTGAAGAAACCGTATTTAAGGATATTGCTTTCGGTCCCGGCAATATGGGGCTTGAAGGCGAGGAACTTAAAAAAAGAGTACTTGATACCTGCAAAATAATAGGCGTAAAGCCCGAATACCTTGAAAAATCACCGTTTGATCTGTCGGGCGGCGAGAAACGCAGGGTGGCAATTGCGGGCGTCATGGCAATGAACCCCGAAATAATAGTGTTTGACGAACCGACCGCCGGGCTTGACCCCGAGGGGCGCGAAAACATTATGAAAATTATATACGATTACAGGCGCGCGTCAAACGCCACCGTTATTGTTATTTCACACAGTATGGAGGATATGGCGGTTATCGCCGATAAACTGCTTGTTATGAACAAGGGCAGCGCAGTTATGTTTGACACTGCCGATAATGTTTTCAAAAACGGCGAAAAGCTAAGGGAAATAGGGCTTGACGTTCCCATAGTTACAAGGGTGTTCTATGAGTTGAAAAGATTGGGCGCCGATGTTCCGCAGGACGTGTTCACCGTTAAGCGCGCCGTTGAGGTTCTGTGCAGCATAAAGAAAGGCGGCAGATATGCTTAGGGATATTACGTTCGGACAGTATTACGAAAGCCGCTCGCCTGTGCATAGGACAGATCCGCGCGTTAAAATAGTACTGCTTATTTTGTTTATAGTTTTTATATTCCTTGCTAAAAACGCGGCGGCGCTCGCGTTTGCGGCTGCGTCTGTTGCGGGGGTTTTGCTTGCAACAAAAGTGCCATTCAGGCTTTATTTAAAAAATATGAAGGCAATCTGGCCGGTGCTTTTGTTCACCGCAGTTATAAACCTGTTTTACGGCGAGGGGGAAACCCTGCTTGCGGTTTGGAGGCTCACCGTCACCACCGGCGGCGTTTACCGCGCGGTGTTTATGGCGGTGCGTATTGTGCTGCTTATCTGCATAAGCGGCGCGCTGACATATACCACAACGCCGAACGACCTGACCGACGCAATTGAAAGCCTTTTGAGTCCGCTTAAATATGTAGGTCTTAAATCCGCGGTTCATACGCTTGCTATGATGATGACAATAGCGCTGAGATTTATACCCACCCTCACGGAAGAGGCGGAAAAGATAATGAACGCGCAAAAGGCAAGGGGAGCGGACCTTGAAAACGGCAATTTAAGAGAGCGCGTCAAGGCGCTTATACCCGTGCTTATACCGCTGCTTATTTCTGCGGTGCGGCGAGCGTATGAGCTGGCTGAGGCAATGGAGTGCCGTTGTTACAGCGGCGGCGAGGGGAGAACCCGTATGAAACGTATGCACATAAAAGGGTTGGACTGCGCCGTGTGCGCCGTTTCCGCGGTTATATGCGGCGGAATAATTGCTCTTAACTTTATTTTCTGAAAAAGGGGCGTTGTGCCGTGAAACGTATGTTACTTACAATTTCATATGACGGCACGGATTACCACGGCTGGCAGGTTCAGCCAAACGGTGTCACCGTGCAGGAAACACTGCAAAACGCACTCGAAAAGCTTATGGGCAGGCGTGTGGGCGTTACAGGCTGCAGCCGTACAGACGCGGGGGTACACGCCGAAGAGTTTTGCTGTCACCTTGACTGTGAGGATAAATTTCCCGAAAACGCCTTTTTAAAGGGCCTTAACTCGTTATTGCCGCGGGATATCGCGGTTCTTGGGGTAAAACAGGTACAGGGAGATTTTCACGCAAGGTATAAAAGCAAGGGCAAAACATATATCTACCGCATTTACAACAGCGGTTTGCGCGACCCGTTTTTATCGCGTTATTCCTGGCAGATAGAAAGGTCGCTGGACATTTTTAAAATGAATGAGTTTTTAAAGCAGATTGTCGGCACGCACGATTTTGCGGCGTTTTCATCCTCAGGAAGAACGGTTGAGGACACCGTAAGAACCGTGAGCGATTGTAAAATCGGAAAAGACGGCGATATTATAACGCTTGAAATAACCGCTGACGGTTTTCTTTACAATATGGTAAGAATTATTACCGGAACGGCGGTTGCCGTGTCGGACGGGCGCTGCCTGCCGCCGGATGACAGCCGCATATTTGAGCTGGGCGACAGAACACTTGCGGGCGACACTGCGCCGCCGCAGGGACTGTTTCTTCATAAAGTACTGTATTAACAGAGGTGAAAAAATTGCCGCAATACAAAAAAAGAAAGGTCAACCGCTTTAAAAATGCCGTAAGACCCCGCATAAAACACAGGGCTGCGGCGGCAGCGGACGAAAATATCGAGATGACCCACGGCGGCAAAAAGACATCTGTGCCGCGCGAAGAAAAAGGCGCTATGCGCGTTGTAAAGGGTAAAAAGCTTGAAAGACAGCGCCGCGTACGCATCTTGCTGTCCACGGCTGCATTGGCAGCTGCCGCGGCGGTTATTCTGCACCTTATTCTGCCGGTTTCGATTGCCGAGAACATCGGAAATCTTACGGCTGTTTTGGGTTCGGGAAGTTATCCCGAGGAACTCAGCGGCGGCGAAACGCTTAACGCGGTATCAAGGGGACTTTATTATTATGTTTTAACAAACACCGAAATCAGTGCGTTTTCTTCGTCCGGCAAAAAGATTTACTCCGTCGCGCACGGCGCGGAAAACCCGGTGCTTAAAACCTCCAAAACAAGGGCGCTGGTGTTTTCGCAGGGCGGTGATGAGGCAATAATTTACAACCTGAGGGCAAAAAAAGCCACCGTTAAGACCGATAACGATATAATAACCGCCTGCATATCGGATTCGGGGGTGTACGCCGTGGCGACGAGGTCGGAATCATATGCCTCGGTGGTTACGGTATACAGCAAGTATAACAAAAAGATTTACGAATGGTTTTCCTCTTCCGATACGGTGAATAACGTTTGCCTGTCGCCCAACGGCAAAAAGCTTGCGGTCTCAACCTTCGGCGCGGCGTCGGGCAGGTTCTCCTCAAAAATATGCGTGCTGGAATTTGACTCCGCAACGCCGAAATACAGCGAAAGCTTTGATGGCACTCCGATATACAGCATTGATAATTTGAAAAATTACGGCTTTTCGGCGGTTTTCTCAAACTCGGTTTTGTTTGTTTCATGGTCGGGCTATAAAAAAAGCGAATATAAAAACGATTACGCCGCCGCAATGTTCCGAATAGGCGACGGCGGCGCCTGCGCGGTGTTTAACCGCGAGAGCGACAGAACGGATAACAGAATAGCCGTTTTCGGTGCAAAGGGTCAGCTTAAGAGCGAATTTGAATTTAAGGGTATTATAAGTGATATTGAGCTGTCCGGCGGGCATATTTATTGTATAAGCGATACGGTGTGCCGTATTCTTTCCGAAAAGGGCGAAACTTTAAGGGAAGCCGATTGCGGCTTCGGCGCGCAAAGGCTTGCGGTTACAGGCACAAACAGGGCGGCGGTTATAACCGACAACCGAATTGATGAGATTACTTTAGGTAAACGGGAATAATACGGGCTCGCTGTGAGAGGCGTCGGACATATTTTTACCTGTTGTCTTTGCGGGGCCGGAGTTCCGCAAAATTTAAAGGAGAATGAAAATGGGAATAATTCTTGATTTGATTATTGCGGCTGTTATTATTATAGAGGTTGTAATTTCTGCACGGCGCGGTTTTGCCCGCGTTGCAATTGAACTTGTTGGATTTATTGCCGCGATTTTATTAACGTTTACAATAAGTACACCACTTTCGCAGGCTACATATGATAAAATAATAGAGCCGTCCTTTGTTTCGACGCTTGATACCGCGCTTAAGGATTCCTCGCAAAATGCGACCGAAGCCGCGTGGAACGCCCTGCCGGATATTGTGAAAAAACATTCCGACAAACTGGGTGTTTCGAAGGAAAAAATTGAGACCGGAATAGCCGAAAATGCCGGCAACACTGCGCAGGATGCCGCCGAGGGCATTTCGCAGCGCGTTGTTAAGCCGGTGGCGGTGAAATTTTTGTCGCTTATGTTCGGCGTGGTTTTAATGGCGGTATTTATTTTCATTGTTAAAATACTTGCAAAATTCATAAACAGGTTGTTCAGCATCAGCCTTGTAGGAAAGCTTAACAGGCTTCTCGGCGCTGTTGTCGGCTTGCCTAAAGGAATAATTGCTGCGCTGCTTTTGTGCAGCGCCGTTGCCCTTGCGGTATCGTTTACGCAAAACGGCATATGGATATTTACAAGCGAGAATATGAAAAATTCGTGGTTTTTCGGTGTGCTTGCAGGGAAATATATATAAAACAATTTGACAGACCCGCACAAATGCGGCGGAATGGAGATACAAAATGAAGCTTTGTTCAAAATGTAAAAAACGCCCGGCAGTGGTTTTTCTGTCGGACGCGACAAACCCAAACTCCGAGCCGGAGGGACTTTGCCTTGTGTGTGCAAAGGAACTGGGTATAAAACCGATTGATAATATGCTTAAAAAAATGAACCTGTCCGATGAGGACATAGAGCAGATGAGCAATCAGTTTATGGACCTTATGGCGCTTGATGAGGAAAGCGACACGGCGGACGACGCCGCCCTTAACGATGAAACGTTCGACCTCGGAACAGCACCCGCAATACCGCTTTTCAACAAGCTTTTCGGCAATGCGGGAAGCGAAAAGGAGGAAGGCGGCGAGGTAAAGGAAAAGGGGGATAAAAAGCCCAAAAAGAAACGCCGCCGCTTTATGGAGCAGTACTGCACAAATCTTACCGAAAAGGCAAGAGAGGGCAAAACAGACCTTATTGTCGGCAGGGATAAAGAGCTTTACAGAACAATACAGATACTCTCCCGCCGCACAAAAAACAACCCGTGCCTTATCGGTGAGCCGGGTGTCGGTAAAACCGCGATTGCCGAGGGACTCGCGCAGAGGATTGCAAGCGGCGACGCACCCGCAAGACTGCTTGACAAGGAAATATATCTGCTTGACCTTACGGGGCTTGTTGCGGGTACGCAGTTCCGCGGTCAGTTTGAAAGCCGCGTTAAGGGACTTATAGACGAGGTCAAGTCTGCCGGGAATATAATACTGTTTATTGACGAAATTCATAACCTTGTAGGTGCGGGGGATTCCGCCGAAGGCTCAATGAATGCCGCAAACATTTTAAAGCCCGCGCTTTCACGCGGGGAAATACAGGTTATAGGCGCTACGACCTTCAGGGAGTACCGCAAGTATATTGAAAAGGACGCGGCTCTTGAACGCCGTTTCCAGCCCGTAACGGTTGAAGAACCCTCGGTTGCCGACGCGCAAAAGGTGCTTATGGGCGTTAAAGGCTACTATGAGGGCTTTCATAACGTTACGGTTCCCGATGATATTGTTAAAAAAGCCGTTCTGCTTTCCGAACGTTATGTTACCGACAGATATTTGCCCGATAAGGCAATAGACCTGCTTGACGAGGCGTGCGCCTGTGCCAGCCTTGCAAATAAGGCGGTGGACGAGCTTTACACCGCAAATAAGAAGATCGGCGAATATTCCGTTGAGCTTGAAGAACTTGAAAATAATGTTGAAAATCCCGATTACGAAAAACAGGCATTGGTTAAATCCGAGCTTGAAAAATACAAAAGTATTGCAGCGGGACTGTATGAGCCTGCGTCACACGCTACCGTTACCGACGGCGATATTGCAAAGGTTATAGAACTGTGGACGGGTATACCCGCTTCCAAGGTTCAGGAAAGCGACCTTAAAAAGCTTGCGGGACTTGAGGACGCGCTTAACGCAAAAATAATAGGGCAAAATGAGGCGACTCGGCTTGTGGCGTCTGCCGTTAAGCGTGCAAGGGTACACACAAACAACCTGCACAGGCCTGCTTCGTTCATATTTGTAGGGCCAACGGGCGTCGGTAAGACCGAGCTTGTAAAGGTGCTGTCCGAACAGCTTTTTGATACTCCCGAAACGCTTATACGCCTTGATATGTCCGAATTTATGGAAAAACACTCGGTTTCAAGAATAATAGGCGCGCCTCCCGGATACGTCGGGTATGACGAGGCGGGTCAGCTTACCGAAAAGGTAAGGCGCAAGCCATACTCGGTGGTCTTGTTCGATGAAATTGAAAAAGCGCATCCCGACGTGCTTAACGTTCTTTTACAGATTCTGGACGAGGGCAGAATAACCGACGCGCAGGGCAGAACCGTTAACTTTGAAAACACAATAATTGTTATGACCTCGAACGCCGGCAGTGAGCGCACCGAAAATCTTTTGGGCTTCGGCAAAACACAGGCGGACGCTTCAAAGGAAAAAGCCTTAAAGGCGCTTGAAAGCTTTTTGCGCCCCGAGTTTATTGCGCGTGTGGATGAGATAGTGGTCTTTTCTCCGCTCAGTGCCGAGTCACTGGCTAAAATTTCCGCGCTTATGCTTGATGAGCTTAAGGAGGCGCTTAAAGAAAGACTTATTGATTTTGAGTATGACGAAAGCGTTTGCACCTATCTTGCGGAAAAATGCGGAAACGGCAAACGCGGAGCGCGCGAACTGCGTAATATCATACGCCGTGAAATTGAAAACCGATTGGTTGATATTATTGTTGACAGCGGTGATGGAACCGTTAAATCGCTTAAGGCAACGGCGCACGGTGAAATTAAAATTGAAACGGAAAAAGCCCGATAATAAAACAACCCCCTGCCTGCCCGATAACACGGGCAGACAGGGGGTTTAGGTTTTAGATTATTTTAATGCCTGCTGAACAATTCAAAAGCACCTTAACCCGAGCATGTTGGTGTAAACTTTTGAATTGTTCAGGCGCAAGGTTTTTGCGCAAATTTGCGAAAAAACCTTGCACTTTAAAAAGAATCACATTTTGATTCTTTTTAAAATCAGGCGACAATCAATGGATACTGACGGTCAAAACAAAGGCTTTGACCCATAAAATCGAGATTTTAAACTCGATTTTATATAATTGCATTTGCTAATGCAATTATTCAGTAGACATTATTTTAGAAGATTTATCTTGCTTACAATGGGAAGCTCTTTTGCCTTACCCTGTGCAGCATATATAATTCCGATAATTGCGAACACCGCAAAAATAAGGTTTAAAATTCCCGTAACAATGCTTATAACCGAATATAAGACCGAGAGAATACTGAATCTCAACGAAATCTTTAATACCGAAAGTAAAACGGTTCTTACAATATTGAATGCAATTTCACCGATTAAAAGCACCAGCCCCTGATTTGCGTGGAAACGTGCAAATTTTGAATTGGGTGCGGCAATCAACGGCACTAAAACCAAAATGCCTATGTAGGACAAGATAGCATAGACCTTATTGTCGCGTATGTCGGCGGCGTCGAATTCATCGGTTTTATCCGCCGCACTTGTGAAATCTTCAAATGAGGTACTGCTGCATGAAAAATCGGGTGTTGCCCCGTTTGTGCCTGCCTGTTCGCCGTCGGTGGGGGCATTGCCGCCCGTTACCGGCTCGACGGGTTTTCCGCAGGAGGGACAGAATTTATCTTCGTCACTGAGTTGTTTGCCGCAATTGTTACAAAAAGACATTTTAATTCTCCGTTCTTTCGCCCGCGCGCAAATGCTGTCGGGCGTTTATTAACTGAGAATATTATAACATTAAGGCTTTGGTATTTCAAGAGTTAAACTGCTTTTTCGATTTGTTTTTTCAGCTTGCCTATAATTCTTTTTTCAAGCCTTGATATGTACGATTGCGAGATGCCCAGCGTATCCGCAACATCCTTTTGCGTATATTCGCCGTAACCGTTCATACCAAACCTCATCTCCATAATCTGGCGTTCCCTCGGAGGCAGTCCGTCAACAAACCGCATAAGCAGCATTTTTTCGTCCTCCTGCTCGATTCCTCTGCCTATTTCGTCACTGTCACTGCCCAGTACATCCGATAAAAGCAGTTCGTTGCCGTCCCAGTCGATGTTGAGCGGTTCGTCAATTGAAACCTCGTTTTTTAAAGAAGAACTTTTTCTTAAATACATAAGAATTTCATTTTCAATACAGCGGGAGGCGTATGTGGCAAGCTTTATATTGCGTTCGGGGCAAAAGGTGTTAACGGCTTTTATCAGACCTATCGTGCCTATCGATATCAAATCCTCAATACTTGCTTGGGACGAATCAAACTTGCGGGCTATATAGACCACCAACCGCAGATTATGCACAATAAGCTTGTCGCGGTTGCTCTGCTCGTTTGAGCAAAGCAGTGACTGTTCCTCCGCGGCGGTAAGCGGCGGCGGAAGCGTTTCGGGTCCGTTTATGTAAAAAGTCGGCTTTATTATGCCGAGCTTTGAGAGAATAAATATAACAGCAGATTTAATTTTCATTTTAACAGCGCCCCGTTACATAAATATTTTTGGATTAACAATGGCGCGGCAGCCATCGCTTATTTTTGTTTTGGAAATCGCAAGTATCGGCTTTTCAAGCACAACGGTCTTTTTTCCGTCACACACGGTCGCGCGGTCGCAGCGGTATCCGTCAAGCGCGGTTTCTCCGCCTACCGTGCCGCACGGCATAAGCCGATAGCGGGTCTTAAGCGTCGGGTCGTTTCGGTATTCGTTTCCGAAAAGCTCGGCAACGCATTTTTCGTCGGCTATGATTACGTCGGACGAGCCGAAAACATCTTTGAGGGAATTGCCGGTGTCAACTATTCCGCACGCGGTTACACTTTTATCTCCCGCTGAAACGATAATATCGCATTTTTCCGCAAAGCGGGCGTTTTTTGAAAATATTGCGGAAAAAATTATGTATGCCGCGTATGCCGCCGCACTGCTTATTATAAGCACTATCGGCGAAATCCCGAAATATACAACCGAGTTTATAACCGCCATTCCGCCGGGTTTGAACAAATACCACACCGCCGTCATTGCTCCGCCGTAGCAAACGGTTGTAAGAAGCAGTGCGCCTGCCGCGCGGAAAAAGCTTTTTGTCCCCCTAAAGCCGAATGCCGAAAGGGTCATAAGCAGGCAAACGGCAATTCTAAACGTTATGTCGGTTAAAACCGAGGTTTTGGGCATAAATATGTAAAGCGAGGAAAATCCACCGATAAGCGCCGATAAAATAAGCCTTAATACAGGAGGTTTCCTCTGTATGATCCCGGAAGTCGCAAGCAGTAAAAAATAGTCCACCGCAACGTTAAGTATAATTAAAATATCGGCATAAACAACCAAGCATACCGCCCCCGTAATTATTATACGCCAGTTATACCGCGTAATATGTCGCAGTGTGGCAGAAAATAATATTGGTTTAGGTCGAAAAATAAAGAGGCTGCTGCCGCGCGGAATTTTTCCGCGCGGCAACAGCCGTGAATTTTAATGCATATCAGTGCCGTTTGTTAGTGTGGCAGCAATCCTTTGTAAGAAGAGAAATATCAAGCAGTTTTTCTTCTTTGCTTTTTATAAAACCCAGTTTTTCGCAAAGCGGCAAAGCTTTGTCGGAGCAATAAACCTCGCTTATACCGCGGCGAGAAGCCAGATGAAGGACACCGCGTAAAATGCCGTCCGCCAGCATAAGTCCGTTTTCAGACTCTACCGACAGCACCGTCATTTTGCTTTCATCAAGCTCATAAATGCCGTAACCCAAAGTTTCGTTTCCGCACATTGCCTCGCAGCATCCCGAATGTGCTGAGTATTTACAGCCGCATTTCTCAAAATACTCCGCTGTTTTTTCTCTGTCTTTTATGGGAAATACCGTTATCATTTAAGATTACTCCTCCCGCGCCGCGCTCGATTGGGACGAAACGCCCGTCAGTCGGCGCATTTCTCTTTCGTTAAGCGGCCGCCACTTGCCCTGCGGCAGCATACCCAGCTTAACGCCCGCAATTTCGGTTCGTTTAAGCCTTACGACCTCAAGCCCCACCGCTTCGCACATTCTTCTTATCTGGCGGTTTCTGCCCTCGGTTATAACAAAAATAAGCACTGTTCTGTCTGGCTTGCGCTCGGCAACAAAGCAGTCGCACGGGAGAGTTTTCTTGCCGTCAAGCACAATGCCCTCTTTCATTTTAAGCAGATTTTCCTCGATCACATTTCCTTTTACGGTAACTCGATAGGTTTTATTTACGTGGGACGAGGGGTGCGTAAGCCTGTTTGCAAACTCGCCGTCGTTCGTCATTAAAAGCAAGCCCTCGCTGTCGCGGTCAAGTCTGCCTACGGGAAAGAGCCTTACGCCCGCGTCGGCAACAAGGTCGCACACATTTTTTCTTCCCAGCTCGTCATTTGCCGTGGTCACAAAGCCGCGCGGTTTATTAAGCATCAGGTATACCTTTTCTTTAACAGGCACAACAACTTTTCCGCGAACCGTGACCTTATCGCGCTTGGGGTCAACCTTTAAACCTATAACGGCAACGTGGCCGTTCACCTTGACCTTGCCTTGTTCTATAAGTTCTTCCGCCTTACGGCGCGACGCAATTCCGCATTCGGATAGATGCTTTTGCAGTCTTATTTTGTTATCCTTCATTTTATCTCCTAAGTACAGCATAAATTTTGCATTATGAATTTTATATTGAAAAACACCCGTTTTAAAAACGGCTCGGGCGCGTCGGCGGTGGAAATGCTCAGCGGCGCCGTAAGCTCGATTCGGGCAATCTCTTCATTTTCAAATGTATAAACAACGGTTCCTATAACGTCGCCCTTGGCAATCGGGGCATAAACAAAATGCGGCAGATCTATTTTACAGCCGATGCTCTGTGTTTTGGTTGTGTTGACCGTGAGCGGTTCAATAAAAATTTGAATTTCCTGTGTGTCGGAACCTATAACCGGAATCGAATATCCGGTAACGGGAGGTGAAAAGCGCGTCTGCTCAATAGAGTTAAGCCCGTATTCCAGCAGCGCGATGTGATCCTGCCAGTCGTTCGGGTCGTTTAGCGTTACCGCAACCGCGGTCTTGCCGTCACGCCTTGCCGCCGTTACAAGGCATCTGCCGGATTTTTTTGTAAAGCCTGTTTTTACGCCTATCGCGCCGTCAAAAAGCCTAAGTATTTTGTTGTGATTTTTAAGCACTCTTCTGTAAGGCGGATTGCCGTAATTCAAAACCGCGCTTTCGCTTGCCGCCGCCTTTGCAAAGTCATTGTTTTTAAGCGCCGCCGCCGCAAGCAGTGCAAGCTCGCGCGCGGTTGTGCAGTGGCCGTCCGCGTCAAGCCCCGAAGGCGTGACGAAATGCGTCTGTGTAAGTCCCAGCTCGGCGGCGCGTTTGTTCATCATCTCCGCAAACTTTTCGGTTGTACCCGCAAGCGAAACGGCGGTCACGTTTGCCGCGTCATTGCCGGAGGCGAGCATCATACCGTAAAGCAGGTCGCGGTACGTAACCCTGTCGCCGGGCATCAGCCCCATTGACGACCCCTCAACCTTGAGCATTTGAGCCGTTACGGTTATTTCTTTTTCCATATCCGCGTTTTCACAAAGAAGAAGCGCCGACATAATTTTTGTTGTGCTTGCCATAGGCAGGCGTTCGTCTGCGTTTTCGGCGTAAATAATCTCGCCGGTGTCAGCATTTATTACTGCCGCCGCCTTTGCGGAGGTTTCAAGTGCCGAAGCGCCGAACGAGGAGAGCAGACAAAACAAAACCGCAAAACATATCAATTTTTTCATTTAAAGCCTCACCCCACACAAAAATATACTGTCCGTGGGGCGGCTATATTACTTGTCGGCGCTGTCTTTTTTCTGCTTTGAAAAAACCTGCTTCGCCTTTTCAAGCACGTCGGGTGCCATTGCAAACGCCTTGTCAAGCGACGAAAGCTCGTTGTAGACCGGCATCATTTTAACATCCCCGCCGTTTATCGCAATAAACGCAACAGGGGAAACGGTAACCCCTGCGCCTCCGCCTCCGCCGAACATATCCTGGCGGTTGCGGCTTGCGAAATCACTGCCGCCGGTTGCAACGCCGAACGACACCTTTGAAACCGGTATAAGCGTTACGTCGCCCACAACGATAGGATCGCCGATTATTGTGTTGGCGTCCACCATTGCACGCAGCTTATCCATTGTCACATCCATTAAATTTTTAATGCTGTTATCGCTCATAATCCATTCCTCTTTTTAAATTTATCATATTCGCCGAACGCGCAGAGCGCAATCATCAGCAAAAAGAATATCCTGCTTTCCACGGTTGCCGAGAAACTTATCCGCGGCTTGTCCGAGTCGAAATCGGCGGCAATATCTATTTTTTTGTATTTAACGTTTGAAAATGTGTCCAGCAGTGAAAGAACCGGGTATACGGCGGCGCAAACACTGCCGTATTCTATCGCCGTGTCCGCCGCGTTTGCACTGCATATGCGGATTAAAAGAAAAATATTTTTAAACTTAATGTGTTTTAGCTTGTATTTAAGCTTTTCCGTAACAGCCCTTAAAAGCGAGAAAAGTTCTTTAACGGCTCCGAGTGTTCCGTGCTTTTGCTTTAAGCCTTCAAACATTTCAAATCTTTTTGTGCTGTTTTTTTTGTTGTCGGTCTTATCTTCCGCTTTTTCTTCGGTCCTTGCGGACTTTAAAGAATTGTAAACGGATATGCCCGCATATTTTATCTTGACCGAAAATGTGCCGTTAAATTCAATTTGCGCGCAAAGGGGGAGAAAAAGCAAAAGCAGAACAACAGCCAAAACTGCAAGAATAATTATTACTGCGGTCATACAAAATACCTCTTACTGCTCCGCGGAATCGTTTTCGTCAATCGGCAGCTGTTCTCCCACCTCGTCCGCGGCGTTTTCGTTTTTGGGCAGAGGCGGCAGTTCGGAAAGGTCGCTCATTGAAAAACAGCGCAAAAAATTTTTTGTTGTGCCGTACAAAAGCGGTCTGCCCGGAAGCTCCAGCCTGCCCCGCTCTTCAATAAGTCCCTTTTCAACAAGTGTGGTCACAACGCCCGAGCAGTCAACCCCGCGCACCTGTTCAATAAAGGATTTTGTAACGGGCTGGTTATACGCAACAACAGCCAAAACCTCAAGGGCGGCGGGGGAAAGCGGCGTTCTGCGCTTTATTTCAAACATTTTTTTAATAAATGCGGCGTATTCTGGCTTTGTGGTCATCTGATATGTGTTTTCAAGCCGCACAAGAGAGAGTCCGCCGTTTTTCTTTTTCAGCTTTGCCTCAAGCATATCCATTACCTCGCCGACCTCCTCGGGCGTAATTTCAAAAACCTGAGAAAAACGGTCAATGCTCACCGGTTCGCCGCCGGCAAAAAGTACCGCCTCAAAGGCCGGCACAAGCTCTGTTAAGGTCATCTGCGTTTATGCTCCTTAATAAGTGTTATCTGCGCGTTGTCGTTGTCGCCGTCAACCCTTATGCGGTTTGCCTTGCACAGCTCCAAAACCGCAAGAAACGTTGCCACAAGCTCCGAACGGCTGTGCGAGGTTTTGTAAAGCGCGCTTAGCTTTTTGCTGCCGCCGCTCCACAAATTCCTTATAACAAACACTATTCTGGTTGAAACGGCAACAATTTTGCGCGCAACAATTTTGGTAAACGGTGCGGTAGACGGCGGAAGCTTTCTCTGCCCGCGCCCCACCGCCGACATATACGAAAGGTACATAACGTCCTTTTGATGGATAAGTTCATAGGTCTTATCGGGTTCCGGCTCGGTGGGGGTGCGTACAAAGCGGTCATACCCGCCCTGCATTTCGCCAAGCTCCGCCGCAACCTTACGGCATACCATATATTCAAGCAGTTCACCCGTAAGTTCTTCCTTAAGCTTTATTATTTCATCGTGTTTAGGCAGAAGGCTTACGGTTTTAATATACAAAAGTCTTGACGCCATTTCAAGAAATTCGCTTTCAATCTCCATTTCCTCAGCCTTGAACAGCTCTATCTGTTCGAGGTATTGGTCAATGAGGGTGACAAGCGGTATATCGTAAATATTAAGCTTGTTTTTTGCTATGAGCTGCAAAAGCAGGTCAAGTGGGCCTTCAAATCCCTCAAGCCTGTAAGAAGGTGTGTATTCCATACAGCTAACCCTTAATAAGCGTAATAAGTCTGAAAGGCAGGTCGGCGGCAAGATTTAAGAGCCACATAACCTTGTCGGTAAGAAATTCAAGCGGAATATCAAGAACCCCGAACCATAAAAGCGCCAAAAGCCCCCAAAAAATATACCGTTCGTAACGCATAAGGGCATAATACTGCTTGTACGGTAAAAGCGCCGATAACAGGCGCGAGCCGTCAAGCGGCGGAATGGGTATCAGATTAAACACCGCAAGTGAGACGTTTATATAGGCAATATAATAAAAGAAAAGGTGAAAATAAATAAACAGGGAAGCAAAACCTGTTATAAAAAATCTGAATATGTTTGCTATGATCAAAGCGGCAAGCGCGACAATAAGGTTTGAAAGCGGACCTGCAAGCGCGGTTAAGGCCATATCCCGCTTGGGATTTTTAAAGTAACGCGTGTTAACGCCCACGGGCTTTGCCCAGCCGAAACCGAACAGAAGTATGCAGGCGGCGCCCAGATAATCTATGTGCGCGAAGGGGTTAAGCGTCATTCTGCCCTGATAGCGCGGAGTGGGGTCACCGAGCTTTGTTGCGGCGAAACCGTGAGCAAATTCGTGAACCGGCAACGTTAAAAAAATTACCACAAGCGACGAAAGAATATAAACTATCGCGCCTTCAAGGCTCAGACTGCCGGAAATCAGTTGACTAAGCAAGCATACCACTCCATTCTTACCTAGTATTATACCCCAAAAGCAGTTTAATTACAAGAAAAAAATGCAGAGCCGCAGAAGCTCTGCATCAAAGCCGCCGAAACGGCGGTTCTATTCGAAAAAATCGTTTTTATTGTTGCCGTCAATATTCTCGAACACGTTAAGCGTGCCCGAGCTGTCAAGCGTTGCGAGATATATCCGATTTGTGTTTTTAAATCCCTGCGCTTTCAGTTCGTTTTTAAGCCAATTTTCATCCTTGCCCGAACTGCGGAGGTTTTCTTTTAATATCGCTCCGTCCATTATAACGTTATAAAACAGCTTTTCGGCATTCGGCACGATCTTTAAATCCTCGGGTGTTGCGGGGCGCTTGCCCGAATACGGCATAAAGCTTATTTTTCCGCTTGCTTCCATAACGGCGGTGTCTACCGCGGACAGGTCGTAAAAACCGTTAAGTCTGCACTGCATAAGAAATTCGTTAAGGTCAAGCCTGCTCCTTTTGAAATTATCGCGGTAAAGCTTTCCGTTTTGCATCAGTATTACCGAATGACCGAATACAAGGCGTCTAACCGGCAGACACTTTGAGCACAAAACAGAAACTGCGAACGATATGACCGCATAAATCACCATCGCGACAAGCGGTCTCTCGGGGTTTTCAAGCTCGGTTGCCATTTCAGCTGCAATGGAACCTATTGTAATGCTTACAATATAGTCAAACATATTAAGTTCGGACAGCTGTTTATTGCCCACTAATTTTGTTAACAAAAATAACACAACAAGCGAAACAACAGATGTTATAATAACCTTAAGAATAGCCACGGTATCATCCTTTTCTTTTTTCCGTTAGTTTGCGCCTTTATTTCCTGCTTATTCAATAATAGTATTGACAAGAAACAGCAGAACGTGTATAATTGTATACATTGATACATTTGGGGGAGTGAACAAAATGCTTGAGCTTTCTAACAAGACGAATTTACTTGAGCAGGATACTTACAGATATTCCTTGCAGGACGTTGCGGAACCTAATTTATACAGGGATTTTTATACATATGAGGACGTTCCGCGCGTGGCGTTCAATCACCGCAGAGTGCCTATGGGAATGCCGAAAGATATATGGATAACCGATACCTCTCTGCGTGACGGTCAGCAGTCGGTTGAACCGTACACGGTAGAGCAGATAGTTAATCTTTACAAGCTGATGTCAAAGCTTGGCGGTCCTTACGGAATAATTCGTCAGACCGAATTTTTTGTTTACAGCAAAAAGGACAGGGAAGCGGTTGAAAAATGTCAGGCGTTGGGGCTTAAATTCCCCGAAATTACTACCTGGATACGTGCCAGCAAAGAGGATTTTAAGCTTGTGCGCGACCTCGGCATCAGGGAAACGGGCATTTTGGTGTCCTGCAGCGATTACCACATTTTCAAAAAGCTTAAAAAGACCCGCGGCGAGGCAATGAAAATGTACCTTGAGGCGGTTTCCGAGGCGTTTGAGGCGGGCGTTATGCCGCGCTGTCACCTTGAGGATATTACAAGGGCGGATTTTTACGGCTTTGTGGTTCCGTTTGTAAATGAGCTTATGAAAATGTCGTCACAGGCTAAGATACCCGTAAGAATACGTGCGTGCGACACTATGGGCTACGGCGTGCCGTACCCCGAGGTTGCCCTGCCGCGCAGTGTTCCCGGCATTATTTACGGCTTGCAGCATTATTCCGATGTGCCGAGCGAAATGCTTGAATGGCACGGTCACAACGATTTTTACAAGGCGGTGGCAAACGCCTCAACCGCATGGCTTTACGGCGCTTCGGCTGTCAACTGCTCACTGCTCGGCATAGGTGAGAGAACGGGCAACATTCCGCTTGAGGCTATGGTTATGGAGTATGCGTCGCTTCGCGGCTCGCTTGACGGTATGGACACAACCGCAATAACCGAGATCGCCGAATATTTCAAGCACGAAATTGGCTATAAAATACCGCCCATGACGCCGTTTGTGGGCAAAAACTTTAATGTTACAAAGGCGGGCATACACGCCGACGGACTTTTAAAGGACGAGGAAATATACAATATCTTTGATACGGAGAAAATCCTTAACAGGCCCGCGTCGGTTTCCGTGGGCAAAACAAGCGGACTTGCGGGAATTGCTTACTGGATAAACCGCAATTACGGGCTTAAGGGAGAAAACGAGGTTGATAAAAAAGACCCGGCGGTTATCGCTCTTAAGGAATGGGTTGACAGCGAATATCAGAACGGCAGACAGACTGCCATTTCGGACAGCGAGCTTGAAAAGCATTTAAAAGAGCTGACGTACGGAAGATTTTAAGGCGGTGAAATTATGATTGAACATAAGACAATATCACTGGCGGACCAGGTGTTCGAGCATCTTGAAAACGATATTTTAAGCGGGAAATATCCTCGCGGAGAAATATTGACCGAGAGCAAGCTTTGCGCTCAGCTGGGCGTAAGCCGCACCCCGGTAAGGGAGGCGCTGCGCCGCCTTGAGCAGGAGCATATAATTGAGGAGTCGGGCAAGGGCTCGGTAGTTATCGGAATAAGCGAAAAAGACCTTGAGGATATTTTTATGATAAGAAAAAGCCTTGAGTGTCAGGCGGCGGCTTTGGCGGCGGAGAACCGCACCGAGGAACAGCTTAAAAATCTTAAGGAAACACTGGAATTTCAGGAGTTTTATCTCGGCAAAAATAACCCCGACCAGATAAAGCTTATGGACAGCCGCTTCCATGAGGCGCTGTATAAGCTCAGCGGAAGCACCGCATTTTACGATACTCTGGTGCCGCTGCACAAAAAAATTCAGAAATACCGCCGCGCGTCGCTTGAAAATTCAAGCCGCGCCGTGGCGTCGGTTGCGGAGCACCGCAAAATTTATGAGGCAATTGAGGCGAAAAACACGGCTCTTGCCGCAAAGTACGCTTCGGAACACGTTGAAAACGCTTATAAGCATATTATGAGAAAGGATTGATTATTATGGGTTATACCATCGCACAAAAAATAATTAAAGCACATATGCTGTCGGGCGATATGACCGTCGGCAGCGAGGTTGCGCTTAAAATCGACCAGACCCTGACGCAGGACGCAACAGGCACGATGGCTTACCTTGAATTTGAAACCATGGGACTTGACCGTGTTAAGACCGAGCGCAGTGTTGCGTATATCGACCACAACACCCTGCAATCCGGCTTTGAAAATGCCGACGACCATCGTTATATACAGTCGGTTGCCAAAAAGCACGGCATTTATTTTTCACGTCCCGGAAACGGTATCTGCCATCAGGTGCATTTAGAGCGCTTCGGCAAACCCGGCAAAACACTTATCGGGTCGGACAGCCATACCCCCACGGGCGGCGGCATAGGTATGCTTGCAATGGGTGCGGGCGGTCTTGACGTTGCAGTTGCAATGGGCGGCGGCGCTTACTACATCACAATGCCTAAAATGTATAAAGTGAACTTGAAGGGCAAGTTAAAGCCGTTTGTTACGGCAAAGGATATAAGCCTTGAAATTCTGCGTATACTTTCCGTTAAGGGCGGCGTGGGCGCAATAATCGAATGGGGCGGCGAGGGTATTAAATACCTTTCTGTGCCGGAGCGCGCAACCATTACCAATATGGGAACAGAGCTTGGCGCTACCACCTCTATTTTTCCGTCCGACGAGGTTACAAGAAAATTTCTTGAAGCCGAGGGCAGAGCGGAGGATTATTCGGAGCTTTCAAGCGACCCCGACGCGGTTTACGACAGGGTGATAGATATTGACCTTGACGAATTAAAACCGCTTATAGCCTGTCCCCACAGCCCCGATAACATTGTTACGGTTGAGTCCTTAAAGGGTACGAAGGTTGATCAGGTGTGCATAGGCTCGTGTACCAACTCGTCGCTTTTTGATATGTTAAAGGTGGCGGCGCTTTTAAAGGGTAAGACCATTTCTCCCTCTGTCAGCCTTTCCGTTTCGCCCGGCTCTAAGCAGGTGCTTTCAATGCTGGCGGACTGCGGCGCGCTTTCGGATATACTTGCAAGCGGAGCTAGACTTCTTGAATGTGCCTGCGGACCCTGCATAGGTATGGGCTTTTCCCCTAATTCCGCGGGTGTGTCGCTCAGAACCTTTAACCGCAACTTCTTAGGCAGAAGCGGAACAAAGGACGCAAGTGTGTATCTGGTTTCTCCCGAAACTGCGGTTGCGGCGGCGCTCACGGGCGAAATTACCGACCCGAGGCTTTTAGGCGAAGAACCGCACGTTACAATGCCGGGTGCTTTCAAAATTGACGACAGCGCGGTGATTCCGCCCGCAACCCCTGAAGAAGCAAAGACTCTGGAGGTTCTCAGAGGACCCAACATTAAGCCGTTCCCGAAATCCGAACCGCAGGCGGACACCCTCTCGGCTGAGCTTGTGCTTAAGGTGGGGGACAACATCACTACCGACCACATTATGCCGGCGGGTGCTAAAATTCTGCCCTACCGTTCCAATATACCGCATTTGTCGCAGTTCTGCTTTGCCGTGTGTGACGAAACCTTCCCCGAGCGCGCAAAGGCTCTCGGCAAAAGCATAATTGTGGGCGGCAGTAACTACGGTCAGGGCTCCTCGCGTGAGCACGCGGCGTTGGTTCCTATGTATTTGGGTGTTCGCGCGGTTATTACAAAGAGCTTTGCACGTATTCATGTTGCAAATCTTATAAACGCGGGCATTATGCCGCTTACCTTTAAAGACCCCGATGATTACGATAAGCTTAATCAGTCCGATAAACTAACGCTTACAAACGTATTTGCGGGAATGGACAGCGGCGAAATAATGCTGAAGGACGAAACCACGGGCGATGAAATACCGCTTGTATGCTCATTTACGGAGCGCCAGAAAGCAATACTCAAAGCAGGCGGACTGCTTGAATATACCAAAAAGGAAGGCTGATATTAAATGGAAAAGTACATTGACGCGGCGGTTGAACAGTTCCGCACACTTTTAAACGAACAGATTGCGCGCGAGCGTAAAATGGAGCAGGATAAGCGCTATACCGATTACAAAAAGCTTGATAAAATAATAATCGGAATTTGCGGCGGCGACGGCATAGGTCCGATAATTTCCGCAGAGTCCGAGCGCCTTTTGCAGTTTATTTTAAAGGATGAAATAGCCGCGGGCAAAATTGAGCTCCGCACAATCGAAGGCCTTACCATTGAAAACAGAATCGCACATAACAAGGCAATACCGGACGACGTTCTGGCTGAGATAAAGGCGTGCAACGTTATTCTTAAAGCCCCCACCACAACCCTTAAGGGCGGTACGCTTGAGAGCGCAAACGTGGCAATGCGCCGTGAGCTTGACCTGTATGCAAACGTTCGCCCCGTAGCCGTTCCCGAGCTTGGAATTGACTGGACGTTCTTCCGTGAGAATACCGAGGGCGAGTATGTTCTGGGAAGCCGCGGTGTGGAGATCCCCGATACGCTGGCTTTTGATTTTAAGGTTACCACAAACGAGGGTACAAAGCGTATTGCGCGCGCCGCGTTCGAGTACGCCAAAAATAACGGCAAAACCAACGTTGCAATAGTAACAAAGGCTAATATTATGAAAAAGACCGACGGCAAGTTTTCCGAGATTTGCCACGAGGTTGCAAAGGACTACCCCGGAATTACCGCCGAGGACTGGTATATTGACATTATGACCGCAAATCTTGTTAACGAGCGGGTGAGAAGCAATTTCCAGGTGATACTCCTGCCTAACCTTTACGGCGATATTATTACCGATGAAGCGGCGCAGATACAGGGCGGCGTCGGCACGGCGGGCAGTGCGAATATAGGCGATGTTTACGCTATGTTCGAGGCAATTCACGGCTCCGCGCCGCGTATGATTGAAACGGGAAGGGGAGCATACGCCAACCCCACAAGTATGTTCAAGGCAACCGAAATGCTCTTGCGCCACATCGGCTTTACCGAAAAAGCGGATAAGCTTAACAAAGCGCTTCATATCTGCACCGAGGTTGATAAAAAGTATGTTATTACGGGACATGAGGACGGAGCGACCTGCTCGCAGTTCGGCGATTACCTTATGCAGACAATTGCGGAAATGTAATATAAAAAAGCGGTGAAAGCCTTTGGCTTTCACCGCAGAGCGTGTCGAAAAAGTCGACACGCTCTTGGTCGGGGATGCCGTTCGCTCGAAAATCAAAGATTTTCGGACTGCACTCTATCCCCGCCAATACCACCCCTGTTCCCTTGAAAAACCGCCAAATAAGCGGTTTTTCGCTTACAAAGTGTTTTTCCGCCGCACGTGTCAGCGGAAAAACAAAATGCGGCGTAAACGCCGCAACAAAGTTAAACCGGGGTTTGTCGACAGTCTGAGCGGTGAAAGCTTTTGGCTTTCACCGCACTTTTTTGTCTGATATCATTTTTTTAAGCCTTTTTCGCGTGTTAAACGTAGGGTCTTTTATAACAGCTTTTCTCAAATATTCAAGCACTGTTCCGACAGCCTTTCCTGTTATGCCGTATTCTTTAAGATCGTCGCCGCAGATCTTAAGGTGGGAAACCTTGTAAGGCTCATTATTCTTAATTATTTCATTGAAAAGCGACAGAGCATTTTCGCAGTCCCTGCCGCAGGTGGCACAGAAGTCAATATAAGCGGCAAAGTCGGCAGGCGAGGTAAGGCTGAGCATTTCTTTAATTTCGGTTTTCGATTTCGGAAAAGGCAATCTTAGAAGCGCCGACAATTTTTTTGCCGCATTTTTTGTTTTTGAGGGTACCTTTAAAAAATCAAGGGCTTTTGTAATGTCCGCACCGCCGGAATAAAGAAAAAAGAACAGCTTTGTTTCAGGCAGCCTTAAAAGAGTAAGCTTGCCGTAATCGGGCGAGGCGGTAAGACCCAAAAAATCAAGTCCTCCGGCGTCCGTCAATGGCTTTAACGCGGCAGGGTCTTTGCCGCAGACAGCCTTTAAAAGTTCGGAATAAATGCGCTCGGCACTTACGTTTTTAAGGGTCGGCGCATATTTTATTGCCGCACACAGCGTGGCTTTTTCTATGCCGAACCGCAACACGGATGAAAAACGGAAAAGTCTTAATATCCTCAGCGCGTCCTCGCAAAAACGGCGTTCCGGTTCTCCGACAGCGCGCAAAAGCTGCAATTTTATGTCCTCCTGCCCGCCGAAAAAGTCCTTTAATCCGTCGGTTTTGTTGTATGCCATTGCATTAACGGTAAAATCACGGCGCGCAAGGTCCTCTTTAAGGGATTTAACAAAGGTAACGCTGTCGGGTCGGCGGTGATCGAGGTATTCGCCGTCCGTTCGGTAGGTTGTAACCTCGTTTGGTATTCCGTTAACAATAACCGTTACCGTTCCGTGCTTAATGCCGGTGGGTACGGTTTTACGGAATAGGGACATCACCGCCTCGGGAGCGGCGGAGGTTGTAACATCAAAATCATTGGGCTCGGTTCCGTTTAACATATCGCGCACACAGCCGCCCACGGCGTACGCCTCGTAGCCGTTTTTTTGCAGAGTTTCAATAATATATTCGGTGTGGGACGGTAAAAATAGCATAATTTTTGTTTTCCTTTCAAAAAAGGGTTTATTTTTTTTGCGTTTAGCAATATAATAATAGGTAGTGCGGTGGATTTAAGAAAATTACGTTTAGGGAGTATTGTTTATGAAACAGCTTCGCAATGAAGATAAAATTATAACAAAAGTAAAACATATTCATATGATAGGCATAGGCGGCAGCGGAATGTGTCCGCTTGCCGAAATTCTGCACGGCAAGGGGTACTTTCTCACAGGCTCGGATAATAACGAAAGCGACCCGCTTAGTCGCATTAAAAACCTCGGAATCAAGGTTTATATGGGACACAGGGCAGAAAACATAGAGGGTGCGGAGCTTGTGGTTTATTCCGCGGCAATTGCCGCCGATAACCCCGAGCTTAAAGCCGCGCGCGAACAGGGCATACCCACAATGGAGCGTTCGCATATGCTGGGGGCTCTTACCCGCCGTTACGATAATGTTATAGGCGTTTGCGGCACCCACGGCAAAACCACCGTTACATCTATGATAACACAAATTTTAATTTTAAACAAGATGGATCCTACCGCGGTTATCGGCGGAAAGCTTCCGCTTATAAATTCAAACGGTATTTCGGGCAAATCGGAAACAATGGTCTGCGAATCCTGCGAGTTTGTGGATACCTTTTTGCAGTTGTCCCCCGATATTGCGGTACTGCTTAATATTGACAACGACCATTTGGACTACTTTAAAACTATGGAGAATATGACCCTCTCTTTCCATAAGTTTTTAAAAATGGCAAAAACTGCTTATATAAACGGGGACGACAGCCGTGTTTTGTCCGCCGCGGAAAACATTGACGCCGAAACGGTGACCTTCGGTTTCGGGAGCGGAAATTTTTACCGCGCCGAAAACATACAGAGCCGCAAATACGGTTTTGCGTTTGATGTTGTAAGAAATAATAAAAAAATAATAAATATAGAAATGCAGATACCCGGCAGGCACAACGTACTTAACGGATTGGCGGCTTTTGCCGTATGCTTTGATATGGGCGTTCCGGCAGAGGGAATTAAATCCGCAACCGAAAAGTTTAAGGGTGCCGGCAGACGTTTTGAGTTTTTGGGAGAATACGACGGCTTTATGCTGGCGGACGACTACGCCCACCACCCGACCGAAATAAAAGCCACGCTCTCCGCCGCAAAGGAGCTTGACTACAACCGTGTTATAGCGGTATTTCAGCCCTTCACGTTTTCACGCACGGCACTTTTAAAGGATGATTTTATAAAAGCCCTCTCTATTGCAGACAAGGTTATTTTGACCCCCATTATGGGCTCGCGCGAAAAAAATACCTACGGCATTAAAAGCGAGGACCTTGCCGCGGGACTGAAAGACGTGTGTATAGTTGACGGATTTCAAAACATTGCCGATAAAATTGAGGAGATTGCACGCCCCGGCGACCTTGTTATTACAATGGGCGGCGGCGATATTTACAAGGCGGCACACATTATACAGGAAAGGCACGCCGAATGACCGAAAAGCTTTATGATAAGGACTCGCATTTAAAAGAATTTGAAGGTACTGTTCTGTCCTGCGAAAAGCAGGGAGAAAATTACGCCGTAACGCTTGACCGAACCGCCTTTTTTCCCGAGGGCGGCGGTCAGCTGTCGGACCGCGGCTGCGTGGGTGACGCACGCATCTTGGATGTGCGGATAAAGAACGGCGAAATATTCCACTTTGCCGATAAGCCGCTTAATATAGGACAAGCCTATAACTGCAAAATCGATTTTGCTTTTCGTTTCCGCAATATGCAGAACCACTCGGGCGAGCATATAATTTCGGGGCTTGTACATCGCCGTTACGGCTTTAATAACGTCGGGTTCCACTTGGGTACGGAAATGACAATGGATTTTGACGGCGAACTGTCGCGCCGTCAGCTGGATGAAATTGAGGATATCGCAAACAGCGTGGTATATGAAAACGTGTCTGTCAGAACATACTATCCGTCAGCCGAGGAGCTTAAAACGCTTGACTACCGCAGTAAGCTTGATTTAACCGAAAACGTGCGTATTGTGGAAATAAAAGGGGTGGATGTCTGCGCCTGCTGTGCGCCGCACGTCAGGTCCACGGGAGAGATCGGTATAATTAAAATACTGGATTTCGAAAGGTACAAGGGCGGCGTAAGACTTTACGCAAAGTGCGGCTCGGACGCACTTCTGGACTACCGCGAAAAGTACAAAAACGTGCTGGAAATTTCAAATCTGCTTTCATCAAAGCAGTTTGAAGCGTCAGCGGCGGTCATAAAACTGAATGAACAGCTGGCAGCCGAAAAGGCATCGGCGGCATTGCTTAAAAAACGTCTGATTGCCGAAAAGGCGGCGGGCTTTGCACCGCGGGGAAACAACAGCGCGGTTTTTGAAAACGGGCTTGACATAAAGGAGTTACAGCTTTTTGCCGATCTGCTTTATAAAAGAAGCGGCGGTATACGCGGGGCGTTCTCCGGCGAAAACGAAAGCTATTCATTTGCAATCTGCGGCGGGGAAGAGCCGCTTGAAGAGCTTTTTGCAAAATTCAAGACCGCCTTTAACGTTCGCGGCGGCGGAAGAAACGGCATAAGGCAGGGAACCGTTACAGCCGCAAAAGAAAAAATTGAAAACTTTTTTAATTTAGTGGGGTAGAATTTATGAACTGGACGGAAATTACCGTTAAAATACCGACCGAATATACCGACACGGCGGCGGCAATTGCCAATATGACCGTGCCGTACGGCATTTATATTGAGGACTATTCCGACCTTGAAAAGGGGGCGGAGGAAATAGCGCACATAGACCTTATTGACGAGGAGCTTGTCGGCAAAAACAGAACCGAATCGATAATTCATATCTACATATCAGAGTGTGATAACGCGGCAGAGGCTTTGGAGTTTCTAAAGGAACGCTACAAGGCGGAAAAGATTCCGTTTGAATGTGACACCGTCGGTGTGAACGACGCGGATTGGAACGAAAACTGGAAAAAATATTTTCACGCAACGGAAATAGGCAATAAGCTTGCGATTGTTCCAAGCTGGGAGGAATATTACAACAGCGAAAACAGAAAAATTCTCCACATAGACCCCGGCGCAGCATTCGGTACAGGCACACACGCCACCACCTCTCTCTGCCTTTCAATGCTGGAAAGCTACGTGTCGGACGGGGATAAAATGCTTGACATAGGCTGCGGCAGCGGAATTTTGTCCATTGCCTCGGTGCTTTTGGGGGCTGAAACGGCTGTCGGTGTAGATATAGACGCGCAGTCGGTTAAAACAGCAAGGGAAAACGCCGAGCTTAACGGCAGGAGCGACAAAACCGAATATATTGTGGGCGATCTTGCCGAAAAGGTGAGCGGAAAATTCAATGTTGTGTGCGCCAACATTGTGGCAGACGTGGTTATAAGGCTGCTTGGCAGCGTGCGCGGATTTATGGCAGAAAACGCAGTCCTTTTGGTCTCGGGTATAATAGACGCGCGCGAGCAGGATGTGCTTCGCGCGGCGGAAGAGAACGGTTTTAAAATTAAAGAAAAGAAATATAAGGACAACTGGTGCGCTTTTGCGCTCGTTTAGCTTACATAACCGTAAAAAGCATAAGCATTTCCTTTACACGGCTGTATATTTCATCTGCCGCGGCGGCGGGCAGAGGATTTTTTCCGAGCCCCAGTTCGGCAGTAAAGGCGGGACGGTTGAATTCTGTTATAAACCAGTCCTTAAAACCGCCGCCGTCGGCAATGCCGATGGGCGTATCGAGCGCATAACCGGATGAGGTTGCCATTATTTCCGCCATTTTTGCCGCTCTCGGCGGGTTGCGGTCGCCGTATTTCCAGTATATCACCTCGCCCTGAGAATGAAGAGCCAGTGCCTGACGTATTTTGACGGTTCTGCAAAGTTCGGTAACGGTAAGCGTTTCAGGCTCACTTTCGGGTTTGTAACCGCCGAAACGGGTGGGGGACGGACCGTATATTCCCGCCTTTATCTCCTTTTTTCTCAGGTTTTCCCAATCGGCGTTGAAATTGTGGTTAATATCCACCCCGCGCAAATTGGCATTCCAGCAGGTGTAATCACCGCGGCACAGGCGTTCAATGGCATTTTTAAGTTCTCCGCAGGCGGAGCCACCCAAAAGGTTAATGTCGCACCCGTCGGGGTTAACGCAGGGAATAAAAATAACGCCCCTGCCGGATAATACCCTCTTCGCATTCATTCCGCATATGTAGCCGTTCTCGGATATGGCGCGGCAGAGTTCCTCAATAAACATAAGCAGTACGACCGAGGTTATTCTTTCGCTGCCGTGAAACGCGGCGGCAATAAGGGAATATTCCTCTCCATCGCCGAGTTTCAGCGCGGTTATTTCCTTTCCGCCGCAGCTGCGGCCCGCGGCAGACGATTTTAAAAACGGGTACTCAAGGCACAGCCGTTCTGTCAATCGTTTTCTTTCTATATAATTGTATTCGGTTGGTTTTACGGTCTTGCTCATCAAATTCACTCCTTCTTAAAAATATATTCACGGAGGTTATATTTAATGAATTTAGAAGAAAAACAGCTTACAAAGGAATATATATACAAGGGGAAAATTATTAAACTGCGGCGTGATACCGCCCTGCTGCCGAACGGAAAAACCGCGACGCGCGAGGTAATAGAGCATAACGGCGGAGTTTGCGTAGCGGCGCTTACCGATGGCGGCGAGGTGCTTTTTGTAAAGCAGTTTAGATATCCTTATATGGAGGTTGTAACCGAAATTCCCGCGGGAAAGCGTGACAGTGCGGACGAGGACCCGTTGGCTTGCGGAAAACGCGAACTAAAGGAGGAAACGGGCGCTGAAGCCGAGAAGTTTATACCGCTCGGTAAATTGTATCCGTCCCCCGGTTACTGCGGAGAAATCATATGGATGTACGCGGCAACGGGGCTTTCCTACGGCGAACAGCACCCCGATGAGGACGAATTCTTGAATGTTGAGAAAATACCGCTTGAAAAGGCGGTTTCAATGATACTTCAGGGTGAAATTACCGATGCCAAAACACAGACGGCGGTGCTGAAACTGAAACTTCTGCGCGACAGCGGCAAACTGTGATACTGAATTTTAGGGAAACAGAAAATGGATATTTTAATTGAAAATAAAACATCTGCTATGATAATGCAACCGGGCAGACAACTCAGCGGAATTATGCATTTGCATAAGGAAATTGAGGTGGTTTATGTGTTTGAGGGCAGAGCGGTTGCCTATGCCGATAAAAACAGCTACCTGTTAAATCCCGGCGATACTTTTATAGCCTTTCCGAATCAGGTGCATTATTACGGCAACGAACGTCCCGGCAATTTTATGGTGCTTATTTTCTCTGCCGACTCGGTTTACAGCATGGGGAAAACGCTGCTTAAAAGTATACCCGAAAGTAATTTTATCCCTGCAAAAAGGGGAGAGGGTTTAAAGGCGGTAATGGATAAAATCAACAGCCTTGACAGCAAAAGCGAATATTACCAAACGCTTTTAAACGGGTATATCAACGTTATGATGGGGCTTATTTTACCGCAGCTGACGCTTAAAACGGTTAATGCTCAGAACAACACGGCATTTAAAAGTGTTGTAAGCTTTTGCTCGCAAAATTTCAAGGAGGATATAACGCTTGATTATATTGCGGAGCAGCTGCATTTGAGCAAATATTACATTTCGCATATAGTAAACAAAAAGCTTAATCAGAATCTTAATGAGTATATAAATAATCTCAGGGTCGGAGAAGCCTGCAACCTTTTAAAGGAAACAGACGCAAAAATAGCCGACATCTCGGAAGATGTCGGCTTTGGAACAATACGGTCGTTCAACCGCGCATTTAAACAGGTTATGGGATTATCTCCCGTTGAATACCGCGAACAGATAGCGTCGCTTAAAAAATCGATTTAAGGTAATTTATGCTGCTCTCGGCGCACTCAAGCGGAGTTTTGCCCATACTGGGCTGATCCTGCTCAACAACGACCCACTTTGCGCCCACCTCTTTTGCGGCGTCCAGAATTTCGTGGAAATTCTGAAGTCCCGAGCCTACCGGGCGGAATTCAAATGTACCCGATGCCTCTTTCTTTTTGCTTTCTTCGTTGCCTATAAGGGCATACATATTCCCGCCCTTTGTTCCGGCAAAGTCCTTTAAGTGGACAATTTCCAGTCTGCCGGCATATTTGCGGATATAATCGGCAGGGTTCTCGCCGCCGACATTTACCCAGCAGGTATCAAGCTGGGTTGACAAAAGCTCTGCCGGTACAGCCTTGTAAAGCAGGTCAAGCTTATATTCGCCGTCAACCTTCTGGAACTCAAAATCGTGGTTGTGGTAGCAAAGCTTCATACCGTACTTGTTTGCGAGCTCGCCGAATTTCTTGACGTTTTCATAGAACTCGGCATTTTTCTCTCCGCCGGCAAGATATTCGCCGCCTATCCACGGAATAACTATATATTTGCAGCCGATATCGGAATAGGTCTTAAAGGTTACGTCGCCCTTTTTAAGCTCGTCATACGGAACGTGTGCGGAAATGGGGGTAAGCCCCGCATCCTTGCACATTTTCTTAACTTCTTCGGCGGTGTGACCGTACAGACCCGCAAACTCAACGCCGTCATAACCTAAAGCTTTGATTTTTTTAAGAGTGCCGCCGAAATCAGCCGACATATCATCTCTTACGGAATAAAGCTGTATTGCAATCGGAAAATCATACATAACAATTTCTCCTTAATATCCGCGGCAGCCGCAGGGCTGCCGCCTTTTCTTTTTTTATCCGTTATACTTCGGGAATTTCAATTTCAAGCTCGTGACCAAGCTTTGCGGAGCGAACGATTCCGTCAATAATTGCCTGATTGTATACAATTTCGCTTGAGGGAACGGTTGCCTTGCCGCCGGTCTTAATAGCGTCAACAAACGAACGAAGCTTCTTGTAGAACAGCTCGCCCGCGGGCTTAAGCGGAACCTGATACTGGAGGGTTGTATCGCCGATTGTTTTGTAAATTGTAAGCGGCTTATCAAACTCGCCGTTCCAGCAATCGGTTGAAGGAATACGCAGACCGCCCTTTGTACCGAGGATAAGAGCGTCGCCGCTGGTGTCCATATTCATAGCCCATGAAATGCGGAAGTCAAGAATAATATCTCCCTCAAGGCGAACAAATCCTGCCGCAAAGTCGTCAACACCGAATTTTTCGGCATATTCGGGGTGAACGGTGTAGTAACCGGGGTTTGTGCCGAAATAAGCCGAGGTGTAACCCGAAACGGTAAGGGGCTTCGGATAACCTACCGCGCCCATAAGCATATCAAGCGAGTATGAGCCGATGTCGCCCACAGCGCCTATGCCGCCGGTTTCTTTCTCAATAAAGGAAGTGCCGAACGGTGTGGGGATGCCGCGGCGGCGTCCGCCGCCTGCCTGGAGATAGTAAACCTTGCCGAGCTCGCCCGACTCAACTATCTTCTTAATCATTTTCATATTTTCGCTCATACGGGGCTGGAAGCCGATTGTAAGAATCTTTCCCGAAGCCTTTTCAGCCTTCATAACCTCAATAGCCTCGTCAAGGGTAACGGTGAACGGCTTTTCAAGCATTACGTTAACGCCTGCGTTAAGAGCGTGGATCGCGCAGGGAGCGTGCTGGCAGTTGTAGGTACAAATGCTGACGCCGTCAAGGTCCTTTTCGTTGTCAAGCAGTTCCTTGTCGCTGTTGTAAATGCGGCAGTTCTCAATTTCAAATTTCTTTGCAAATTCTTCTGCCTTTCCGGGAACAATGTCCGCCAATGCTACAATTTCAACGTCCTCCATCTTCTTGTAGCTTGCAATGTGTGATTCCGCAATCCAGCCGGTACCGATAATTGCAATCTTCACCTTTTTAGAGGCATCAATAACCTCTGTTTCCTGATTTGTCTGAAACGCGTCCAGACCAGCAACCTTTGCCATAGTTAATTCCTCCGTTTTGTTTATATTACGAACTGGCGCATATAGCGGCAGCTCAGTTCAACCGAATCCATAACTCGCTGTTTTGAGCCTTCAAAGGCTTTGTCCTCAACCTCAATGCAGGCGTAGCCGTCATAACCTATATCTGTAAGGGCGGAAACGTACTTGCCCCAGTCAACATCGCCGAGTCCCGGGAGCTTCGGGCTCATAAATTCAAGCGGATAACCCATTATGCCCACATCATCAAGTCTGTCCTTAAACAGCTTAATATCCTTAAAGTGAACGTGGAATATTTTATCCCGAAATTCATAAAGCGGCTTTATGTAGTCTATCTGCTGCCAGATAAAGTGGCTCGGGTCGTAATTTATGCCGAAATTGTCGCTTGGCAGCAGTTCAAACATTTTGCGCCAAAGCTTCGGGGTGGTAAACAGGTTCTGTCCGCCCGGCCACTGATCCGCGCCGAAAAGCATCGGGCAGTTTTCAATTGCAACCTTAACGCCCTTTTCCTCCGCAAGCTTAATTATAGGCGGCCAAATCTCTTTAAACAGCTCAAGATTTTCTTCAACCGTTTTAGTCTGATCTCTGCCTATAAAGGTCGTTACCATATTAACACCCAGAAGAGCGCTCATATTTATAACCTTTTTAAGGTGGTCTATGTTAGCCTTGCGCTTTTCGAGGTCGCCGTCCATAGTGTTGGGGTAAAAGGCAAGAGATGAAATCTCTATTCCCTTTTTCGCGCAGAAATCCTTTATGTATGCGATATACTCGGGTGATGTGTTATCCACATCAATGTGGCTTACCCCGGCATAACGCCTTTCTGCCTTGCCCTGCGGCCAGCAGGCAACTTCCATACACTCACAGCCGTTCTTTACGGCGTTTTCAACGGCTTCTTCAAAGGTAAAGCCGTCGTAAATTGCACTTACAATGCCTAATTTCATAAATTGCACTCCTTTTTGGGATATTTTATTTTCGCATCTTGCTTTATTAAGTCCATACAGGTATGAACATTGTGCGTAAGAACAGATACCGCGCGGTAATCGGCAAAAAAGCTTTCTCTGTTTTCAATATAATCGGCAAATTTTACCGCCTCGTCGCCCATTATCTCATCGCGCGTCGGCATTCCCGAAAGCTTTGTTTCCTTGCCGTCCTTCACAAGCGAAATATCGCCGTACTGCGAAACGGAGCCCAGTTTTACGACACCGTCGTCACCCACAATTTCCGAGTCCGCTGCCGACTGCCCCGCCTTGCTGTAAGAAAGCACCGCGGTAAAGCCGTCATATTCAAATATTGCCGAGCCCGATTTATCCGCTCCGTTTTCAAAAAATGATGCCGATGCTTTAACCGACCGCGGCATACCGAACATATCTACCGCCGCGTAAACGCAGTAAACTCCAAGGTCCATAAGTGTGCCGGCGCAAAGCGACATATCAAAAATATTCATATGCTCGCCCGCCATAAACGCGTCATATCGGCTTGAGCGCTGGCAGTAGTTTATTCTCACAACCGAAATGCTGCCTATCCTTCCCACCGCGTCAAAAAGCGCCTTTCTGCCCGCCGTGTAATGGCGGCTCATTATAGCCTCCGCATATATAACGCCCTTTTCATCCGCGAGGGATAAAAGCCTGTCATACTCGGCGGCGTTTGTAACAATCGGCTTTTCACACAAGACGTGCTTGCCGTTTTCCAAAAAAAGGCGGCTTTGGCTGCAGTGCAGGGAATTGGGCGATGCTATATACACAGCGTCAATATCGGGGCTTTTCGCAAGTGCGTATATATCGGTGCAGAAGCCTTTGAAACCCTGATTTTCGGCAAATGCTCTGCCTTTTTCTTCGGTGCGCGAATAAACGGTCCGAAATTCAAAACGTCCTGTTTTTCGCGCGGCAGACAAAAACTTTTCGGTAATTGTGCTTGTGCCTATGACAGCCAGACGTATCATCAGATACCGACCTCAATGCGCTGTTTTTTATCTGAAGAGGCAAACGCCGCCTCCATAACCTGCATAACGCGGCGAACCTCGCAGAGTTTAATTACAGGCTCAGCCTTCTTATCAAGCACGGCGCAGAAATTGCGGTAAAAATCGTGTACGTCGCTTTCGGGACGCTCCACCTCGTACATATCAAGGGTTATTTCATCACGCGGCGCCATGGTTTTTGTAATTCCCGCGGCCGTCTGCACGGGCAGAACCTCTTTTTCGTTCCACGCCTTCATACGCGCAACCTGTGCTTTTTTCTGCCAGTCCTCAATAATTGCGCTGCCGTTTTTGCACTGCAAATAAAAACGCGGCATTGCGATAAAGTTATATGTACCGACCTCTATGTAGGCAGTCTTTCCGCTTTCAAAATAAAGGGTCAGCTTAAAGCCGTCGTCCACCTCTTTTGTGGTTATATTTGTAACCGTGCAGTAAACGCTCACGATTTTTTCTTTTATTATTTGCAGTATCTGGTCGATAAGGTGTACGCCCCAGTCGAGTATCATACCGCCGCCGTAGGGCTTGTGACAGCGCCAGTCACTCGGTATTCCGCGTGAGCCGTGTATTCTCGATTCAATGTTTATAAGCTCGCCTATTTCGCCCGAAGCGACTATCTGCTTCATTGCAAGAAAGTCAACATCCCAACGTCTGTTCTGGTGAACCGTAAAGAATTTACCTGATTTATCGGCGGCGGCAATCATTTCGTCAAGCGCCGCGACCGACATTTCAACCGGTTTTTCGCAAATAACGTTTTTGCCGCTGCCGAGCGCCTTTATAACAAGCTCCCTGTGGCAGTCGTTCGGAACGGCTATTACCACCGCGTCAACCGAACCGTCAGCCAAAACCTCATCAAAAGAAGAATAAGCGTGTATTCCGTTTTTCTCCGCAAGTTCCGACTTCTTCGGGTCAATATCGTAAATACCGTTGAGCGCGGCAACGTCGCTCGCAAGGATTTGCCTTGTGTGCCAGCCGCCCTGACCGCCGTAGCCTATAACCGCAAAATTCTTTTTCATAGCTTTATTCCTCCGGCTTTTTAATGTTCGGGCAATCAATTACCTTGCGGTAATCGCTGTATGCCCAATGCACGGCATTGTTAATTACCCTGATTATTTGAGGATTATGGTAAGTCGGGAAGGACTCGTGACCCGGTTGGAAATAGAATACCTTACCGTAGCCGCGCCTGTAACAGCAACCTGCTCTTAACACCTCGCCGCCTTCAAAACTGCCTATGAATACAAGCTTATCGGGTTCGGGTATGCTGAAAGGCTCGGCGTAGGTTTCTTCGTGTTCAAGCTTTATAAAACGGTCGATTCCCTGAGCTATCGGGTGCGACGGGTCGCACGCCCAAACATACTCGCGGTCGCCGTTTTCGCGCCAGCCGAGCGAGCAGGGAGTTCCCATAAGGAGTTTAAAGGGCTTTGAATGGTGGGCGGAATGGAGAAATACCGCGCCCATACCCGAAAGCACGGCGTTCTGAACGCGTACAGCCACCTCATCGGGTACCTTATCGTGTGCCAGATGTCCCCACCACAGCAGAACGTCGGTATTGTCAAGCAATTCGTCCGTAATATCATTCACATTGTCGAGCGTTACGGTCTTAACCTCAATATCATCGCCGCTTAGATGTTCTTTAAGCGCATTATGTATTCCCTCGGGATAAATCTTCTTAACCGCGTCATCGGTCTTTTCGTGCAAAAATTCGTTATAAACCGTTACCCTTATCATAATCGTTACCACCCTTTGCGGAATGTATTAAATCCGAATAGAAAATTGCGTGTGCCAATTAATTTGTCTATCCTAATTTTACAAATATTACTTTTTTAAAGCAAGTAAAATGTATTATATTTTATAGACAAATGTTGCACTAAAGCCGCTGCGTATTAAATGCCGCACAGCGGGGAACGATATAATCGGTGATGCGGTTTGTCGGGTAAAAAAAATATTCTGTCGGTACTGGCAGGGCTTAGCATAGGCACTGTAAACGGTCTTTTAGGCGCGGGCGGCGGTATGATAGCCGTACCGATACTTTTAAAGCTGGGGCTTGAGAGAAAACAGGCTCACGCAAATGCGGTGGCAGTTATATTACCGATAACGCTTGTAAGCGCCGCGCTGTATGTTTATAAGGGCTATGTGAGTATTGGGCAGGCAATAGCATTTATTCCCGGCGGAGTGGCAGGTTCTTTTATGGGTGCTTATATACTTAAAAAAATATCGCCGCTGTGGCTTAAGCGGATTTTCGGAGCATTTATGGTCTATGCAGGCGTCCGCCTGCTGTTAAGGTGAATATTGTTGCCCTTATGGCGGGGCTTCTTTCGGGAATAATCGGCGCAATGGGGCTCGGCGGCGGCGCGGTTCTTATTATTTATCTGTCGGTCTTTACAAATACAGAGCAAATGACCGCGCAGGGCATAAATCTGCTTTTCTTTATTCCCACTGCGATTTGCGCGGTTGCGGTTTATGCTGTTAAGCATCAAATAAAATGGAAGCTTACCCTTAAAATTGCCGCGTGGGGTGTTGTCGGCGTGTTTTTGGGACTGGCGCTGGCAGGTATTCTGGGCGGCAGAATAACGGCAAAGCTTTTCGGCGCAATGCTCGTTGTTATGGGAATTCCCGGTATTTTTGCGAAAAAAGATACCGACGGCAAAAAATAATTGTTAAAACGCCGCCGCACGGTGTTGCTTTTTCGGTTTTGGTTTGGTAAAATAAATGGGTATTTTAATGCGGCAATGCGAGAAATCCGTGCTGAGGCAAACGGGTTCGGATATATTTTCGCCTGCCGCGCCGATCGGAGAAGAAAATGGATATTGTAAAAACCCTCGCCGAAGAATTCGGCATTAAACCCGCACAGGTTGAAAACACGGTCAAGCTTATAGACGACGGAAATACCGTGCCGTTTATAGCCCGTTACCGCAAGGAAATGACAGGTTCGCTTGACGACCAGCTGTTAAGAAAGTTAAGCGAACGCCTTACATATATAAGGAATCTGGACGAAACAAGAGAAAAAATCAAGGCGGCTGTCGCCGAACAAAATGCCCTCACGGATGAACTGAGCGCAAAGCTTGATGCCGCGGCAACGCTTACCGAACTTGACGACCTTTACAGACCGTATAAGAAAAAGCGCAAAACAAGGGCGTCGGTCGCAAAGGAAAAGGGGCTTGAACCTCTGGCAGATATGATATACTCCCAGTCGCCAGGCTGTGAAGAACCGTCGGGTCTGGCGGAGCGGTACATAAATGCGGAGCTCGGCGTTCAAACGGCTGGGGAGGCGCTTTGCGGCGCTATGGATATTATAGCCGAAAAAATATCGGACGACGCCGACACCAGAAAACGTTTGCGCTTTGTCTGCCGGGCGCACGGTTTTCTCTCGGTTAAATCGGTAAAAGAGGATGCCGGTGTATACGAAATGTATAAGGATTACCGCGAACAGCTTTCAAAAATACCCGACCACAGAATACTTGCCGTTAACCGCGGTGAAAAAGAGGAAATTTTAAAGGTTTCGGTAGAACTTGACAGGGACAAGGCGATGTTCGTGGTATCAAAAAACCATATTAAGGAAGGTTCTGCCGCGACAAAAACGGTAAGAGCGGCGGCGGAGGACGCATATTCAAGGCTTATTTTCCCGTCGGTTGAGCGTGAGATAAGGGCGGAGCTTACCGAGCGTGCCGACGCGGGCGCAATGAGGGTGTTTACAACAAATCTGCGTCAGCTGTTAATGCAGCCTCCGCTTAAAAACAGAGTAACCTTGGGGCTTGACCCGGGCTACCGCACCGGCTGTAAGATTGCCGTGGTGGACGGCACGGGCAAGGTGCTTGACACGGGAGTTATATATCCGACTCCGCCGCGAAACGAAACCGAAAAGGCAAAGGAAACCGTAAAAAGACTTGTCCGAAAACACTCTGTGCAGGTTTTTGCAATAGGTAACGGAACGGCAAGCCACGAAACGGAGGTCTTTGCCGCCGAGGTTATAAGGGAAATGGGCGGTAAACTTTCTTATATGACGGTGTCCGAAGCCGGTGCCAGCGTTTATTCCGCCTCGGAACTTGCGGCAGAGGAATTTCCCGATTACGATGTATCGCTTCGCAGTGCGGTTTCCATTGCAAGGCGGCTGCAGGACCCGCTTGCCGAACTCGTTAAAATCGACCCGAAAGCGATAGGCGTGGGTCAATATCAGCACGATATGCCGAAGGCGGAACTTTCCGATGCGCTGGACGGTGTTGTGGAGGACTGTGTAAACAGCGTCGGGGTAGACCTCAACACGGCGTCTGTTCAGCTGCTTTCAAGGGTTGCCGGCATAGGACCTGCCATTGCAAAAAACATTGTGCTTTACCGTGAGGAAAACGGCAGGTTTACATCAAGAACAGAGCTTAAAAAAGTTTCAAAGCTTGGTCCTAAAGCGTTTGAACAGTGCGCGGGATTTTTAAGGATAGCGGGCGGCAAAGAGATACTCGACAACACATCGGTGCATCCCGAAAGCTACAAGGCGGCGGACAGGTTGCTCAAATTATGCGGATATTCGGACAGCGATGTGAAAAACGGCGCCGCCGCGGGACTCAAAGAAAAGGCGGAAGAAATAGGGGAACGAAAAATTGCGGACGAGCTTTGTATAGGCGAACCGACGCTTAAGGATATTATAAAAGAGCTTGAGCGGCCGGGCAGAGATCCGCGTGACGAACTGCCGCCGCCGCTTTTAAGGCACGATATTATGTCGATTGAGGACTTAAAGCCCGGTATGGAACTTACGGGTACTGTAAGAAATGTTATCGATTTCGGGGCTTTTGTGGATATAGGCGTTCATCAGGACGGGCTTGTGCATATCTCTCAGATAACAAACAGATTTATAAAGCACCCGTCAGAGGTGCTTAAAGTCGGCGATATAGTAAAGGTTTGGGTTTTGGAAACAGACGCCGCGAAAAAGCGTATATCCCTTACAATGAGGAAGGACAAGGTTTTAAATGAAAAACAGTAATATAAAAAGCTGCCTTATTCTTTGCACGGCGGCACTTGTGTGGGGACTTGGCTTTGTGGCGCAGTCTGGAGCGGTTGAGCATATTCCGTCATTTACCGTGAACGCGTTAAGGTCGTTTATTGCCGCCGCGGCGCTTTGGCTGCTTTATAAGTTTACCTCACGAAAGAGCAAAAACGGTTTTTTTCCGAAACAAAAAGCGGGAAGAAAAAAATACATTGCCTCCGCGGTTATCTGCGGCACGGCGCTTACCATTGCCACCAATTTTCAAATGTTCGGAATAGCCGCGTATCCGTCGGGCGCGCCGGCAGAGGCGCGCAGTGGATTTATAACCGCGCTATATGTGGTAATAGTGCCGGTTATGGCACTGTTTTTCGGAAAAAAATCGGGTGTGTTCATTTGGCTGAGCGTTGCGGTTGCCGTTTTCGGATTTTGGCTTTTGTGCCTTTCGGATGGTCTTAATGCCATATACTTAGGTGACATTCTGGTGCTTATTTCGGCATTCTTTTTCAGCGTTCAGATATTGGCGGTTGATAAGTTTGTGGGTGAAATAGGCGGCATAAAGCTTTCCGTAATGCAATTTATTGTGGTCGGGGTCATTTCGGCGGTATGCGCGCTTATGTTTGAAAAACCGCAGCTCGGCGGCATTGTTTCGGCAGCACCGCAGATACTTTACCTCGGCATAGTGTCAAGCGGCGTCGGGTATACATTGCAGATAGTCGGTCAGGAACACGCCGACCCCGCGGTGGCTTCGCTGTCGTTAAGCCTTGAAAGCGTTTTTGCGGCGCTCGGCGGCTGGCTTATTTCCGGCAATACCCTCTCGCTGCGTGAGTTTGTCGGCTGCGCGGTTGTGTTTTCGGCAATTATTATAGCCCAAATTCCTGAGATGAAAAGGAAGAACGCAGGTACATAAACACAAGGACCGTACAGGCTGACACCTGTACGGTCCTAGAGCGTGTCGATATAATCGACACGCTCTAGGACGGGGATGCCGTTCGCTCGAAAATCTATGATTTTCGGTCTGCACTCTATCCCCGCCAATACCACCCCTGTACCCTTGAAAAACCGCTTATTTAGCGGTTTTTCGCTTATAAGGTGTTTTTCCGCTGCACGTGTCAGCGGAAAAACAAAATGCGGCGTGAACGCCGCAATAAAGTCAAACCGGGGTTTATCGGCAGACTGAAGGACCGTACAGGCTGACACCTGTACGGTCCTTGTAAATTCGGTTAAGGTGAAATGTAATGAACAGCAAAGTTTTCCTACGCGGCGAGTGGATATGCCCGAAATCCTTTGCTGAAATTGTCGGTTATTCATTATTGTTCCACGTGACGGCTATGACTTTCCTCTCGCTCTGCCTGCGGGGTATATACGGATTACTTTTTCCTGAAGACTCTATGCAGAATGGGAAGATATGAGGACGCGCATTCATTTATCGTATCGAAGTGTGACCGCTCTTGGTATAATACGGCTCGCGAAGGAGCTGCGACCTGTTTTGAGGCGTTGGTGAAAGAACAAAAACGGAACACGAGTCTTTGTTATGCGTGGGCAGGCGCTCCGATAAGCGTTTTGATTTACGACATCTATCGTTCTTTAAATTATCCAACTGCCCGGATCTTCATCCGGGCTTTTCATAAGGTCGGAAATTTTATACGATTCAAAAAATGCCAATATATTTTCGTAAAACGCCTTCCACATAGGCAGTGTTCTGCAACGCTCCGACATTTCGCAGGGATCGGCGTCCCGTTTCAGGCAGGCAATGGGGCTTAAGTCCCCCTCGGTGACCTCAAGAACCTCTCTTACGGTGTAATTTTCAGGCTCGCGCTTAAGGCGGTAGCCGCCGCCTTTTCCGTGAGCGCCCTCTATAAGTCCCGATTTTGAGAGGGCGGCGGTAATGCTTTCTAAGTATTTTTGAGATATATTCTGCCTTTCGGCAATTTCCTTAAGCGGAATGAATTTCCCGCCGCCGTGCTCTGCAAGGTCGATCATAACACGCAGTGCGTAACGGCCTTTTGTCGATACAGTCATAGCTTATTCCGCAAAGAGGGGAGTGGAAAGGTATCTGTCACCGGTGTCCGGCAAAAGAACAACAATGGTTTTACCCTCGTTTTCGGGGCGTTTTGCCAACTCTACCGCCGCGTATACGGCGGCTCCCGACGAAATACCAACAAGAACACCCTCGCTTTTTCCTATTTCTTTGCCGGTCTTAAACGCGTCGTCATTCTCAACCTGAATAATCTCATCGTAAACGGCGGTGTCAAGCACATCGGGGACAAATCCCGCGCCTATGCCCTGAATCTTGTGCGCTCCGGACGGCTTGCCCGAAAGAACAGCCGAGCTTGCGGGCTCAACCGCGACAACCTTGACTTCGCTCTTCTTGGATTTAAGGTATTTTCCGACGCCCGTAACCGTTCCGCCCGTGCCTACGCCCGCAACGAAAATGTCAACATTACCGTCTGTGTCCTCAAATATTTCGGGACCTGTGGTTTCAAAGTGCGCCTGCGGGTTGGACGGGTTGACAAACTGACCGGGAATAAACGCATTCGGTATTTCGCGGCTCAGCTCCTCAGCCTTTGCGATAGCGCCTTTCATACCCTTTGAGCCATCGGTGAGCACAAGCTCCGCACCGTACGCTTTCATAAGCTGTCTGCGCTCAACCGACATGGTTTCGGGCATTACAATAATAATTCTGTAACCGCGCGCCGCCGCAACAGACGCAAGACCTATTCCCGTATTGCCGGAGGTAGGCTCGATTATAACCGAGTCGGGCTTTAGCTTGCCGCTTTTTTCGGCGTCGTCAATCATCTTTTTGGCAATACGGTCTTTAACCGAGCCTGCCGGGTTAAAATATTCAAGCTTGGCGAGAATTTTTGCCTTAAGGCCGTATTTCTTCTCTATGTGTGTGAGTTCAAGCAGGGGGGTTTTTCCGATAAGCTGATCGGTTGATGTATATATTTTTGACATAATAATTACTTCCTCTTTTAAATATTTTTTAAGTGTGCGTTAACCGTTGTTTCCAAACATCGGCTGCGGCTGCACATTCGCGCAAAGACGGAAATAAAAATTTTCATATCTAATTACCTACCAATCTGATATGTTGGTGGTATTATACCACATATTTACAGAACTGTCAAGTGGTTTAATAATTTTCTTTAAAATAAAATTCCACCGCAGTTAACATAAAAATGTGGATAACTCGGTGGAAAAGTTGATTAAGTGGCATATTTGGCGGAAAAGTTATCCACCGAAGCCGTAAAAAAACGCGGATTATGTAAAGTCGGCGTAAAAAAATTATTTAATAACGGGCGTTCTGCCGTTTAAAAACGCAACCGCGCGCTCTACGGCGGTGCGGCTTGTGCCCCAGTCGGTTTCGCCGTCGCGGCTGCGGTAATCGTACATTGTGCAGTATTTTGAAAGGTCGCTGTAAAGCGCGCCCGAATAAGCCGAGGTTATGCGGTTGAGGTTTTCTTTGAATTCCGAGAAGTAGCTGTGCATATTTTTCTTTGCGGCACCGTCAATCAACCGCTCATAATGCGGCAGACAGAAACAGCTTTGGGCGTTAAACATATCGCGGAAGTCCTTTTCGGTTTCGTAGCATCTGTAAACCGTTTCTATAAGTCTTGAAAGTCCCCATTCCGTTTTCGAGCAAATAAAGCAGGAATCGGAAATTCTTTTGGCGTTTTCGGCTTTCTTTCCGTCGGAGTTAAAAAGCTTTTTTGCAAAAATCTCGGTATTAATTTCGTTGATGTGGGTTTGCAGCATAAGCGCCAGCTGAAGTCTGCCGCGGCGGTTCATCATTTTGTCGTAGTGGTATTCGCAAAAGCCCACCTTGTTTGTTTCAATGCGTACATCCGGCTCCATCATAGCGTCGCCAAGGATATAGTCGGTCATACGTTCCTCAATCGTGTCGCGCATACGGCATATCGGGCAGCCGTCGTTTTGCTCAAACACTTCACTTACGGGTATTGTGCAGATGTCATCTCTCATAAAATTTACTCCTTGATATTATTTTTATGTATTGTATAATTAAATGCAGGTGATGAATGTGATTTCTTCGGTATATAAAAACGGTAATATGTATATTTCGGGTGTGGGGGATCTCGATCTGCCGCACACTCTCGACTGCGGACAGGCATTCCGCTGGGCGGAACGTGAAAACGGCCGTTGGTGCGGAGTGGCATACGGCAGATATTTGGAGCTTGAAAAGAACGGCAGCAACGAGCTTGTGCTTTACGGCACCCAGCCCGATGAATTTGAGAATCTCTGGCGCGGTTATTTTGACCTTGACAGGGATTACGACGCCGTTATAAAAAGTTTAAGCCGAAACGATACATTGCGCCGCGCGGCTGAATATTCATACGGGATAAGGATTTTAAATCAAGAACCGTGGGAAACGCTTTGCTCGTTTATTATCTCGCAAAATAACAACATTAAAAGAATTAAGGGCATTATAGCAAGGCTGTGTGAAAATTTCGGGGAAAACAGGGGCGGATATTTTACCTTTCCGTCCGCCGAAAGGGTAGCGGCGCTTAAACTTGATGACCTTGCGGTATTGCGAAGCGGATTCAGGGCAAAATACATACTGGACGCGGCAAAAAAAGTTTCCTCGGGCGAAACAGACCTTGAAAGGCTTAAGGAAATTCCGACGGATGAAGCGCGTGAACAGCTTATGAAAATCAAGGGTGTAGGTCCCAAGGTTGCCGACTGCGTGCTGCTTTTCTCCCTTAACCACACAGACGCTTTTCCTAAGGATGTGTGGATAAAGCGCGCCATGCAGGTTCTGTTCGGCGGAGAGCTGCCCGAATGTGCGGCGGAATACGCGGGGATCGCTCAGCAGTATATATTTTTCTACGCAAGGGATACAAAGCTTGTTGATTAGTAACCGTGAAAATGCTTATAGACCTGTTCGGCGGCGGGTCCGGTCATTCCGGGGGCTGCGGCAAGCTCGTCTTGGTCGGCGGCTTTTATTGCGCCGACAGTGCGGAAATGCTTTAACAGCGCCGCGGCGCGCGCTTTGCCTATGCCGCTTATCTCCGTAAGCTCGGAGTTAAGCATTGCCTTTGTGCGGCGGTTTTTGTGGTAGCCGATTGCAAAACGGTGGACCTCATCCTGTATGCCCGTTATAAAAGTAAACGCCGCTCGGTTTGAGTTTATTGTTATATCCCCGCCGAAGGAGGCGACGGCACGGGTTCTGTGCTTTGAGTCCTTTACCATTCCGAAAAGCGGAACGGATATGCCGTGCCGTTCAAGCACGGGTGCAACGGCAGACATCTGACCCGCTCCGCCGTCAAGAAGAATAAGGTCGGGCAAGACCGAGAACGCTTCGTCCGTACCCTTTTCGTACTCGCAAAACCGCCTGTCAAGCACTTCCGCCATCGAGCGGTAATCGTCCTGACCCGAAAAGCTTTTAATTTTAAATTTTCTGTATGCCGGTTTAAACGGTCTTGCGTCCTTAAAAACAACCATTCCGGCAACATTTTCGCTTCCCGCCGTATTGGATATATCGTATGCTTCAATGTAACGCGGCGCGGCGGAAAGCCCCAAAAGCCGTGCTAATTCGTCAAGAACGCTCATTTCACGGCCGGTGCGGTTCATTTTCTGCGACAGCGTTTCCGCGGCGTTGCTGCGGCACATCTCAAGCAGTGCCTTTTGCTCGCCTATTTGCGGGGTTATTATACTTACCCTGCGACCGGCTTTTTCGCAAAGCCATTTTTCCGTAACGCCGAAATCGGCGGAAATATCAATAACAACGCGCGGCGGTGTATCGTTTGAGTCCTCATAATACCTGGTCAGGAACTCTCCGTAAAGGCTCTCTCTGTCGGACACACCGTCAAAAATAAAGCTCTTTCTGTCCGCCAGCCTGTTCGCGCGGAATATAAGTATTTCGGTGCAGGCGGTTTCACCCACAAGAGCCGAGGCAATAACGTCCTCGCTTTTGTATGAGGAACGGACAACCTTCTGCTTTTCTTTTATCTTTTTAATTGCCTCAATTCTGTCGCGCAGCTTTGCGGCGGTTTCAAATTGCAGCTCGTCGGCGGCTTCCAGCATTTTCTTTTCAAGAAGCTTAAGGGTTTCGCCGCCGCTGTCGCCGTGCTTTATAAAGTCAACGGCGGAGTCTACGGTTTCAAGGTACTCGGAAAGCGGTATTTTTCCGCGGCAGGGCGCGTCACACAGCCCTATGTGGTAGTTAAGGCAGGGCTTTGAGGGCTTGTCAAAGCTTCTTGTGCAATCGGGCAGTTTAAAAATTTTTCTTGCCTCGTCCGCAGTTTCCTTTACAACGTAAGCCGAAGAATACGGACCTATATATTCGCCCTTTTTGTCTGTGGACTTTGAGGTTGTGATCTTTTTCCACTTGTCGTTTGTTATTAAAATGTAGGAATAGCCTTTATCATCCTTTAAAAGTATGTTATACTTAGGCTGGTTTTGTTTTATAAGCGAATTTTCAAGAATAAGCGCCTCAAATTCGCTGTCGCACAGAATATACTCAAAGTCGTTCACGTTTGAAACCATACGCCGCACCTTTTCGGTGTGCTGATTGCCGCTTCCGAAATACTGCGTCACGCGGTTTTTAAGCGCTTTTGCCTTGCCGATATATATAATATCGCCGCTTTTATTCTTCATAATGTAAACGCCGGGGCTGAGCGGCAAACGGTTTGCCTTTGCCTTAAGCTCTGCCAGCTTCTCACTGTCGGCATATATGTTCAAACGTATCACCTCAGATTTATTTTATCCTATAATTCATTTATCTTCAAGTATTATTTCGGAGGGAAATATGAAAAGAGTAATCGGTATAATTTCGGTTTTGTTGCTTTTGTGCTGCACGGCGTGCGGCGGCACCGCATATGATAACTCTCACGCCGATGTCACGGTCAATATGCCCGAGGACGACTCGGTCAACGGTTACCGCACGGGCAGCCGCTCTTCTGAAAATTCGGGAATGCCCGATACGGTTGAGGCGGGCGCCGTAACCCCGGGGCAAAGCGGCGGTGAAACCGATTCTAAAACGGCGGTGTTTGTCGGAAACAAAAATTCGCACGTTTTTCATAAGCCTTCCTGCGCCTCGGCGGCAAAAATAAAAGAGGAAAACCGTATTTCCTTTTCTTCAAGGGACGACGCGGTGAACAAGGGTTACACTCCCTGCGGAAGATGCGAGCCGTAAGGGCGGGTTTCGGCTTGGGTGCAACACAAGGTTGAAAAATAAAAAAAATGTGTTATAATAATCTTGTGCCGTCGGCGAAACCCTGCCGACAAAACATATACTGCTGACAGTTATTGAAAGGAATTTGAATTTTAATATATGTTTTCTGAAAAAATCCTCAATAGGTTATCGGACTTTTTTAGATGCAAACTGCCCGATTTATTGAAAAGTAATTTTGAAATAACCTCTTCAAGGCGTTCAAAGACGGTCGGAACAATAATATGCTTGGTTACGCTTATTGCGGTGATTTTGGATGTCAACGCGTATACGTCGCAGGAGTTTGCCGCAAGGTGGATATTGCTGGCGTTTACGCTTATGTGTCCGTTTTTGCTGGGCGTTACCGCGGCATTCACGGCTAAAATTAAAAATGAGCGCCTTAATAAAATATGGCATATGGCGGGGCTTTTTATTATGCCCTTTGTTGCCATTACAATGACGGAGTGTCTTAACAACGTATTTATTTACAATATGACATACTTAGGCTTTCTCGGCAATTATCTGCTGGTGCTTATTATGTACTTTATTGTATTTGCGGTATCCGGCAGTTTCAGGCTGTCCTACCTAATAGTCAATCCGATTTTGTTCGGCTTCGGTGTGGCGCACAGCTATATTATGGATTTTCGCGGCACCCCGTTCCTGCCGATGGATTTTTTGAGCGTTAAAACCGCGGTCGGAGTGGCTAATACCTACAATTACACGCCGACTTATAAGATTATGACCGCGTTGATGATCTTTATTTTTTCGATTATTCTGGCTGTAAAGATAAAGACCCCGAAATATGGCATTATAACAAAGGTTGTGTCACGCACGTTTGCGGGTACGTTTTCCTCCGTTTTGCTTATTTTGTTTTATTTCACAAGCGTTTTTGCCGATATGGGCGTCCGCCCGGATTTCTGGAACCAGACAAGGGGATACCACAACTACGGCTTTGCGTTCAACTTTTTCTGCAACACAAAGTATTTGTATATGTCCGAACCCAGCAACTATGACCCCGACGTTATAAAGGATTATGTGAACAGCGTTGTTGACAAAAATCAGTCGGGGGACTCAAGCGGCGAAAACACCGGTGAGGATAACTACGCCAAACCTAATATAATTTGTATTATGAACGAATCGCTTTCCGATTTGAGCGTGCTCGGCAATCTCGGCGTTAATGAGGATTATATGCCGTTTATGCGAAGCCTTACCGAAAACACAATTAAGGGAAATCTTTATGTGCCGGTAATAGGCGCGGGAACTTCAAACACGGAATTTGAATTTTTAACGGGTCATACAACCGCCTTTTTGCCGTCGGGCAGTAATGCGTATATGCTCTATGTTAAAAACCCGATAGCCTCGCTTGTGTCCACACTTAAAGCTCAGAAGTATTCGTCGTATGCGCTTCACCCGTATTATGCACAGGGCTGGAACAGGAATAAGGTGTATGGCTTTTTGGGATTTGACAAGTTTGTAAGCCTTGAAAACATTATAGACGTTTCGCTTATGAAGGAATATCAGGCAAACGGCAGTGACCCCAACTATCTGCAATCGCTTATAGATGAGCGATACCCGGGAAGCAATATGATGTTAAGGCAGTATATAAGCGATTCGTACGACTACAAACTGCTTATTGACGACTATGAAAAAAGAGATAAATCCGTTCCGTATTTTGCGTTCAACGTTACAATGCAAAACCACGGCGGCTATACCGTGAGCTGTGTTAATTTTGACGAGAATATTCATGCAACATCCGTTTCAAAGGATTACACAAAGGTGAATAAGTATTTATCGCTTGTAAGGGCAAGCGATAACGCTTTTAAAGAGCTCATAACCTATTTCAGCAAGGTTAAAGAGCCAACGGTTATTTGTATGTTCGGCGACCATCAGCCATCGGTTGAGCTTGAATTTATAGCAGAGGTTATGGGTGTTCAAAACCTTTCGGGGCTTAATACCGAGCAGGAGCAGAAACGCCATATAACGCCGTTTATTATCTGGGCGAATTATGATATCGGCTCACAGCAGATAGATAAGCTCAGCTCAAATTATCTTTCGTCGCTTGTGCTTAAAACCGCGGGAGTAAAGCTTACGGAATACAACAAATATCTGTTAAAGCTGTCTGAAACCCTGCCGGTTATCGATACGGTCGGATATATAGACAACGAAAATAATTATTATAAGTGGAGCGATGTATCGCCGTACAGCAGCCTGCTGAGCGAGTACGAAAAAATACAGTACAACAATATTTTTGACCAAAAGAATATTAATTCGGAAGTGTTTTATATTAACGGATACGTACCCCAGCAGACGCTCGTATCACAAGAAGAAACAACCGAGTAGGTGAACTTATGCGTAACACAACACTTTGCCATATTGAAAAAGACGGCTGCTACCTTATGCTCCACCGCATAAAAAAGGAGAACGACCTAAACCGCGATAAATGGGTGGGAATAGGCGGAAAATTTGAGGACAGGGAAAGCCCCGAGGAATGTAATGCGCGTGAGGTGCTTGAGGAAACGGGACTGACACTGCGGGCTGCCCGTTATTGCGGAATTGTAACCTTTGTTTCGGATAAATGGGAAACCGAATATATGCACATTTTTCACAGCGACGACTTCTGCGGCTCTTTAAAGGAGTGCAACGAAGGCGTGCTTGAATGGATTGACAAAAATCGCCTTGCCGCACTGCCGATGTGGGCGGGAGATAAGATCTTTTTAGAACTTATTGAGCGGCGCGCCCCGTTTTTTTCGCTTAAACTTGAATATTCGGGGGAAAAGCTTGTAACGGCGGTTTTAAACGGAAAGGAAATAACAGCCGAGCGGTGTTAAAACCGCTTTCTGAAAGGATATTATTATGAATGTCTGTATTTACGGCGCTTCAAGCGATACTATTGCAAAATGTTACATAAACCCGGTAGAGGAACTGGGCCGCAAGCTGGCGGCACACGGTCATTCGCTTGTTTTCGGCGGCGGTAAAAACGGGCTTATGGGAGCGGCGGCACGCGGCTTTAAGTCCTGCGGCGGTAGGGTCGTGGGGGTGGCGCCCGAGTTTTTCAGACCAGACGGCGTGCTGTTTGAAGGCTGCGATGATTTTGTGTATACGTCAACTATGCGTGAACGCAAGGAAATTATGGAAAACCGCTCCGATGCATTTATCGTAACGCCCGGCGGTCCCGGAACGCTTGACGAATTTTTTGAGATATTTACCCTCCGCCAACTGGGCAGACATAACAAACCTGTTGCCGTGTTTAACGTTCACGGTTATTATAACGAGCTGTACGCACAGCTTGAAAAAGCGGTCAACAGGCAGTTTATGAAGAGCGAAACACTGAAAAGTTGCCCGTTTCTTGACAGTGCGGACAGGCTTATTGCGTATCTCGAATCGGCAAATATCTTTAAAAATGTGTGATAAAAAAACAGAGTTGGAGTGTTAAAATGAGCAAGAAAATGAAGATCACGGTAATATCGGCGTCCGTCGTCGGGGCTGCGCTTATAGTCGCGCTTTCCGTTTGGCTTGTTTCGGTATTCAAAAAAAGCGGCGGCGAAAGCGCGGGGAACACCGAGATTGCGGTGGAAAACGTAACCGGCAATGCGGGCAAAACAGTGAAAGTACCTGTAACAATAAGCGAAAACCCCGGTGTTATGGGCATAATGTTTGAGCTTGACTATGACAGCGATAAGCTTGAATACATAAGCTTTTCAAAAGGCAGCGTCGTTACCGACTGCGAGGTTAACGACAACGGCGGAAAGATTACCGTTGTCATCGTTGAGGATAACGATGTTAAAAAGAACGGTACAATAGCGGATTTTTCGTTCAAGGTAAAGAGCGGGGCATCCGGCAAGGCTGATATTAAGCTTAATAATGTAAGTATGTGCAATTATAACGAGGAAACCGTTACCGCCGAACCCGTCAGCGGCGGCGTAACCGTAAAAAAATAAAAAAAACTATTGACAAAGACTATATAACAGTGGGATAATGTATGTATAAGGGTTGTTATATATTTTGATTATTTGGTGATACTGATGCGAATAATTACCGGCGCGGCACGCGGCAAAAGGCTAATCACGCCGGAGGGCAGGGATGTACGCCCTACGCCCGAGCGTGTTAAGGAAGGGATTTTCAGCGCCATACAGTTTGATATTGAGGGCAGGCGTGTGCTGGATCTGTTTGCGGGTTCGGGTCAACTGGGACTTGAGGCTTTAAGCAGGGGCGCCGAAAGCTGTACCTTTGTGGACGCGTCCGATAAGTCCCTTGATATTGTAAGGAAAAATATTGAAAGCACGGGTTTTGCGGAAAAATCCAAAATATGCCGTATGGATTTCTCGTCATTTGCCGCCGCCTCACGCGATACGTTTGATATTGCTTTTCTCGATCCGCCGTATGCGGCGGGGCTTTTAATGCCGGCTTTAAGGGCTGTTTTACCGCTTATGAGCGATTATGGCATAATTGTATGTGAGCATCCGCCCGAAATAAGGCCGGACGATAATGTCGGCGGATTTAGAAAGACGCGGATATATAAATACGGCAAGGTGCTTGTGACGGTATACAGGAAAGGGGAAGGCTTATGAACAAGCGCATTGCGGTTTGTCCCGGAAGCTTTGACCCCGTGACCTATGGTCATCTTGATATTATAACCCGTGCCGCCAAAATGTTTGATAAGCTTATAGTGGTGGTGGCGTCCAACGGTGCAAAGCATTGCTCCTTTACTCCCGAAGAGCGCGTGAGAATGATTAAAAAGTGTATTCCCGAGCTCGAAAATGTTGAGGTAGAACATTACGACGGTCTGCTTGCCGATTATGCGGCGAAAAAAGGCGCAACGGCAATTATAAAAGGGCTTCGCGCCATGTCTGATTTTGAGTATGAATTTCAGATGGCGCTTACCAATAAAAAGCTTAACCCGCAGGTTGAAACTTTATTTTTAACGACGGCAACACAGAATATGTATTTAAGCTCAAGTATGGTAAAACAAATTGCCGGTATGGGCGGAGATATATCAGGCTTTGTTCCCGATGTTATCAGGGCGGATATAATGAGCAGGATTTATATTGAAAAGGATATTACGGAGGAATTAAAATGACACTTGACGAATTACTTGAACAGTTTGATGAGGTTCTGGACAGCGGAATAAAAATTCCCGGCAGAAAAACTGTGGTGGATGTTGAAAAACTGCGCGCGGTTGTAGACGATATTCGCCTTAACATTCCCGCGGAAATTAAGCAGGCAAAGGGTATTGTTGCCGATCGTGCGGATATTATTACAAACGCCAAACGCGAGGCGGACGGAATTATCCGCAATGCCGAGGAACGTGCAAAGGCTATGACGGCTCAGGAAGAAATCGTTAAGCTGGCACAGCAGAAGGCGGCGGAAATAATTGCGACATCTCAGCAGAAGAGCCGCGAGATGAGGAAGGCAGCACAGGATTTTGTTGACGATATTATGCGCCGTGCAGACGAGGGTCTGACTGCAAATTTGGGCGAGGTCAGAAAGACCCGCGCCGCGTTAAAACAGCAAATTCCCGCTGCAAAGGAAAACTGAGAAAAAGGGTCAATAAGAACACTTCAAAAGTAAAGACGGAGAATGCGGTTTTTTAAAAGCGTTTTTCAGCGATTCGGGAACGGTGCGAGCCCGAAAAACGTAAAAAACCGGGATCACTCCCGAACTGACGGCTGAATTTTTTGCAGTAAGCCGCTCCGGTATTCCGCCGTTAAAGGGAACGCAGATGTTTGTCTGCCGTAATGGGTGGTTGAAGTTGTGGGCTTCGTCCTGTTATGGGGCGAAGTCCGTTTATTTTGAAAGGAGAAATAACGGTGTATAAAAGTATATCCCCGAACCTTAACTTCGTGGAAGAGGAAAAAAAGGTTGAAAAATTTTGGGAAGACGAAAATATATTTGAAAAGAGTATCGAAGAGCGCGAGGGCGATAAGCCCTACGTGTTTTACGACGGTCCGCCTACCGCTAACGGCAAGCCGCATATAGGCCATGTGCTTACCCGAGTTATAAAGGATATGATTCCGCGTTACCGCACAATGAAGGGCTATATGGTGCCGAGGAAAGCAGGCTGGGACACTCACGGACTGCCCGTGGAGCTTGAGGTTGAAAAGCTTTTGGGGCTTGACGGCAAGGAGCAGATAGAGCAGTACGGTCTTGAACCCTTTATTGAGCATTGTAAGGAAAGTGTTTGGAAATACAAGGGTATGTGGGAGGATTTCTCAAAAACCGTCGGTTTCTGGGCGGATATGGAACACCCCTATGTTACCTATGATAACAATTTTATTGAGTCCGAATGGTGGGCGCTTAAAAAGATTTACGAAAAAGGTCTTTTGTATAAGGGCTTTAAAATAGTGCCTTACTGCCCGCGATGCGGCACACCGCTTTCCTCACACGAAGTGGCGCAGGGCTACAAGAGCGTAAAGGAACGCAGTGCGGTAGTCCGCTTTAAGGTTGTGGGCGAGGACGCCTACTTCCTTGCGTGGACAACTACTCCGTGGACGCTGCCCTCAAACGTGGCGCTCTGCGTAAACCCCGACGAAATCTACTGCAAGGTCAAGGCGGCGGACGGGTATACTTACTATATGGCAAAGGCACTGCTTGATAAGGTGCTGGGTAAGCTGGCAACCGAGGATAAGCCCGCTTATGAAATTGTTGAGGAATACAAGGGCAGTGAGCTTGAATATAAAGAATATGAGCCGCTTTTCGATTGTGTAAAGCCGGTTTGCGAAAAGCAAAACAAAAAGGGTCATTATATCACCTGCGATACCTATGTTACCATGACGGACGGTACAGGCATAGTTCATATTGCGCCTGCGTTCGGTGAGGACGACGCAAAGGTCGGCCGCCGCTACGATTTACCCTTTGTTCAGTTTGTGGACGGCAAGGGAAATATGACCGAGGAAACCCCGTATGCCGGAATATTCGTAAAGAAAGCCGACCCGCTTGTTTTAAAGGATCTGGACGCAAAGGGACTGCTTTTTGACGCGCCTAAATTTGAACACGATTATCCGTTCTGCTGGCGCTGTGATACCCCGCTTATTTACTATGCGCGCGAATCGTGGTTTATAAAGATGACCGACGTGCGCGACGACCTTATCCGCAATAACGACACCATTAACTGGATACCCGAAAGCATAGGTAAGGGACGTTTCGGCGACTGGCTTAAAAATGTTCAGGATTGGGGCATTTCGCGCAACCGCTATTGGGGAACACCGCTTAACATCTGGCAGTGCGAGTGCGGCCATATGCACTCTGTCGGCAGTATTGCGGAATTAAAGGAAATGTCCGATAACTGCCCCGATAACATTGAACTGCACCGCCCGTATATCGACGCGGTAACTATAAAATGTCCGCACTGCGGCAAGCAGATGCACAGAGTACCCGAGGTTATAGACTGCTGGTTCGATTCGGGCTCAATGCCGTTTGCGCAGCATCATTATCCGTTTGAAAATAAGGAACTGTTTGAATCGCAGTTCCCGGCGGACTTTATATCCGAGGCGGTTGACCAAACAAGAGGCTGGTTCTATTCATTGCTTGCGATTTCCACCCTTATTTTCAATAAAGCACCCTATAAAAACGTCATAGTTTTAGGCCACGTGCAGGATGAAAACGGACAGAAGATGAGTAAATCAAAGGGCAACGCGGTTGACCCGTTTGAGGCGCTTGAAAAATTCGGTGCGGACGCAATACGCTGGTATTTCTACACCAATTCCGCCCCGTGGCTGCCCAACCGTTTCCACGATAAGGCGGTAACAGAGGGTCAGCGCAAATTTATGGGTACATTGTGGAACACCTATGCTTTCTATGTGCTTTACGCTAATATAGACGAGTTTGACCCCACGAAATATTCTCTTAAAAATTGCAAGCTTACCGTTATGGATAAATGGCTTTTGTCAAAGCTTAATTCAATGGTAAAAGCGGTTGATGATAACCTTTGTAACTACCGTATACCCGAGGCGGCAAGGGCTTTGCAGGAATTTGTGGACGATATGAGTAACTGGTACGTCCGCCGCGGCAGAGAAAGATATTGGGTTCAGGGCTTGCCGGAGGATAAAATTGCGGCGTATATGACCCTTTACACCGCGCTTGTCACCACCGCCAAGGCGGCGGCACCCATGATTCCGTTTATGACCGAGAGCATTTATCAAAACCTTGTTCGCAGCGTTGATAAATCGGCACCCGAGAGTATACATCTCTGCACCTTCCCGGAAGTTGACGAAAAGGCTGTTGATAAAGAGCTTGAGGATAAAATGGATAAGGTTCTTGAAATAGTGGTTCTGGGCAGAGCCGCAAGAAACGGCTCGGCGCTTAAGAACCGTCAGCCCCTTGCTACCATGTATGTTAAGCTTGACGGTGAACTTGACGGCTATTATACCGATGTTATCCGCGATGAGCTTAATATAAAGAATGTATGTTTTACCGATAAGGTGGACGATTTTGTGACCTATAAGTTCAAACCTCAGCTTAAAACCGTAGGTCCTAAGTTCGGCAAACAGCTGAATGAAATAAGAACGGCACTTTCCGAACTGGACGGCACTAAGGCTAAAAAGGAACTCGATGAAAACGGTAAAATTGTTTTGCGGCTTGCGTCGGGAGAGGTTATCCTTGAAACCGAGGACCTGCTTATTGAGGCAAAGCAAAAAGAAGGATTTTATACCGTGAGCGACCGTGGAATAACGGTTGCGATTGATACAACGCTCACAAAGGAGCTTGTTGAAGAAGGCTTTGCGCGCGAACTTATAAGTAAAATTCAGACTATGCGTAAAGAAGCCGGCTTCAATGTCACCGATCATATCAGTGTGACCGTAAAGGGCAGTGAAAGGGTAACCGACGTTGCTGTTTCAAAGAAAGCGGATATTGCGGGCGATACGCTTGCGGATGCAATAAGTGTTGCCGAGCCTGCGGGCTACACCAAGGACTGGGATATAAACGGTGAAAAGGTAACAATAGGTGTTGAAAAGGTTTAAACCGAAGGGAGAGTTCTTAATTGGATGATAATTTCTTGACCGACGAGGGCTATGAGGACATCAGCTCCTCAACCGTTCCGCACACAAAGAGCAGTATTAAGGCGGTTACTCAGAACTACGGCAACGGGGTGTTTAGGCATATTGATAAAATTATAAAAGCAATATCGTTTATAGTGTCAGTAGCAATTTTGCTGATATTTGTTGCCGGCGCCGTTGTGCTTTTTATGCTGGACAAAATATTTGCCGTTGTTTCGGTGGCGCTGGTTATTGTGGGAATAATTCTTTCAATTATAACACTGTTTTTAATATATGCCGTGGGACACATTGTTTCGCAGAATAACGAGATAATAAAAAGACTTTAAAATAAAGCTCACGAGCAGTACAGATTTTACTCCGCCGCACATTTTGTGCGGCGGAGTAATTTTATGCTCTGCAAGCAAAAATAGGGGTTGAAATTAAAAACGGATCAGTGTATATTATGGACGAAGTCCGCAATTTGCGGTGTTATAAATAATTTACAGAGCGGGTGGATGTAAATGTATAAATCGGAACGGCTTTTAAAAGAAAGCCGGAGGTTGTATGTTTCCGAAAACAGAGTTTGCAGGGACTTTGCGGAGAAAATATGTAACAAGGATGCGCTTAAATCTCACGGAATAGACTCAATACCCGGCATAGGTTCCGGGAAACTATGAATTGGATATGCAAAAAAGCGGGCTTAATAAAAGACCCGTTCTACGGTAAAAACACATTTGATATTTAAAAGCTTGAAAACCGCCACCTGTGGTACTGTGTAAATTTTGATTATGCGGGAACGGACTCTGACAGAGCATATCCTGATATTTGACGGCATAGATACGTTTGCGGATGTATACTTAAACGGTAATATTATCGGCTCTGCGGATAATATGTTTATTACTTATGAGTTTAAAGCCGAGGGAATAAAAAAGGGTACAAATGAACTTGTTGTGCATATTAAACCCACCGTGGATCGAGGCACGAAAATATAATTTTGATATGGATGTTTTTATGCACCGGAAATATAACGCCGCGCCGCCGGTGGAAAGAGGTTGAACAGGACAAGACTATAAAAATGAGCGAGACCATTACGGCTCTTGAGGTTCTTTTCGATAAACTCAACGGCATTTACCTTGAGGGTAAACTTCCGAGACCGTTTATTACAGTACAAAGCTCGCCTAAGGCATACGGCCATTGCACAACAAAACAGATATGGAAATCTAAGGACTCTGCAATGTATGAGATTAACCTCGGTGCTGAATTTATCAACAGACCTATGGCAAATACCGCAGCTACTCTTTGTCACGAAATGGTGCACTTGTATTGCCTAATATTGAATACGACCGCGCAATCGGCTATTCAATCACAAGTCCTACGGAAGCTTTTATCAAAAAGCTGAATAACAGCGGCTTTGATATGAGTATCAGATTTGCCCGTGTTACTCCGCAGAAAAAAGCAAGCTCGGAGCGCGAAAAGCCTTATAAATATGTTTGCCCGATTTTCGGACAAGAAGTTAAAAGCACAGCTGACCTAAAAATCAAGTGCGCTGTTTGCGACGTTGATTCTTAGGTCAGATAACGGACGAGCCCCTGCTGCCTAAAAAGAAGAAGTCCGCTGTTAAAGCGGACTTGTAAGACGACTCGCCGGCATAAAACCGTATGGCAGAATGATGAGCTCTGCTTTACCGGTTCGACCGGCGATTAAATTGGTGGAGGTGAGGAGAGTCGAACTCCTGTCCAGAAATCAATCCGTACCGACATCTCCGAGCGCAGACGTTTATTTAAATTCCCTTGTGCGGACGTCAAACGTCAAACTTCGGCACTCGGTAGCTCCAATAGCCGTGACGCGGGCAGGAGCACTCCCGTGTTCACGTTCACCGCTAAAATGACACCCTTGCCGAGCCGCGGTGTTCTCGGGTCGGATGAGCAGCCTGAATTAGGCTGCTAAAGCAACGTTATTGTTGTTAATTAATTTTTTTACGGATTTTATAGCGGTTCCGCACCGCTGCTCGCTTCCGGTATTTCAAGATCCCTGTCGAAACCTTTACACCCCCGTGAAATATTTATCTGTTTTGTTCCTTCATTGCCCTGTCAATTACCCTTGCGGCATCACGTCTTGCGGCGGTTTCACGCTTGTCGTGCAGCTTTTTGCCTTTGCAAAGCCCCAGCTGAACTTTAACCAGCGACCCCTTGAAATAAAGCGAAAGGGGAACGAGTGCCAGCCCTTCCTGCTTGACTGCTCCCAAAAGGCGCATTATTTCACGCTTGTGAAGCAAAAGCCGCCTGTTGCGAATGGGGTTTTTATTAAAAATATTCCCATGCTCATAGGGGCTTATGTGCAGCTGCTTTATTATCATTTCGCCGCCGTCCACACTGCACCAGGCGTCCTTTAGGTTCGCACCGCCCTGCCTTATCGATTTTATCTCCGTTCCCGAAAGCTCAATGCCGCATTCAAAGCTTTCAAGCACAAAATATTCGTGAAACGCCTTTTTGTTGGTTGTGATTGTTTTTGTGTTCTCCGTACGCGGCACCCTCTTTCTTTCGGTGTACGAATATAAATATACCACATTTGCCGCTTGTTTTCAAGAAAATAATGTCGATTTTTCAGCTCAGCACCGTAAACGGTACGGTATCGGGTGTGTTGTTGTAATCCGAGAAAAAGTATGCGTTCAGAATATCCTTAACGACCCTGCCGGCACCGATGCCGGAAGCGCCGTTTTCCAGCACGACCGAAACCGCGATCTGCGGGTTTTCATACGGTGCAAAAACAACAAAAAGGCTGTGGTCGGCTTTTCCCTGAACCTGCGCGGTACCTGTTTTACCGCCGAGCTTTATGCTGTATGTGCCGAAGGTGTTGCGTCCCGTTCCGTCCTCGGTAACGGAGAGCATACCTTCCTTTACGGCTTTTAAGGTGTTTTCCGATATTGAAACCTTGTTGACTGCCTGCGGGGCGCTGTCGTCATATACCGAGGAAAGGTCGTACGAAACTATCTTGCTTATAAGGCTTGCCCTGTAATGGGTGCCGCCGTTTGCGAGCGTTGCAATATAATTTGCCAGCTGCAGGGGAGTGAACGCGTTAAGCTGACCTATTGCATATTGCAGCGTATCGCCGCCGCCGTTTGAGTTGGCCTGCTTGAAGATGCCCTTGCTGTCGTCAACCTCCACACCTGTCTTTACGCCAAGACCGAACTGCTTGTAGTAGTCGGTCAGTTTTTGAGCACCCAGCCTTCTTCCAAGTTCAAAAAAGAAGTAGTTGCAGCTCTTTTCCAGCGCGGTGTTGAGGTTTATTGCTTTGTGATAACCCATACAGCTCGGTTGGAAGTCTGAAAACAGCTTGTAGGTGTGACTGCAGAATATTGTTTCACCCGTTTTGTAAAGTCCGTTTTCCATTGCCGCAACGGCGACCGCGGGCTTAATTGTTGAGCCTATCGGGTAAACGCCCTGAAAGGCGCGGTCGGTAAGCGGCTTGCGCGGGTCGGCGGAAAGCTTGTCGTATTCCTTGCCGAGTGTTGCGGAGTCGTATGTGGGGTAATTTGCGGCACAGATGACCTTTCCGCTGTTGACCTGAACTGCGACCGCCGCGCCCGCAACTGCCGTTCCGCCGTTTGAGCGCAGGTCGTTAATTGTGGCTTCAAGTGAGTCCTGAGCCGTTCTCTGAAGCTTTTTATCAAGCGTGAGCATAATTGTTTTGCCAGACACCGGCTCTTTTGTAACCTCGCTTGAAATAATATTTCCGCGGCTGTCTAAACGGTAGGTGATCTCGCCGTCCGTTCCGCGCAGATATTTTTCTCCCCATTTTTCAATTCCGCTTTTGCCTATTTTATCGTTATACGAATACCCTTTCTTTTTGTATTCGTCCCATTCCTCGGCAAAAATAGGTCCGACGGAGCCTATAAGGTTAACTGCAAGCGAGGTATCCGTATACTGACGAAAGGGGACAACGTTAACCGAAACGCCCGAAAGCATAAATCCCGATTCCGAAATCTTACGCATAAGCTCTGTGGGAATGTCCTCCGCAAATGTATATGGGTATGAAATTGAAAAATCCGAAATATCCATACCGTAACGAACACCCATAATTTTGCGCTGTTCATCGGCGGTAAAGTTCTCAAGCTTGTACTTTTTCACCATGGCGTCAAAGCAGTTCTGAGCCGTGGCGTAACGCGCAAGCCCCAGCTTTGATATAAGCTTATCGGTTGACTCTCCCGCTTTAAAGCCGTAGGGCGCTGTTGCTTCCATAGGCAGTTCGTCCTTATATTCAACTCCCTTTTCAACAAAAAGCGAGATCAGCGTTAAAATTATGTCGTTAAGATCATCCTTAACGTATGCCTTGTTGAAAACAACGTTATAGCCATCGCGGTTAATGGCGATCTGCCTGCCGTAATAATCGAGAATTTCGCCGCGGGGCGCCTTTAAAACGGCGGTTCGCACGGATGTGGCACCGTCGTTCTTATCAACATATTTATCCGCATATACGACCTGGAGTGAATAAATGCGAACGGTGTAAAACAGTATGGCAAGAACCAGCAGGCACGAAAGCACCGTTAGAGGTATCTGCCTTTTTTTCTGAAACGGCAAGTGTAATTCTCCTTATTGTTCTGAATTAAGACCTTTGAAAACAAAGTAAAACGGTATTATGAAAACCGCGGTATAAAGCGCGCTGGGAAGCGCACGCTGTAACAGATACGTTAAATTCTGACCCGCGTTGTAAGAAAATGCGTAGAAAAACGTCCACCTTAAAATGAAATACAAAAAGCTGAACAGCAGTGAAAGCAGCAGTGCCGAGCGAATGTTTTTATTGAACAGGTTGTCCGACAGTGCTGAAATAAAAATTGCGAACAGCATTAAAACCACCGAGTTAAAACAGGAAGAGCCTTCGGCACATCCGTCCATACATATCCCGACGGCAAGTCCCGCCGCCGCAGACACACCTGTGCTTTTAAACATTGAAAAGGCCGTAAGCAGCGGGATAATAAGAATGGGAACCGCGGATTTTATGCTTATGTTTATAACATCTGTATAGTGTAAAAGAAATGCGGCGCTAAACATAACAAAGCTTAAAACTGCCGATTTTATATTTGGCTTTTTCTCAGTCACACTACCGCTCCTTTAAATTCTATTTATCTTCGGGCTTAAGTCCGCCCTGCCCCTCAAATTCGGTTATTACCATTACGCTCTTAAGCTCGTCAATCGGTGCAAAGGGTTTTATATCCGCGTAAATCGAGGTGTTGTATTTATCGCTCCCGACCGACTGTATTGTGCCGATAAGCAATCCCGAGGGAAAAATTCCCTCGCCGGACGTTACCACATAATCACCCACGGCAATATTGCAGCTGCGGGAGAGGTTGTAAAATTTGGTGAGTCCGTTTTCCGCAAGCTCGGCAGAGCCTGAAAGCACGCCTGAGTCGCTCGTGCGGTTATCGAGTGCTCCCGCGGTGAGTTCGGGGGAAAGAATGGTTGTAACCTTAGAGGTTGTAAGCCCCGCCTCGCCTATGTAGCCTACAAGCCCGGCTTCGGTAATAACGGGGTCGTACGCGCGTACGCCGTTCAGCGTTCCCTTGTTTATAACAAAGCTTTTGTAGGGGTCTTCTTTGTCGCGCGAGATAAGCGTTGCGGCGGCAAATTTAAAATCGGGATTTTTTTCTTTTATGCCGAGGTAATCTTTATAAAACTCATTCTCGCTTATTGCCTTTTCATAATCGGCAATCTTTTTCCTCAGTTCTGCCGCTTCGTTTTCAAGCTCGGCGTTCCTGATTGCAAGCTTTTCGCCGTCGGTGTATGTTTTCACAAAATCCGAAATACCGTTTGAAATTTTGGTTGCAGCCATACGGAACGGTGCCGTGAACGTTCCTATTATATTTGCCTGCGGTGACATCCTGCCGCCTATTGCCGCCGTGACGGCGGCAATAACAATTAAAATCACGGCAACAGCGGCGGTCACCTTAAATTGTCGGCTTCTAAAGAAAAACCGCATTTTTATCCTCCAATAATACTATCTGAATCTTTTTCCGCGCCTGAAAACATAGTTATCAAAGCCGCTGTCTGCCTCAAGCCGCTTTGCAGTACCCAAAACCACGCAGTCAAGCGGGTTTGCGGCAACCGTAACCGGCATTCCGGTTTCCTCGGCAATAAGCTCCGCAAAGCCGCGCAGCAGTGCGCCGCCGCCGGTGAGCGTAATTCCGCGGTCAATAATATCGGCGGAAAGCTCAGGCGGAGTTTTTTCAAGCGTAAGCCTTATGGTGTCAATAATCTGGGAAATGGGGTCTGTCATTGCGTTGCGTACCTCCTCCGAGGTTATGAAAACGTTTTTGGGCAGACCGTCAACCTGGTTTCTTCCCTTTATTTCAATTGATGTTTCGTTGTCGTACGGCTTTGCCGAGCCTATCTCTATCTTTATCTGCTCTGCGGTGCGTTCGCCTATAAGAAGGTTATGCTTTTTGCGTACGTAGTTTATTATTGCCTCGTCAAGATCGTCGCCCGCAACACGGATAGACTGCGCCGTTACAATATCCCCGAGTGAAATTACCGCAACCTCGCTTGTGCCGCCGCCCACGTCAACCACCATACTGCCTGCGGCGTCCCACACGGGCAGACCCGCGCCCACCGCCGCCGCCATAGGCTCTTCAACAAGGTCCACGTCCGAAGCGCCCGCCTGTTTTGCGGCGTCATATACGGCTCTGCTTTCAACCTCGGTAACGCCGGCGGGAATGCAGACAACCATTCTGACCCTTGAAAAGAACGAACCTTTAAGAGCCTGCCTTATAAATCTTTTAAGCATTGCGGCTGTAACGTCAAAATCGGCAATAACACCGTCTTTAAGCGGTCTTACGGCAACAATCGAGCCGGGCGTTCTGCCGATCATTTCCTTTGCCTCTGTTCCGACGGCGCGAACCGCGTCGTTACGTATGTCGTAAGCCACAACAGAAGGCTCCCGCATTATTATACCTTTGCCCTTAACGCATACCAGAGTATTTGCCGTACCCAGGTCTACGCCTATATCTCTTGTAAACATTTAAAATCTCCCTTGGTTTATTGTTGCGGAACGGTAAGCTCGATCGCATTGTGTATGTTTTCAATTGTTACCGTTTCGGCACCGTCTGCCTGTTCGCCGTCAAGCGTCCAGGAAATATCTTTCCCGCCCGTTACGGTAACCTTGTCTGCGGTGAAGAACTCAATTCCGGGGCGGTTAAGGTCGCGCTTTAAAATTCCGTCAATAACGGGCTGCAGCTTTAAAATGTTGTCCGGATTGCGAATGAGCAGCACCTCAAACTTGCCGTCGTTAAGCTTTATCACGGACTCGTCAAATTTAACTATACCGCCGACCGACATTGAATTCGATACCGCGCCGAAAAGAAAATCGCCCTCAATTTCATGCTCGTCGGTTGTGAATTTAAGGTGAATGGGCCTGATGTTTCCAAGGCTTTTTATTCCCTCAAAAAAGTACGCCGTTTGCCCCAGAACGTTTTTAATATCCTGCGGAGCGGAATAGGAGGCGTCGGTAAACGCGCCGAACGACGCGGTGTAGGAAAAATATCTGTCCGAAAATTTTCCGATGTCAAGCAGTATGTTTTTGCCCGTTGTTATATCTTCGGCGGCCTTCGGTATACTTCTTGAAATGTGCAGTCCGCCCGACCATTCGTTAAGCGTACCCGACGGAATGTACCCGAGAGTGTACTTTTTGCCGGAAACCATAAGTCCGGTTATAACCTCGTTAAGAGTACCGTCGCCGCCGCATACCACAATTCTGTCATACCTGTCGTCGGCTTTTTCAATAACGTATCTTGTAGCGTCGCCGCGGCTTTTTGTGGGGTATACCGTAACCGCGCTGTCGTCCCTTGAAAGAATTTCAACAACCTTTAAAAGCTCGGTTCTCATTCTTGCCCTTCCCGAGCAGGGGTTTACTATAAGCAAAATGTTTTCCGCCATAAGCACATTCCTTTCATCTGTAATCAATAGGCAGAGTTGCCGCGGCGTTAAGCGACATATCGCCCGTGTTGCCGCTCAGATATTCATAAAACGCCTGCACGCCCACCATTGCCGCATTATCTCCGCAGTAGCAAAGCTTGGGATAATGAAGCGCGATGCCGCGGCGTTTACACTCGTCTGCCATTCTGCCGCGCAGCTCGCTGTTGGCGGAAACCCCGCCCGCTATGCACACCGTTTTGTAACCGAATTTTTCGGCGGCAAGCATTGTTTTTTCAATAAGAATATCACAAACGCATTTACGCACCGTTGCACAAACAACGGGAACATCAATTTCCTCGCCCTTTTGCGCCGAATTGTTAACAAGATTCATAACGGCGGTCTTAAGCCCCGAAAAGCTGAAATCAAATTCTCCTGTACTCACTCTTGGGTGGGGAAGAGGGTATTTAACGGCGTCGGCAACGGTTGCCGTTTTATCAAGCGTAACGCCTCCGGGATATTCAAGCCCCATACAGCGCGCCGCCTTATCAAAGCACTCGCCCGCGGCGTCATCCTTGGTTCCGCCGAGTATTTTAAATTTTGTGTAATCCGTGACCTCTGCAAGCACGGTGTTCCCGCCCGATACCAAAAGGCAGAGAAACGGCGGCTTTAGTTCCGGGCTGTCAATATAATTTGCCGCAATGTGCGAACGCAGGTGGTGCACAGGTATCAGCGGTTTATTAAGCGACAGCGAAAGCCCCTTTGCGTAGTTCACACCCACAAGGAGCGCCCCTATAAGCCCCGGCGCAAATGTCACCGCAACCGCGTCAACATCGCGGTATGTAAGTCCCGCGTCGCTGAGTGCCCTGCTGCATACCGCCGATATGGCTTCGGTGTGGCGGCGTGACGCAATTTCCGGCACTACTCCGCCGTAAATGCGGTGTTCGGCTATCTGAGTTGAAACAACGCTTGAAATTATTTTGCGTTCTTCCGTAACGGCAGCCGCGGTTTCATCGCAGGAGCTTTCAATCGCAAGTATCTTCATCTGTTTTAAACCTCTTTGTCATTATAAGCGCGTCCTCGCACGGATCACGGTAAAAATCCTTCCGCCTGCCCTCGGTTTTAAAGCCGAACTTGTTATAAAGTGAAATTGCCGCAAGGTTTGATTCCCTGACTTCAAGCGATACAAAAGAAAGAGCATTATCTCGCGCAAAGGAAAAAATCCTTTTAATCAGGGCGGTGGCGACACCGTTGTTGCGGTGCTTCGGGAAAACGGCAATATTTGTAATGTACCCCTCGTCCAATACGGGCTTTATTCCCGCATATCCCAAAACGCGGCCGCCGCATTCGGCAACAAAAAATTTTGTTCCCGTTTTGTAGGATTCTGCAATTCCGTCGGCGCTCCAGGGCTCAGAAAAACAAATTTTTTCCAGCTTTGCAATTGCCTGTAAGTGTAGGTGATCAAGGGGAACAACAGTATAGGAATTAAAAAATCCCGAGTTTACAAGCGCGTCGATTTTACCTTTGATTTTTTTAAAACATTCGCGGTATTCTTCGGTGCTTCCGCCGTAGGGGTCGGGAACACCGCCCGCAAGCAGACAAAGCTTTTCTTTTTGTGCTCCGCAGTTTAAAAGCGCGGAAATATGCTCGGCTGAGAGGCAGATGATCTTATCGGAATTTTTAATGTCATCGTCGGTAATTTGCTCGGAAAAGCCTTTCGGCGCGGTTATTCCCGCCTCCGCCAAAACACGGACCGCATTCGGGCTGACGGGAGAACCGTCGGCGCAAATTCCACGGCTTAAGGCGTTCACGCCCGAAACCGACAGCGATTTAAGGTAGGCCTCCGCCATTATACTGCGGCAGGTGTTGCCTGTGCAGACAAACAGTACGTTCATTAACCCTTTGCCTCCAGCCAGGTCTTGCCGTAGTGCGCGTCGGCTGTAAGCTTAACGGCAAGGTCGGAGGCGTTTTCCATTTCGGTTTCAAGCAAAGCACAAACCCTTTCTGCGTCGCCCTTGTCACACTCAACGATCAATTCGTCGTGAACCTGTAAAATAAGCCTTGCGCTCGGCACTTCGTTTTCAAGTCGGTTGAAAACACGTATCATTGCAAGCTTTATTATGTCTGCGGCGGTTCCCTGAATCGGCGCGTTTCTGGCAACACGTTCGCCGAACGCGCGCATATTGCCGTTGGAGTTTGAAAGCTCGGGCAAATAACGCCGTCTGCCGTAGTATGTGGTTACAAATCCGTTTTTCTTTGCGTCCTCAATTGTTTTTTTCATATAAGCGGCAACACCGGGGTAGGTTGCAAGGTAATTTTTAATGTACCTGTCTGCCTCGGCACGGGTAACGCCAATATCCTTGGCAAGCGAAAATGCGCCTATACCGTACACTATTCCGAAATTTACCGCCTTTGCACGGCTGCGAAGCTCGGGGGTTGTCATATCCTCGGGAACGCCGAATACCTGTGACGCGGTAACGGTGTGAATATCCGTTCCCCTGTTAAAAGAGTCTATCATATTTTTATCGCCCGAAATGCTGGCAAGCACCCGCAGTTCAATCTGCGAGTAGTCGGCGTCACAAAGCACTCTGCCTTCGGGCGCAATAAAGAATTCGCGCAGTCTTTTGCCTTCCTCGGTTCTCACGGGAATGTTTTGTAAATTCGGCTCGGAAGAGCTTATTCTGCCGGTTCTCGCCTCTGTCTGATTAAAGGTTGAGTGTATTCTGCCATCCTCCGCCACGCAGTCGCGCAGTCCGTCAGCATAGGTTGATTTAAGCTTTGCAAGCTGTCTGTAAGTAAGCAGCAGACCAATGGCGGGGTGGGCGTATCTTAAGCTTTCAAGCACCTCCGCATTTGTGCTGTAACCGCTTTTCGTCTTCTTTTTTGCGGGCAGTCCCAGCTTTTCAAACAATGCGGTGCCAAGTTGTTTCGGCGAATTGAGGTTAAACTCGTAACCCACAAGCTCGTATATCTGTTTTTCAATAACCTCTATACGTCCCTTGAGTTCGTCGGAGAGTATTTCAAGACCCTTAACGTCCGCCAAAAAGCCGTACTGCTCCATTGCGCCCAGAACGCGGGAGAGCGGAAGTTCAATATTGTAAAACAGGTTATCCTGACCTGTGGCTTTAAGTTCGTTTTCAAGGTTGCGGCACGCGGACGAAAATCGGCACGCGTTTATAACAGTTTCATCCTCGGTTTCGGGCAACTGCCGTAATGATGAGTACTCCCCGATAATTCTGTCGGGCGAATATGATGAGGCGGACGGATTGCAGATATAAGCCGCCAGCATTGCGTCAAACACAATATTATTTACATTGCCGTACTGCTTAAACAGCGTTTTGCAGTCATAAACCCTTTTTTCGGTTTTCTCGTTGCGGAGTATTCTTTCAAGCGTTTCACCGCTTATTTTGCACACCCTGCCGCCGGATACAATGACATTCTCACCGTTTTCGCTGTAAATATCCGTTATACCGTTTGTTACGGGAGAGTCGTACGGCATTACGGAAAACACCGCCTCGTCCTCACCGACAGATGGTTTAACCGCCGAGGAGTTGTCGGGTGTTATACCCATTTTTTCCATAAGCTTGTAAAATTCAAGCTCGGTCATCAGCTTTGCAAGACCTGCGTTGTCGGGTGTTTTAAGCTTGTAGTTATCGGTATTTTTGTCAATCGGGGCGGTGCGGCATATAGTGCCGAGTTCACGGCTTAAAAAAGCGCTGTCTTTGCCGATTTCAAGCTTTTTGCGTACATTTTCCTTTATATCTATAATGCTCAGATTTTCATAGATATAATCAATGGAATGGAAACGTGAAATAAGGTCTGTCGCCGTTTTTTCGCCTACGCCGGCAACGCCGGGTATATTGTCCGAAGAATCGCCCATAAGGCTTTTAAGCTCAATCATTTCGTGCGGTGTAAGACCGTATTTTTGAAAAAGCGTTTGCTTGTTGTAATTTATAATTTCGGGTTTGCCCATTTTGGTCGCAGCAAGAAGAACCCTTGTTGAGTCGGAGATAAGCTGCAGGGAATCACGGTCTCCCGTTGCAATAACGCATTCGTCACCGTTTTTTTCGCACATATCGGCAAGCGTACCCAAAATGTCATCCGCCTCGTATCCCTCGCACTCAACACATACGCAGCCCGCAAGTCTGAGCCACTCTTTCATAACGGGCAGCTGCTCGGCAAGCTCGGGCGGCATACCCTTTCTGCCCGCCTTGTATTCACTGTATTTTAAATGCCTGAATGTAGGCTTTTTAAGGTCAAAACAGGCGGCGATACCGTCGGGATGTTCGGCGCCTATAAGTTTGTTCAGTATATTTATAAAGCCGTAAACGGCGTTGGTGTATTTGCCGTCCTTTGTGGTTAACAGTTTAATGCCGTAAAACGCTCGGTTAATTATGCTGTTTCCGTCTATTGCCAGTAATTTCAAGCGATCAACCTCCGCTTATAATACTACAAATAACAGTATACCATTTTTTTGTGGCTTTGTCATCTTTTTTTTAAAACAATTCCGTCAATCGGTCTTAACAATAAACGAAAAATCAATATATCCGTTGCCGAGCTCGGTAAATACGTCGCTCAAAGCTTCGGAATACGCAATCACGGTGCTCTGGTACGCAATGGGCAAAACATTGCTTAATTTGAGTATTTTTTCCTGTAACTGCTCTTCGGTTTCGCCGCCGTAGTTAATGCCGAATTTCTCTGCATATTCGGAAAGGCTTTCGCTGTCGGCGGTCACGGGGAACACCGCCATCGGCAGTGTTTTTGATTTAAGCTCCTCCGCGAGGGCTTCGGGCTTATCTGCCGCAATTATGTTGATGTATGCCCCGAGATTGTTCTGCCAATGTCCCACAATGTCTGTAATAATGGGCTTTGCGGAGTCGGTGTTGCTGTAATAAAGTTTAATTTCCGACGGCAGTTTGCCGTTTTCAAGCTTTGAGGTTTCCGCGGTGTACAGCGCCTTGCCCGCGGCGGCGTTGTATTCGGTAAGCCCCGCTGATATTACGGTTTGGCATACGGCGGGCGGAAACACGGAACCCGCCGTGTAAAATCCGGGTGCAAAATCCTTTGCGTAAACATTGCTGCCCGTGAGCATTAAGAACGAACGGCGAAGCCCTGCGGACAGTTCGTCGCTCATTGTAAGATACCAGCAGATGTTTTTGTATTCGGCGGTTAAAAGCTTATCGGCTTTTGCCTCGTTCATTAAAGAAGAATCGATGAACGAAATGTCAACATTATTGTCGCGCAGTCGTTCAAACGCGGTTTTTTCTTTATCTTTTGTAATGTAAACGGCGGCGTTTTTCGCGGGGAACGTGCCTGAATACTCCGGGTTCTTTTTAAGGCGCAGGGCAAACGGGTCGTCCGTCCATTTTGTGATTTTATAACTGCCGCAGCTTATTATACTGTCCGCCGCAAGGCCGTATCTACCGCCCGTTTCCTCAAAAAACTTTTCGTTGCAGGGCATAGCAACGCTTGTGGTAAGCGTTTCCTCAAAGCTTTCGTCATCATAGCACAGTTTAATTTTAAGCTTGTACTCGCCGTCGGCGGTAACGCCGAGCGCGTCGGGCTGAAGTTCGCCCTTGTTTATTTTCTCCGCGTTTTCAATGCAGAAAAGCCTTTTTGCAAATGGCGACCGCGTTTCGGGCATAACCGCGCGTCTGAAACCGAAAACAAAATCGTGCGCCGTAAGCGGTTCGCCGTTGCTCCATTTAACATTATTCTTTAATACAAACGTGTATTCATTGCCCGATCTTGAGTAGCTTTCGCTCACCCCGCACACCACGGCACCGCTTGAGTTTCTTCTGAGCAGTCCCTCAAACGTATTGCTTGCCAGTATCAGTTCGGCAACCGTCGACGCAGTCTGCGGGTCTGCGGTGGCAGGCTTATCGGGTGTTTCAAAATATATAATTGCGTCCTGATATTTTTTCCCGCAGCCGACTCCCGAAATCAACAAGACCGTTGCCAGGAAAACAGCTGTTAATTTTGCGATTTTCTTCATTTTTTATACCTCTGAAATAATCTGACGCGGTGCGTAAAGCCGTAAATTCAAACCGGCAGGGTACAAGCTTGTCCGTAACCTTAACGTTTGTTAAAAATCGGCAGATGTGCGGCAGTGTATTGAAATAAAAACAAAACCGAACTCTGAACAGGTAATACGTTTCCTGTGCGGCAGAGCCGGTAAAAAACAAAAAAAGTGCCTCAACTGTATGTCGAGACACTCGGTTGGTCCGAGTGACAAGACTTGAACTTGCGGCCTCTTGACCCCCAGTCAAGCGCGCTACCAGCTGCGCCACACCCGGTTGTACTTAATTCGTACCAAAATATATTAGCATAATCTCTCCCGTTTGTCAACATTTTTTAAAGTTTTTTCCGCACAACTTAAAAAAATAATCGGATTTTCAGTTTTTTAAACCCAAACACTTGTCTTTTTCTTTTTAATTTGTTATAATGAACTCGTATGGTCGAATTTTGTAAATTTCGGCTAAATAGGTAATCGGCAGAACGCCGTATCACCGAAAGGAGTACATATATGATTTATTCAAAAGAAGTAGAAAATATGTGTCCCGTTGCCAAGGGTCCGCACCACGGTCCCGCTCCGATTCCGGAAGAGGGCAAATGGATACAGGCAAAAGAGATCAAGGATATCTCTGCTTACACCCACGGCGTGGGTTGGTGCGCGCCGCAGCAGGGCGCATGTAAGCTGTCCCTTAATGTTAAGGACGGTATAATCGAGGAAGCTTTGGTTGAAACCGTAGGCTGCTCGGGTATGACACATTCGGCTGCCATGGCTGCCGAAATTCTCCCCGGCAAAACCGTTCTGGAAGCCCTTAACACCGACCTTGTGTGCGACGCTATCAACACCGCAATGCGCGAGCTGTTTTTACAGATAGTTTACGGCCGCAGCCAGTCCGCTTTTTCAGAGGGCGGTCTTGTAATCGGCGCGGGCATGGAGGACCTCGGCAAGGGCGCGCGCTCAATGGTAGGTACAATGTACGGCACTAAGTCCAAGGGCGTAAGATACCTTGAAATGACCGAGGGCTACTGCACAAGAATGGCTCTTGACGAAAATGACGAGGTTATAGGCTACGAGTTCGTTTCTCTCGGCAAAATGACCGACCTTATTAAAAAGGGTATGGAACCGAACGAGGCTTATAAGAAGTCTATGGGTCACTACGGACGCTTTAATAAAGAAGACGGCGCGGTCAAATACATCGACCCGCGCGAAGAATAAGGAGGTACGGTATAATGGCACAGTTTGAAGGTTATGAAAGACGCGAGGCAAAAATACTCGGCGTTCTCAAAAATTACGGTATCTCTTCTATTGATGAGTGCAAGGAAATATGCGCGAAATACGGCGTTGACCCGTATACAACCGTTCAGGAAACACAGCCTATCTGCTTTGAAAACGCAAAGTGGGCTTACACCGTAGGCTCTGCGATTGCTTTTAAAGAGGCTGAACGCACAGGCGATAAATCAGCCGCCACCGCCGCCGCAAACATCGGCGTAGGACTTCAATCCTTCTGTATTCCGGGCTCTGTTGCCGAAAACCGCAAGGTTGGCCTCGGCCACGGCAACCTCGGAAAAATGCTCCTTTCGGAAGAAACCGAGTGCTTCTGCTTCCTGGCAGGTCACGAATCCTTTGCGGCAGCCGAAGGCGCTATTAAAATTGCCCTTAACGCAAACAAGGTAAGGGTTAAACCCCTGCGCGTTATTCTTAACGGACTCGGCAAGGACGCGGCTTATATAATCTCTCGTATCAACGGCTTTACATATGTTGAAACCGAGTTTGATCCCTATTCGGAAGAGGTTAAGGTTGTTTACGAAAAGCCGTTCTCTAACGGTGCGCGCGCTGCGGTTAAGTGCTACGGTGCAGATAACGTTCCCGAGGGCGTTGCCATAATGAAGCTTGAAAAGGTCGGCGTTTCCATTACAGGTAACTCAACAAACCCGACACGTTTTCAGCACCCGGTTGCAGGCACTTACAAAAAATGGTGCGTTGAAAACGGCGTAAACTACTTCTCTGTTGCGTCGGGCGGCGGCACGGGTCGTACCCTCCACCCCGACAATATGGCGGCAGGTCCTTCTTCCTACGGTATGACGGATACTATGGGCCGTATGCACTCCGACGCTCAGTTTGCCGGTTCCTCCTCAGTTCCGGCTCACGTTGAGATGATGGGTCTTATAGGCGCGGGCAACAACCCGATGGTCGGTATGACCGTTGCGTGTGCGGTTGCCGTTCAGCAGGCGCTGAATAAGTAACACTTAATAAACACAAGCCGGGCGCGTTTTTGAAACCGTTTCAAAAACGCGCCCGGCTTTTTTTGCCTGCTTTTCGGGGAAAGAGGTATATTATATTTCCGATAAATGTTTCATATTTTCCTTAATACCGCCGCAGCAGGAATGGAATTTTTCTTTTTCCTCAGCCGTCAGGGGTAATTCAATAATTTCTTCAACACCGGAAGCACCGATAACGCAGGGTACTCCCGCAAACAGTCCGCTTTCGCCGTATTCACCGCATAGCTCGGCGCTGGCTGGCATTATCGCCTTTTCGTCGTGCAGAACAATGTGAACCATACGCGCCGCTGTTGCGGCAATTCCGTATTCGGTGCAGTTTTTGCCCGAAAAAGTGACCCATCCGCCGCCTATTGACTCTTTTTGAAGGGCATCGCGGTCAAAGCAGAAACGCGAATCCGTTTTTGCCCAGTCGTCAAGCGGCTTTCCTCTAAAGCTGACGCAGCTCCAAGGCGCGAACTGCTGATTTCCGTGCTCGCCCAGCATATAGCAGGTAATTGATTTATGGTCTATGCCCGTCTGACGGGAAAGTGCCGATAAAAGTCTGGAGGTATCAAGGCCTGTCCCGGTTCCGAACACGCGACCTCTCGGCAATCCCAAATGCAAAGCGAGTTCCCTTGTTACAATGTCGCAGGGATTTGTAATGTTTATAAGCACTCCGTTAAAGCCCGACGCCTTTATCTTATTCGCATATCCGCGAACGGCAGGTATTGTAAAATCCATTTCCGTAACGCGGTCGTGCGTGCCGCACAGCAGTTCTATTTTACCTACGCAGTTTACTATAACGTCGCAGTCGCCGAGATCTTCAAATTCTCCGGGTCTTACAGTCACGCGGTGCGGCAGATATGCCGCCGAATCACGCAGATCCTGAACCTCGCTGTCACGCTTTTGGCGGTTCATATCCACAAGCACAAGTTCGTCCGCAATACCCTGCATCGCAAGGGCAGAGGCAACGTGCGCCCCGACGTGACCAAGACCTATAATTCCGCAAATACGTTTTTTCATTTTAATAACATCCTTTCTCATTTTTAAAACTAACTTGCAAAAGCAAGATTATTTACCGAAGTGTGGGAATATGACACAGGTGTAAAGCATAGCAAGCACCATATAAAGAACCAGAATAATGCCGAATACCAAAAGCGTGCGGCGCATTACCTTGTTTTCGTTGCCGTTTTCACCCACGGTGGCACAGGCGGCAACTGTGTTGTTCGGGCAAATCATATTACCGAGCGACGCACCTGCGTTCTGTCCCGCAAACACTGTTATCGGGTTCATACCGAGCGCCTCTGCTGCCTGCATATGCATATCGGCGAACATTATGTTTGAGCCGAGTCCCGTTCCCGTAACAAAAGCACCGCCCGAGCCTATCAATACCGCCGCTGCCGGATAGAAACGCCCCACAACTGAGGCAACGTCCGAAGCAATCAGTTTTATCATTCCCGTATTTTCCGATTGCATTATATAAGATACTATAAGCAAACTGCCTATGGTTACAAGAACGGGAAGAACGCTTACTGCAGTTTCCCTGCATATTTTAAAATACTGTTTTGCGGTCACCTTTAGAGTCAGGGCGCCGAGTATGCCCGAAAGCAATATAACCAGATCGACCCAGAATATGTATCCGAACGTACACATTACGGCAAATCCGTTTTTTATAAGAGCCGGAAAACCGTAACGCACGGCGGGAAGCAATATAAGCATATAAACATACGGAGATAAGGCACGCAGGGAGCTGTATTTTCTGTCCTGCTTTACCTGCTTGTGACGAAATTCCTCAGGTGTTTTGATTTTAAAAATTCTGACATATGCAACAGACAGAGCTATTGAAATAAGACCCGTACCCATAGAAGTGACCTCTGCACCCACAAAATTTGAAAGCAAAAACATAACAAGTCCTGTGGTAACACCGGTGAATGTAAGGTAGGGGATGATGCCCTTAAAACCTTTTTTGCCGAATGCGAGGGCAATCATTAAAAACGGTATAACAAGAACTCCGAACATATGAAAGCGACCCACCATAGAGGAGTTGAGCGACACGGTAGACACTCCGGCGTCTACCAGCGCTGCACCGCCGTTTATTGTTGTAAGACCTGCACCGCCCCACGAACAAGGCGTTGCGTCGCCGAGAAGTGCGACCGCAATTGAAGTCACAGGGTCAAAACCGAGCGCCACCAGAAAAGGTGCGGCAATTGCTGCAGGGGAACCTGCACCGGCGGCTCCCTCTAAAAATATCGGAAGCATAAGTCCTACAATAACAACCTGCGCACGGCGGTCATCGCTTATGTGCGCTATTGTTGCTTTAACATCTTCAATAGCACCTGTTTTACGCAGGATATTAAGAATGACGAACGCTCCGAAAACCATAAGAACTATCTTAAGCCCTTCCTTAATTCCTTTCCATATAAGCGCGTCAAAATCAGTAATATTTTGAGCAAATGAAGCCCCTGTGACATTAAAATATGTAAACCCTAGAATCAATGTCCAGATTAGCGCCAGCGGCGCAACTCTTTTTGCCGGCTGTTTAAAGCCCAATATTCCAACCAGTACGACTATAAGCGGACTGAGAGCAAATACAAAATTCACAAACTGCATTTTCTTTTTCTCCTTTTTAACTTCGGGTTTTTTTAACCTCCCTTATTGCCGGCCGGACAAAAAGGGTATAAAAAAGAGCCTTTGCCGAATGGGCAAAGGCTTTTTTCAAAATTCAACCATACATTGTTCTAACAAACGCCGTATGATAACATATACGAAAAACTATCCTCTGCCGCTTTAATATTAATCTTGTTAATAATAATGCCTAGAATGTTAATAATTCGTACAATAAAAACAGACGCCGACATAAAAGCGGCGCCTGCAACAGAATTTAAATTACATGAGAAAAAGGTGCAGTTATCCCGAGCTTTAAAATTTGTACGGAAAAACTCTTTCATAACGCTTACCCCTTTCAATATCCATTACAGACATAATAGCACAAATAATTTAAATCTGCAACCGTTATTTTTAAAAACCTACTAATGCTGTATGAATTTACAAATTGCTTTAAAACAGTTTATAAACTTTATTAACAGTGACAAAAAATTATTTACAGCAGGAACGGGTTTCGGCTATCCGAGTTTTTTGTTGACTTTATATGTACGACGGAGTAGAATTATGAGGAATTGTAAAATCAAATACCGAATGAACAGGAGAAAAACGGTGGAAAATACGGATTTATTCGCAACGGAAAAAATCAGCAAAATATTGTTGCGACTTGCTCCTCCGGTTATGCTGGCTCAGCTTATTCAGGCGCTTTACAATATTGTGGACAGCCTTTTTGTGGGCAGATATTCGGATTCGGGGCTTACGGCTCTGTCAATTATTTATCCCATTCAGCTTTTAATGATTGCTCTTGCGGTCGGAACGGGCGTTGGAATAAACACCGTTATGGCGGCAAAGTTCGGTGAGGGGAATTGCAAATCGGCTGGTGAATATGCCGGGGTCGGCACACCGCTTGCAATAGCGCTTTGGATTTTGTTTGCATCTGTTTGCTGGGCAATTATGCCTTATTACGCAAGAATGTCAACAGATTCCGAGGCGGTCATTCGGGATGTTACGGTGTACGGCAGGATCGTCTGTGTATTAAGCGCCGGCTTGTTTCTTGAAAGCATATGGACAAAAGTTCTGCAATCGGGCGGCGATATGAAAACGCCGATGACGGCGCAGATCATCGGGGCGCTTACAAATATTATTCTGGACCCGCTGCTGATTTTCGGTATGTTCGGACTTCCGGAAATGGGTATTGCCGGCGCGGCTGCCGCAACCGTGGCAGGACAAATTGCCGCGGCGGCGGTCGTGTTTAAAAAAGGATTCGTAAAGCCGCCCGAAATAAAGGTATATCCGCGTTGTATCGCAAGAATATTCCGCCTTGGCACACCCAACATACTTATGCAGGCGGCATACACCTTTTACATATTGGGACTTAATCTTATCCTTTCAACCTTCAGCGATCAAGCGGTTACAGCGCTGGGTCTTTATTACAAGTGGCAGACGTTCTTTTTCATTCCGCTTGGTGCAATGCAGACCTGTATCGTGCCGATTATAAGCTATAACTATGCGGCAAGGAATATTGAACGTTGCAGGAAAACGCTTGGTGACGCGATTTTGTTCGGGCTTGCCCTTATGGCTCTCGGCACGGTCTGCTTTGTCCTTGCTCCGACGCAGATGCTTAAGGTGTTCACCCACGACGCGGCGGTAATAAGTATCGGCAGTGTTGGTTTTCGGTTTGTCGGCGTCAGCTTTTTGCCTATGGTAACTTCGCTGATTTTTCCTGTATTTTTTCAGGCTGTCGGTTCAGCCTTTAAAAGCTCCGCTCTTACCGTTATTCGCACGGTTGTTTTGTTTGTTCCGCTGGGATATTTGTTTTCAAGGCTCGGTCTTGACTTTTTTTGGATGACGTTCCCCGTTACCGAGGTTCTTACAAGTATTGTCGGCGCTGTTTTTTACCGACGGTTTCTTCAAAAAAACGCCGCGCCTTAATTGTGTTGTTCGATTAAAACATACCGTCATCACGGTTTAACTACGTGCTTACGGTATGTTTTAAGACTCTGTTTTTATTTGGTTTGGGAGAACAAAAACAGGTTTAAAATTGACATCTCTGCCGACAATTTGTTATACTTGTATTACATATGCACCGCAATCACTGTCGGTACGGTGTCGGGTATTGGTCTGTTACGCTAAATTAAAATCGGAAAAGCAGTAATCAATAACGCCGTTTTGCTCCGAAAAGGCATAAAAACCAAAGAAAAATCATACAATTAACCAGTGAATGGGTGCAAAAGGCACCTAAGGGGAGTTGGTTGTATGAAAGAAGTGACACAGGACAGAGCGGAAATACTGGGCGAATACATACTTGATACAGGTGCCACTGTCCGCGCCGCGGCAAAGGTTTTTAAAATAAGCAAATCTACCGTACATACGGAAGTAACAAAACGGAACGGTTTTTATGGCTGATAGCATAAGCTCATCAATAAAGGCTTTACAGCACGGTTTCACGCCGTGCTGATTTTTGTAACACATCATCAACAAACTTACAGACCGTTATTCTGCAAATCATTTAAATTGCTTGACATAATCGCAACCGATATGATATAATTTCAATATACGAAAAGGCTTTTTGGGACTGACGGATAAGTGGAGCACCACATGGACCGAAAAGTTTAAACGCCGACCGTCTGGGCATACTTATCCTTTTTTAAGGGGTAAGTATGCCCTTTTTAATTCCGGAGGGGATAAAATGAAAAAAATAGCAATAATTATGGGAAGCGACAGCGATTTGCCGGTTGTAAAAAAAGCGGCGGATACACTTTCCTCATTTGGGGTGCCGTTTGAAATACACGTTTTTTCTGCGCATCGCACGCCAGGAGAGGCAGCGTGTTTCAGTAAATCGGCGCGTGAGAATGGCTTTGGCGCCGTGATAGCGGCTGCGGGAATGGCGGCGCACTTAGCCGGCGCTGTTGCCGCAAACACAACCCTGCCTGTTATAGGTATACCCATAAAATCGGGTAATTTAGGCGGTATTGACGCACTGCTTTCAACCGTACAGATGCCTTCGGGTATTCCCGTTGCAACGGTTGCAATTGACGGTGCTGTTAATGCCGCTTTGTTATGCATAGAAATTTTAAGCGTAAGCGATGTCGCTCTTGCCGAAAAGCTCGAAGAAAAGCGCAAAGCCGACGCCGAAAAGGTTCTTGAAAAAAATAAAGCAATAGAAAAAGAGTTTAATTAACGGAGGAATTTAAAATGGAGAAAACAACACAACTGTATGAGGGCAAGGCAAAAAAGGTTTACGCTACAAACGACCCCGATTTGGTGATAGTATCGTATAAGGACGACGCAACCGCGCTTGACGGGCTTAAAAAAGGCACAATAACCGGCAAGGGCGTTATAAATAACAAAATGTCAAACTATCTTTGCCGACTGCTTGAAAAGCACGGCGTTCCCACTCATTTTGTTGAGGAACTTAACGACCGCGAAACGGTGGTTAAAAAGGTATCAATCGTTCCGCTTGAGGTTATAATACGCAATATTTCGGCAGGCTCGTTTGCAAAGCGCTACGGCGTTAAGGAGGGCATTGTATTCGCAGAGCCTACCATTGAATTTTCTTACAAAAACGACGATCTGCACGACCCGCTTATAAATTCTTACCACGCTTTGGCTTTAGGACTTGCAACCAAAAAGGAAATCGAAGAAATTAAGGCTATGGCTTTTAAAATCAATGATATTCTTAAAGAGTATTTTCTCTCGCTTAATGTAAAGCTTGTAGACTTTAAGCTTGAGTTCGGCAGACTGAAGGACGGCACGATTGTTTTAGCCGATGAAATATCGCCCGATACCTGCCGCTTTTGGGACGCAGATACAAACGAAAAGCTTGATAAGGACCGTTTCCGCCGCGATATGGGTGGAGTTGAAGACGCATACAACGAAATGATGAAAAGAGTTTTCGGCAACTGATACTTGGAGGCATAAATGAGCAGTTTAAGAGAAGAATGCGGAGTATTCGGAGTATATTCAGGTGAGACAAGCGACGTTGCAAGCACTGCGTATTACGGCTTGTTCGCACTCCAGCACCGCGGGCAGGAATCCTGCGGGATAGTGGTAAACGACGACGGCGTTTTTAAGGCTTACAAAGATACGGGGCTTGTAAACGACGTTTTCACACCCGAAATAATAGGTAGGCTTGGAGAGGGCAATATTGCGGTAGGTCATGCGCGCTACGGTACTACCGGCTCAAACGACCGCAGCAACGCGCAGCCTATTGTGGTAAATCATATAAAGGGCAAAATGGCGTTGGCGCACAACGGCAACCTTGTAAATTCGGGGGAACTAAGGCGGCAGTTGGAGCTTGAAGGCTCAATTTTCCACACCACAAGCGATACCGAGGTAATATCCTACATTATAACAAAGGAGCGCCTTACCGCCCCATCAATAGAGCAGGCGGTAAACGCCGCAATGAACCGCATTAAGGGCGCGTATTCGCTGGTTATAATGTCGCCCTCAAAGCTTATTGCCGTGCGTGATGAAAACGGATTCCGCCCGCTGTGCTACGGCAAAACGGAGGACGGAAGATACATTGTGGCTTCCGAAAGCTGCGCGCTTGACGCGGTGGGGGCGGAATTTATACGCGATATAAAGCCGGGCGAGATAGTTGTGTTCGATAAAAACGGGGTCAGAACCATTGAAGACCATTGCCAAAAAGCGCCCTGTTCGCTTTGCGTTTTTGAGTACATTTATTTTGCGCGCCCCGATTCGGTAATAGACGGCTGCTCGGTGCATACCGCAAGGCAAAGGGCGGGCGCGTTTTTGGCGCTTGAGCACCCGGTGCAGGCGGATGTGGTAATAGGCGTGCCAGATTCCGGACTGGACGCGGCGCTCGGTTACTCAAAGCAATCGGGCATACCCTATGAAATAGGCTTTATAAAAAATAAATACATAGGCAGAACCTTTATAGCCCCGGGGCAGAAAAGCCGCGAGGATAAGGTTAAAATAAAGCTGAACCCCATAGCTGAGGTGGCGCGCGGCAAGCGAATAGTTATGATAGACGATTCAATTGTGCGAGGCACTACAAGCGCAAGAATAGTAAGGCTTTTGCGCGAGGCTGGCGCTAAGGAAATACATATGCGCGTGTCCGCACCGCCGTTTATGAACCCCTGCTATTACGGAACGGATATTGACTCCAGAGAAAACCTGATAGCCTGCAAGCACTCGGTTGATGAAATAGCAAGGCTTATCGGCGTTGACTCACTCGGATATTTAAGCGTTGAAAGCGTAAAACAGATTGCAAAGGGCGTTCACGGCACGGGTTACTGCACCGCCTGTTTTGACGGAAAATACCCGACCGAAATACCGTCGGCGCCCATGAAAAACAGATTTGAAACCAAAATTTCCGAAAACAAGGAGAACGGCAATGAATAATTCACAATCAAAGTCATACGCCGCCGCCGGCGTTGATATAACCGCGGGCTATAAATCGGTTGAACTTATGAAAAGCCACATTGCAAGAACAAAAACGGCAGGCTGCCTTGACGATGTGGGCGGCTTCGGCGGTTGCTTCGGTCTTGACCTTAAGGGCATTGAAGACCCCGTTTTGGTTTCGGGAACTGACGGCGTAGGCACAAAAATTAAGCTTGCAATGCTGCTTGACCGCCACAATACCATAGGCATAGACTGCGTTGCAATGTGCGTTAACGATATAATCTGCTGCGGGGCAAAGCCGCTTTTCTTTCTTGATTATATTGCCTGCGGAAAAAATCACCCCGAAAAAATAGCCGAAATAGTAAGCGGCGTGGCTGAGGGCTGCGTAAGGGCAGGCTGTGCGCTCATAGGCGGCGAGACCGCCGAGCACCCCGGTCTTATGCCCGAAGACGATTACGACCTTGCGGGCTACTGCACGGGAATAGTAGATAAAAGGAAAATGCTGCAAAAAGACACGGTTAAAGAGGGCGACGTGGTAATAGCGCTTGCTTCATCGGGAGTACATTCAAACGGCTTTTCACTTGTGCGGCGGGTTTTTGATATTGAAAACTGCGATCTTACCTCTCCACTTAAAGAGCTTGGCGGCAGAACTCTCGGCGATACACTTTTAGAACCTACAAGAATCTATGTTAAATCAATGCTTGCACTTTTTGAAAAGGTGAATGTAAAAGCGGTATCGCACATAACGGGCGGCGGCTTTTACGAAAATATACCGCGCGCATT
>CAKSFK010000001.1 GCA_934454655.1 uncultured Eubacteriales bacterium | reverse complement strand
TAATAGACCGAGGGCTTGACCTATTACTTTTCGTTCCTCACCTTGCTCTTCCTTTGTTCGGTTTTTTGGGTGCGAGCAAATGTTGAATTTAAGCGATCGGTTTCCCGGTCGCTTTTTTGTTTTTCGGTATTGTTGTGCTGTGCCGTGTGCGGTTTGTTTTATGCAGTGAAACGCTTCTTATACTGTGCAACTTAAAATTCGGCGTGTGTTTGTGTGTTTGAATCTGTCGGCAGTTACCGGCATTGCCGTGCGTGTGCGGACTCCGACAAGCGATTGCGTAATACAGACACGAAAAAATATCAAATGTTCATTGTCCGGCGGGGGAAATTGGCGGAATTATTCGCCGCTTATTAACGGACTTTTGCAAAACAAAATAACATTTTCGGAAATTCATTATTGTGTCGTTGTTATTGATTTTTCGCTGCTGTTGTGATGTTATATCACCGTAGCGAAAGCAAGTACATATAATATAGGTTGATTCGATATTATCGGGCTTACATTATCTATGTGAAACAATATTATTTTTTGGGAAAATATATAACGGAACTTAAGAGCAAGTAAATTTTATTTTTGGGTGACAGCATAACCGCAGGCTCCGGGGTATCGAATATTAACGACGTTTACCGGAAACGGCTTGAAAAAAACACCGGTGCCGAATGTGTGGGTTACGGTATAGGCGAAACAAGAGTTTCAAGACAGCCCGAGCCCGATAAATTTGATGAACGGGAAAATTATTATGACAGACGCCTTAAAATGGATGATAAAGCCGATATAATAGTTGTTTTAGGCAAAACAAATGATTACGGACTCGGCAACGCGCCGTTCGGCAGGCTCGGCAACTGCACGCCCGAAACGTTTTGCGGCGCAGTACGCTTTGTTGCAAAAAGCCTTATAGAGAAATACCTCAATGCGCTGATAGTCTATACACTCCCATCCACATCCTGAGTGAAAAAGGCAAAACCCAAAACCGTAACGGGTTTGGGTTTTGCCTACAGGCAGCATATAGCACACCGCTCCGCCTGCTGTTTACAGGAGCATATTTCTACGCCGCAGGCGGAGCGCCGTCATATCTTAGTTCTTAGTGTTCTTGATGCTTTTCGTACCAACGCTTTTTGTCGATATACATATATTCGTCCGCCTTTGCGAGAAGGTCGCGGCGTGAGAGCTCCGGGAAATCGCACGACAGAGCGTATCCGCAGGCGAAATGTATCTTAACCGACTTGCCGGAGCGGTTGTATGCTTTTACCGCGTCGGTTACAGCCGAAATGTATTCCGTTACTTTACGGCGGTCGGCGTCACGGACGTATACCGCAAATTCATCGCCGCCCCAGCGGCACAGAAGTTCCTTTTTGCCGATTTCCCTTTTCAAGATTGACGAAAATTCAAGTATCATTTTATCGCCGGCATTGTGACCCAAAGTGTCGTTAGTACGTTTAAGGCTGTTAAGGTCGAACATTATCATACCGATTTCTCCGTCCTCTGCGGAGTCGGTTTTTATCAGGTCCTCCCAGTAAGCCTTATTAAACAGCTTGGTCTTTAAATCGACGCGGGCTTTTTTATTTATGCTTAAAATGTTTTCAATAAATTCGTACACCGCGTAAATAAGGAACGCTGCAAGAGTGATGGTTATCCCCGAGGAGGTGCCTTTTACGTAAAAAACCACTATATCCGTGATTCCGCCGGATATAAGAAGCAGCGCGAAAATAACCGAGTTGACATCTCTTCTGCCGTGTCGATTGTAAAAGAATGCCGAGGAAAACAAAAGCACAATATCAATAATAAGCATTGCGTGGCAGGCGGTAAGGCATTGGCGGAGGTCAATGGCGGAGAACACCTGAAGCGCCAGAGAAACAAGGGCGACAAGGCAGGTTGCAACAGCCCCGATATTGAGCGCGGGGAAGCTGTCCTCGGACGATTGCTTATCGGCATACAGAAGTATTGGAGCGGACATAATGAAAAGCGCCGCCAGCGTTATGTATCCTATTGCCATGGTGTGGTCCTTAAACACAAAGGCGGAAAGGCGCGTATCGGTTATACGCCATATTCCGAGCAGCAAGGAGGAGTTGCCGAGAAAAAACATGTTCCACGCGGAGGTGCGTCGTCTAAGTATAAGGTGAAGCTGAACCGCAATAAGCAAAATACCGACGGCAATGCAGAGTGTTGAGAACACCATCTGCGGCAGGTCGGCTCTAAGCTGCCTCATAAACAGCGAATACCTTGAACCGATAATAAAATCAGGGACTTTGTTTACGGCACTTTTGTATACCGGCGTCAGTGTTACGGTAACGGTTTTGTCCCTGTCAAGCTCGGTAACGGGTATTACCACCCAATAGCTTGAGGGAGAGTTGCCCAAACGATTGTTTTTTCCGGGGTATGAGCTGTATAAAAGCATGCCGTCGATTCTTACGTCGGCATAGTTGTGAACAACGTAAAACATAAGGCTTGAGTCGCCCGAAATAACATCCGGCGTGAAACGGTATACCCTTTTTGTCCCCAATGGCGTTTCGGGGGCGGAAACATCCGTTACCGTGTAATTTTTTATCACTTTAGACTGCAAATACTCACGCGGGCTGTAAACGGAAGTTTTTTCAAAGCATAACATATAAACGGAAAACACAAGAAGCAAGACAGCGGTAACTGCGTACAGTGCAAAAGCGGTTTTTCTTAAATACATTTGTTGTTTCATAGTGATCACCAATTATTGTGTTTAAAACATTGAAATTTGATTTGTATCGGGAAGATCGTTCATAGCGCCGAGGTCGGAGAGGTTCTGAATAATGGTCTTTGAAACGCCCGCCTCGATCTGGAAATCTTCGCGCGATACAAAATCGCCCTTTTGCGCCGCCTCGTAAATTGAGTAAGCCGCCTTTTCGCCGACGCCGGACAGCGCCCCGAACGGCAGACGCATCTTACCGTTTTCGGGCAGATATTTCATTGCGTGGGAGTGATTGATGTCTATCGGGAGCACCTCAATGCCGCGCGACATCATTTCGTTAAATATAAGCATATTGTTGTAAACGTCAAGCTCTTTTTTGGTGGCTTCCTTGCCCTTTGCTTTTATGTTCTGCAAATACTGCCTTACCGCCTGCTTGCCGTTCATTATTGTGGGAACGTCCACATCCTCGGGGCGGGCGGTAAAGTAGGCACAGTAAAACTCAAGCGGGCGGTGAACCTTGTACCAGGCAAGCCGCAGAGCCGAAATAACATATGCCGCCGCGTGGGCTTTGGGGAACATATACTTGATTTTGTGACAGCTGTCAATATACCACTCGGGCACGCCGTGAGAGCGCATATCGTCCTCCATGGCGCTCCAGTCCTCAGCCGAAACCTTGCCCTTTGCGACAAGACCCTTACGCACCGTTTCGGTTATTTTAAACGCCCTGCCCTCTTCAAGACCTTTATGAATCAGGTACACCATTATGTTATCGCGCGTTCCTATAACCTCGGAAATTGTGCATATGCCCTTGTCGATAAGGTCCTTTGCGTTGCCGAGCCAAACGTCCGTGCCGTGGGAAAGACCTGAAATCTGAAGCAGGTCGGAGAAGTTTTTGGGCTGGCAGTCAATAAGCATTTCACGCACGAATTTTGTGCCGAATTCGGGCAGGCAGTAGGTGCCGGTCTTGGAGTCTATCTCCTCGGGCAGAACGCCCAAAGCCTTGGTTGAGGTGAACAGGCTGTAAACCTCGGGGTCGCTCATTGAAACGTCGCTTACGGGTATGCCGGTGTATTCTTCGAGATATTTGTAGGTCGTCGGCACAACGTGACCCAGTTCGTCAAGCTTTAATATTGTATCGTGAATTGAGTGGAAGTCGAAATGGGTGGTTATAATATCGGAATTAACGTCGTCCGCAGGGTGCTGTATGGGGCAGAAATCGTAAATTGTGTTGGTTTTAGGCACAATTATCATTCCCGCCGGGTGCTGACCGGTGGTCTGCTTTATCTGCGCCTTTTCAACAAGCGACGCCAGGCGGTTCAGTTCCGCATTGCTTAGGGTTATGCCCTTTTTCTCCGCATATGCCTTCGCAAAGCCGTAAGCGGTCTTTTCGGCAACCGTTGAAATAGTACCGGCTTTAAACACGTTTTCACTGCCGAACAGCGTTTCGGTGTATTTCTGCACCGAGTTCTGGAATTCGTCCGAAAAGTTAAGGTCAATATCCGGCACCTTATCGCCCTTAAAGCCCAAAAACGTTTCAAACGGAATGTCGTGTCCGTTGCGGTTAAGCAGAGCGCCGCATTTGGGGCATTTTTTTTCGGGCAGGTCAAAGCCCGAGCCCACCTCGCCCTTTAAGAAAAACTCGCTGTAACGGCACTCGGGGCAAACATAGTGCGGCGGCAGGGGGTTAACCTCGGAAATGCCCGCCATTGTTGCGGCAAAGGAAGAGCCGACCGAACCGCGGGAGCCTACCAAGTAGCCGTTTTCCTCGCTGTATGCCACAAGCTTCTGCGCCGAGATATACATTATTGAAAAGCCGTTGTTGATAATGGAGTTAAGCTCCTTTTCAAGGCGGTTTTTAACAACATCGGGCAGATCCTCGCCGTATATTTTGTGTGCCGTATCCCAACATATGTCGTGCAGCAGTTCGTCCGATCCTTCTATCACCGGCGGATAGTTGCCGTCCGGCACGGGGATAACGTCGCCGTCCACCATATCGGCGATTTTATTCGGGTTATCAATTACAAATTCACGCGCGCGCTCGCCGAAATAATCAAAATCGGCAAGCATTTCGTCGGTCGTTTTAAGGTACAGGGGCGCCTGATTGTCAAAATCGTCAAAGCCCTGACCCGCCATTAATATCTTGCGAATTATATCGTCGCTCTTTTTAAGAAAATGCACGTCCCCCGTGGCAACAACCGGCTTGCCGAGCTTGTCCGCCAGCTCAACCACCTTGCGGTTAAAGTTTTTAATAACCTCAAAATCGGTAACCTTTTTAAAGCGGTTGGGTATAACTGCCCCCGTTTTCTTATCCTTTTTATCGGGGTATGAGGATTCGCGCACCATAAACGCGTTGTTACCGAGAGGCTGAATTTCAAGATAATCGTAATAATCGGCAATTCTTAAAAGCTCTTCCTCGGGCTTTTCGTCAATTATCGCGCGGTACAGTTCGCCCTGCTCGCAGGCACTGCCCAAAATGAGTCCCTCGCGCAGTTTGTCAAGCTTGCTCCGCATTGTCAGCGGCTTGCCGCGGAAATCGTGCAGGTGCGCTTCGGACACCAGCTTGTAAAGATTTTTAAGCCCTGTAAGGTTTTTAACAAGTATAATCTGGTGGTAGCGGAACTTTGCCGTCTGCTTGGCATTAAGCCCCTCTACGTTGTTGTTAACGTCGTCTACAAAGTAGGATTCAACGCCGTAAATAACCTTAAACTCGCCGCCCGATTTGCGAATTGCCTTAACGGCGCCCGCCGCGGCGGGATATGCCTGAACAACGCCGTGGTCGGTAATGGCGATCGCCTTGTGACCCCATTCGTAAGCCTGTTTTACAATTGCGTCGGCAGAGGATACCGCGTCCTTTGCGGACATATTGGTGTGGCAGTGCAGTTCAACGCGCTTTTCGCCCTCGTGCTCGTCCTTTTCGGTATATTTCTGCAAAAGCGCCATAGCGCGCGGCCTTACAATGAAATCCTTTTTGTAGTTATCAAATTCGTAAGAACCGTTTACAAGTATAAACGCGCCGTCCCTTAAGGGCGCAATGTCCCCCATACGGCTGGTATCGATAAACAGCGAGGCATTAAGCGAATTTGTGTGGTCGCTGAACGAGAAGTTGACAATTGTCATATCATTGCCGCGCTTGGTCTTGATGTTGCGCGTTTCAAGCCCGAAAACCTCGCCCCAGCAGGCAACTTCGGTGTCGTCCCCCGTAACGGTTATCATATCGCGGGTGTTGTTTGAAATACCCCCTCTGCCGTAAAACTGCTGCGGGTTATCAAGATAAACTATGCCGTTATCGGGTCTTGCATTTCTCTTTTCAAACTTAATTTCCTTTTTCGGCGCCGCCGGTCTTTCGGGAGCGGACTGCCTTTGAGCGGGCGCCTGCGGTCTTTCGGCTTTTGCCGCCGATGTTTGCGGCTCTTCCGGCGGCAGCTCAATTTCAACCTTTTCAAGCTGACCGTCAAACGTTACGGTAACCTCCCGCCCGAAACGTTCTTTAATTATGTGTCGGAACGCGTTTTCAAATCCGCAGTCGGTTATAGTGTCATAACCGCCGTATTTAAGGGTGATTTTAACGTTATCGCCGTTAAGCTTAAATTCCGCGCCGTTAAAATATCCGTTGAGCGCGGCGTTTTTTACCTTAAGCTCCGCCGCAATGTCCGTGCAGGCGGCGGGTATTAAAGAGTCGGGCGCAAAGGTGCAGTTTACCGTGCAGGCGTTAAGCTTTAAGCTGTTCTTAAGTTCGTTTGCAAGCAGGTGTCGCGTATCTGCCGATATGTATTTTTCGGTTCCCAGTTCGGCGTTAAGAGTGCGTCCTTCGGTGTCAAGGGAGCATTTTCTTATAACGGCATTGCCGAATACTCCGAGAATATCCGGCGAAACCGCGTTGTCAAATATTTGAGAAAACAATGCCTTGCCCACTTTTTACACTCCGTTTACATTTTATCGATTTCCGCCAAAAGCTCGTCAAGCAGCGCGCTTTCCGGCACTTTTTTTATAATCTCGCCGTTTTTAAACAGCACTCCGCAGCCGTCCCCTCCGGCAATGCCTATGTCGGCTTCCTTTGCCTCGCCCGGACCGTTTACAACACAGCCCATAATGGCAACGGTTATATTTTTATCGCAGTTTTTAAGGCGCTGTTCCGCCTCGTTCGCAATTTTAATAAGGTCTATTTTTGTTCTGCCGCAGGTGGGGCAGGAAACAAATTTAACACCGCCCGCGCGCAGTCCCAGCGCCTTTAAAAGGCTTTTTCCCGCCTCGACCTCGCGCACGGGGTCGTCGGTTAAGGAGATGCGTATCGTATCGCCTATTCCGCGCAGCAGCAGACCGCCTATGCCCGCGGCGGATTTTATTGTTCCGCTTGCCGCGGTACCCGCCTCGGTAACGCCGAGGTGCAGGGGATAGCGGCATTTTTCCGCCGCCAGCACATACGCGTTATACATTGTAACAACATCCGAGCTTTTAAGGGACAGTACAATATCGCAAAAATCGAATTTTTCAAGCAGCGATATGTGGTAAAGCCCGCTTTCCACAATAGCTTCGGGGGTCGGCGCGCCGTATTTTGCCAAGATGTTTTTTTCAACCGAGCCGGAATTTACTCCTATTCTTATGGGTACTCCCGCCGCCTTGCAGGCGTTTGCAACGGCCTTCACCCTGTCGTCCGAGCCGATGTTGCCGGGGTTTATTCTTATTTTGTCCGCCCCTGCTGCCACGCTTTCAAGCGCCAGTTTGTAATCAAAATGAATATCGGCGACAACGGGTATTGATATGTTGTCTTTAAGTGCCGCCAGTGTTTTAACGCTTTGCCTGTCGGGAACGGACACGCGTACAATATCGCACCCCGCGCTTTCAAGCGCTTTTGCCTGGTTAACGTTGCCCTTAATATCGTGCGACGGGACGTTGAGCATTGACTGCACCGTAACGGGTGCTCCGCCGCCGATTGCCATGCCGCCGACAAACACTTTTTTTGTTTTATATTCGGTCATTTTCCGTCACCCTGTTATAAGCGCCCAGATGTCCTTTGCGGTTATAAGCAACATAAAGCCTATAAGCAGCGCAAAGCCCACGGCGTGAACTATCGCCTCATACTTTTGCGGCACGGGCTTTCTGAATATCATCTCAATTAAAATAAACAGCAGTCTGCCGCCGTCGAGCGCGGGCAGAGGAAGCAAATTGAAAATGCCCAGATTAATGGTTATAAGCGCCATAATGGGCAGCAGATTTTTAAGGCTTTCCTTTGCGGCAGAGCCTATTGCCGCCGTAACCCCCACAGGGCCTGACATTGCGCTTATGCCGTATTTTCCGCCTATCAGATCAATAAGCGAACGCCACACCACCGCACAGTAGGAAGCGGCGGTTGCAAAGGTCTGCTTAATGTAAGAACCGAAGGTCTTTCTTATGCCGTAAACATAAAAATCCACGTTTAAATAGCTTATCCCGTTTTCCGTCGATGACTCAAACGCAACGTTCTTAAGCTCGGTCTTTTTGCCGTCGCGCTTTACAACCATATCTATTTTGCCGTTCTTAACGTTGGTAAAGGCGTAGCTTAGGTCGTAGGTGGAGAAAATTTTTCTGCCGTCCACCTCAATTATTTTATCGTTTACTTTAAGTCCCGATTGCTCACTTACGGCGTTTTCCTTAAACTCCGCCACAACCGTGGAATTAAACGCCTTTTGCGGGGCTAAGGTTACGGCGACTATTATAAGCCCCAAAATAAGGTTGAACACGGCGCCCATAGCCACAATAATAAATCTTCTCCACGGCTTTTTGTTGCAAAATGCGCGGTCGTCGCCGCTTTGCTCGTCCTCGCCCTCCATAGCGCAGTAACCGCCCAGCGGCACAAGGTTTACGGAATACTTTGTTTCTCGCCCCTGCTTTGAAAAAAGCTTGGGACCGAACCCCACAGCAAACTCGTTAACTCGAACGCCCAAAAGCTTGGCGGCAATAAAATGTCCGAACTCGTGAATTATAATTAAAATTAAAAACAGCGCAACCGCCGCAAGGTAGGGCCAAACGTTGCTCCAGATGTTAAGTAAAGCTGAAATAGTAACCACCCGATCCAAATAAAATCAAAAAACGGTTTCCCTTACAAGTGTCCTTGCCTCTCTGTCGGTTTCAAGAATGTCCTCCAAAGTGAAATCCTTTTTGTTGTGAACGCGCATAAGCGCTTTCTCCGCCAAATCGGCAATCTGCAAAAATTTAATTTTACCCGCCAAAAACAGCGCAACCGCCTCTTCGTTTGCGCCGTTCACCGCGGTGGGCGCAAGTCCGCCCTCGTTTATTGCCTTAACGCAAAGCGGCAGGCATTTAAAGGTTTCGGCGTCGGGCTTTTCAAAGGTAAGCGTGCCTATGTCCGTAAGGCTTAAGCGCTCAAACGCGTTGTCGGCGCGCTCGGGGTAGGTCAGTGCGTACTGTATGGGCAGGCGCATATCCGGCGTGCCTAACTGCGCTATAACCGCGCCGTCGCAAAGCTCAACCGCCGAGTGCAGAATACTCTGCCTGTGTACCAGCACCTCAATGTTATCCGCCTTAACGCCGAAAAGATGCACTGCCTCTATAACCTCAAGTCCCTTGTTCATAAGGCTTGCCGAATCGACCGTTATTTTAGCGCCCATCGACCAGTTGGGGTGATTAAGCGCGTCCTTAACCGTTACGTTTTCAAGCTCGGCGCGTTTTTTGCCGTAAAACGGACCGCCCGATGCCGTAAGCAATATTTTTTTAAGCGAATTTTGCGGCGCGCCCTGCAGTGACTGAAAAATTGCCGAATGTTCGCTGTCCACCGGCAAAAGCTTAGCGCCGGTTTCCTTAAGCCTTTTGTTTACAATTTTGCCGCCCGTTACAAGCGTTTCCTTGTTGGCAAGGGCAACCGTTGTTCTCCTGTTTATTGCCGCAAGGGTGGGCTTCAGCCCCGCAATGCCCACAACGGAGTTAAGCACGGTGTCGCAGTCGCTCTCAGCGGCGGCAACAACGCCCTCTTCGCCCGAAAGCACCTTTGTATCGGTGTCCCGAAGCTTTATTTCAAGCTCCTTTGCGGCGGCTTTGTCATACATCGCGACAAACCGAGGTTTAAATTTTCTTGCCTGCTCTTCCGCAAGCGTTACGTTCCTGCCTGCCGCCAGCGCCGTTATGCTCCAGCCGTTTTTTTCGGCAACCTCAAGCGCCTGTGTGCCGATAGAGCCTGTTGAACCCAAAACCGAAAGCCTTTTCATTATATCACACCGAAAGAGATAAGCACATGCAAAACAGGCGCTATCATAATTATGCTGTCCACGCGGTCCATTATTCCGCCGTGACCGGGAATTAAATTGCCGTAATCCTTAATTCCGGCGGCGCGCTTTATTGCGGAAGCAAAAAGGTCGCCCACCATACCGAGCGCGCAAAGCGGCACGGCAAGCAGTGCGGGTGCTGCAAGATTTTTGTTAAAGCACAGCCCCAGAACAACCGTTACAATTATGCTCGAAACTATTCCGCCCACTGCGCCCTCAACCGTTTTGTGGGGGCTTATTTCGGGGCAAAGCTTGTGTTTGCCGACAGCACTGCCCACAAAGTACGCACCCATATCGCACACGCTCGAAAAGTTGAGCAGTAAAAGCAGGTAGTAAATTCCGTCGCTGTGCGAGCAGATGGCGGAAAGCTTGCCGAACGCCGCCGCATAGGGCAACGGAAAACCGAAAAGGGCGGCTATCTGAGCCAGCCCGAAGGCTTTGTGGCAAACAAGGGTTATCACCGCCGCATAAACAAACCAGCACACCGTAAGCGCCGAAACGGCGTATGACAGGTTGCCGTAAAATTTAACCGTGAACATTGCGACGTCGCCGTTATATCCGTCTTTTGCGGCAAGAGAAAGCAGGATGCTCCGAACCGAATTGTCAGTAAATACAATATAAAGCACCGAGAAAACGCAAGCGCCGGCTACCGCCGCGGGCAATTTTATCCCCGCCGCATTGCGGAGAAGCTCATAAATTCCGACGGCGGCGATAAACGCGACAAGCGCGGTTATAAAAAGCGGGCTTACAAGCTTTCCCGCCGTCAGGAAAGCGCACAGCAGGGCAATCATAACAATGCCCGAAATAATCCTGGTTTTCATTTTTGCAAACTCCTTTTTACGGTTTTTTACACCCCGCCGAAACGGCGGCTGCGGTGATTAAAGTCCTCAATTGCCCGTTCAAGATGGTGCGGCTTGAAGTCCGGCCACAGAATATCCGAAAACTGATATTCCGAATAAGCCGACTGCCACAAAAGGTAGTTTGAGGTTCTGTATTCTCCGCTGGGTCTTATAATAAAATCGGGGTCGGGCATACCCGCGGTGTAAAGCTTGCTTGAAATCAGCTGTTCGTTAACGTCGCTTTCCGCCGTGCCCTCGGCAATTATCTGCTTCACCGCGTGCACAATCTCGTCCCGTCCGCCGTAATTTACGGCAATGTTAAGCTTAAGCCCCGTGGCGTTCTTCGAACCGTCCTCGTTTTTAAGCATAAGCGCCTTAATATCGTCGGCAAGGGGGGTTCTGTCGCCTATAAAACGCACCCTTATGTTCTCGTCCTTAAAATTTTCCGCGTCCTTTAAGTAGTCGCGCAGAAGGTTCATAATGCCGTCAACCTCTTCTTTGGGACGTTTCCAGTTCTCGGTTGAAAAGGCGTAGACCGTAAGGTATTCAAGACCTATTTTGTTGCAGTACCGCGCTATTGTTTTAAAGGTCTTAGCGCCCGCAATATGCCCCGCCGAGCGCGGCAGACCGCGCTTTTTCGCCCACCTGCCGTTGCCGTCCATTATAATCGCGATGTGCCGCGGCAGTGTGCGCTGTGTGTTTTTTGCCTTGACGAATTTGCCTAACAGACCCATTTTTCCACCTGCCTCAAAAAGCGGGCACAACAATATGCCCGCAATTAATTATATTTCCATTATTTCCTTTTCTTTAAGCGACGCCAAATCGTCAATTTCCTTGCAGAATCTGTCTGTCAGGTTCTGAATCTTCTTCTCGCCGTCGGTTACGTCGTCCTCGGTTACAGTGTTTGCCTTTTTAAGCGCTTTCAGCTTTTCAATGGCGTCGCGGCGGGTGTTACGCACAGCAACCTTGTTCTCCTCAGCCGCCTTGCGTACTTCCTTAACAATCTCCTTGCGGCGCTCCTCCGTAAGCGGAGGGAACGAAAGACGTATAACCCTGCCGTCGTTCTGCGGATTAATGCCTATGTCCGAAGTCAAAATCGCCTTTTCGATCTCCTTAAGGGTAGACGCGTCCCACGGCTGTATCATTAAAATGCGCGGCTCGGGAACGGATACCGCCGCCATCTGCTGAATGGGGGTCGGGCAGCCGTAGTAATCAACGGTAATGCGGTCAAGCACCGAGATGTTGGCTCTGCCCGCTCTTATCGACTTATAGTCCCTTTCGAGCACGCCCACGGTCTTATTCATTTTTTCTTCGGTAGTTTTAAGCAATTCTTTCATACAAATATCCTCCCGTTGTTGCTATTTGACAATTGTTCCTATTTTTTCGCCCGTTACCGCTTTTACAATGTTGTCGGGGTTGTTAAGGTTGAAAACAAGAATTTCAATTCCGTTATCCATACAAAGCGAAGCGGCGGTGCTGTCCATAACGTGAAGTCCGTCCTTAAGCACATCTATGTGGGACAGAGTGTCGTACTTTTTGGCGTTCGGGTTAAGCTTCGGGTCGCTGTCGTAAACACCGTCAACGTTTGTCGCCTTAAAAATAACGTCCGCCCCTATCTCGGCGGCGCGCAGAGCCGCGGCGGTATCGGTTGAGAAGAAGGGATTTCCCGTGCCGCAGCCGAAAATCACCACTCTGCCCTTTTCAAGGTGGCGCACAGCCTTGTTTCTGATGTAAGGCTCAGCGATCTGGCGCATTTCAATTGCCGTCTGCACACGGGCGGTAACGCCCAGCTGTTCAAGCGCGTCGGCAAGGGCAAGCGCATTAATGGAGGTTGCAAGCATACCCATATGGTCGGCTCTTGTTCTGTCCATCTTGCCGCTTGTTCTGCCGCGCCAGAAGTTGCCGCCGCCCACAACAATCGCAACCTGAACGCCCATTTCGGCACATTCCTTAACGCTGGCGCAAACCTCAAGCACCTTGTCAAAATCAATTCCCACACCCTTTTCGCCGGCAAGCACCTCGCCGCTCAGCTTTAAAAGTATGCGTTTATATACAGGCTTCATATTGTACTTCTCCGTTCCGCTTAAGAGCAGTCCTGCCGCCCTTAATATTTTATCTATTTCATTTTACAATATAACGCCCCTAAAGTCAATTATAAAGTCATTTAAAATTGCCGCCTTAATTTTTGCAGCGCCGACTTTTCAATGCGCGAAACGTAACTGCGCGAAATATTCAGCTTTTTGGCAATTTCCCGCTGAGTCAGCTCTTCGCACCCTCCGATGCCGTAGCGCAGCTTTATTATTTCCGCTTCCCTTTTGTCAAGGCATACGGGCATTATAAGCCGCAGTCTTTCAAGCTTTATTTTTGTGTCTATCTCCTCGGCAATGTCGGTGCCGTCGGCAATAACGTCAATAAGCGTCAGAGCGTTGCCGTCCTTGTCGGTGTCGATGGGGTCGCTTATAAAAACGTCCTGCGCGGATTTTTTCTGATTTCTGAAATACATAAGTATCTCGTTTTCAATGCACCTTGAGGCATAGGTTGCAAGGCGTATGCCTTTGTCGTTTTTAAAGGTGGAAACCGCCTTTATAAGCCCTATCGTGCCTATCGATATCATATCGTCCTGGTCGGCGCCGGTGTTGTAATATTTTTTTACAATGTGCGCCACAAGCCTTAAATTGTGCTCTATAAGCTCGTTTCGGGCGTTCTCGTCCCCCGCGCGGCATTTTTCCAGCAATTCCGCCTCGCGCGCGGCGGAGAGCGGCGGCGGAAACGCGCCCGCCCCCGTTACGTGCAGCGCAAAATAGTAAATGCCGGCGGCAATTTCCATAAGCAGTTTTAAAAACATAAATATCAAGCCCTTTCGGTTTTACTATTATATATGTAGCTTACGGCTTGCCAATTGCAAGTCCCCGAAAATGCCGTTTTGGCACTCCGGCGGCGCAAGTGCCAAAACCTAATTTTGTTCACAGTTTATTAACACACTGCAGGAAGAAAAGGCTTATACTATATGTCAGGTAAGGTCAAACTGACAAAATAATTATAATTTTAAGGTGATATAATGAGCAAAAAACAATTTAAATCGGAATCAAAAAAGCTTATGGATATGATGATAAATTCAATCTATACCCACAAGGAAATATTTTTGCGCGAGCTTATTTCAAACGCGAGCGACGCGCTGGACAAGCTGTACTTTCGTTCACTTACGGATAACGCGGTGGGCATTGCGCCCGAGGATTTTGAGATACGTCTTGAAATAAACAAGGACGCGCGCACACTTAAGGTTATCGATAACGGCTGCGGTATGACCGAGGAGGAGCTTGATAAAAACCTCGGAACAATTGCAAAGTCGGGTTCGCTTGCCTTTAAGCAGGAAAACGAGAAAAAGGAAAACGTTGATATAATAGGTCAGTTCGGCGTAGGCTTTTATTCGGCGTTTATGGTAAGCGACAAGGTCACGGTTGAAAGCCGCGCTTACGGGGCGGACAAGGCGTTTTGCTGGACGTCGACCGGGGCGGACGGATACACCGTGGAGCCGTGCGACAAGGAAACCGTCGGCACGGTTGTAACGCTGCATATAAAGGAGAACGAGGGCGACGAGAATTACGACGAGTTCCTTGACCAATACAGAATAAGCGCGCTTGTAAAGAAATATTCGGATTACATCCGCCACCCGATCAAAATGGAGTTCACCACAAAAGAACCCGTAAAAAAAGAGGACGGGGACGACAAAAAAGAACCGGAATACAAGGATGTTACAGAGGTACGCACCCTTAACAGTATGATTCCGCTTTGGAAAAAGCAGAAGAGCGAGATAACCCCCGAGGAATACAACAATTTTTACAAGGAAAAGTTTTACGATTACGACGATCCGGCGCGCGTTATCCACACAAAAACAGAAGGTCAGGCAACATATTCCGCGCTGCTGTTTATACCGAAGCACCCGCCGTTTGATTACTACACCAAGGAATACGAAAAGGGCTTGCAGCTTTACTCAAAGGGTGTGCTTATTATGGATAAGTGCGCCGAGCTTTTGCCGGATTATTTCAGCTTTGTAAAGGGTCTTGTTGACAGCGAGGATCTTTCCCTTAACATTTCGCGCGAAACCTTACAGCACGACGGGCAGTTAAAGCTTATAGCAAAAACGCTTGAAAAGAAGATAAAATCCGAGCTTGAAAAAATGCTTAAGGATGACCGTGAGGCTTACGAGGAGTTCTTCAAGGCGTTCGGAATACAGCTTAAATTCGGCGTTTACAACGATTACGGTATGCACAAGGACGCGCTTAAGGACCTGCTTATTTTCCGTTCATCGGCGGAAAAGAAGTATGTTACCCTTAAGGAATACGTAAGCCGTATGAAGGAGGGACAGGACGCGGTTTATTACGCCTGCGGCGAAACGGACGAAAAGATCGATATGCTGCCCCAGGCGGACGCGGTAAAGGATAAGGGCTACGAAATTCTTTACCTCACCGAAAACGTTGACGAATTTGCCGTTAAGATGATGGGCGAGTACGACGGCAGGAAATTTATGAATATATGCGACGACAGCTTAAATCTTGACACCGACGAAGAGAAAAAGGCGCTTGAGGAAGAAAACGCCGCCGCAAAGGATATGTTTGAGGCTATGAAGGAAGCCTTGGGCGATAAGGTTGGCGCCGTAAGGTTTACCAACAAGCTTAAAAATCACCCTGTGTGCCTTACAAGCGAGGGCGGCATATCCCTTGAAATGGAAAAGGTGCTTAATTCTATGCCGGGAGCGGAGCAGAACAAGGTCAAGGCACAGCTTGTGCTTGAAATAAACGCGTCGCACCCGATTGCCGAAAAGCTTAAAAAGCTTTTTGCCGACGATAAGGACACCCTTTCTAAGTATTCAAAACTGCTTTACGGCGAGGCGTGCTTAATAGGCGGAAAGGCTGTGCCTGACCCCGCGGAGCACAGTGCGCTTGTGTGCGAACTTATGACGAAATAATCCGGTGAGAAAAAAGCCATAATAAACCGAAGTCGGTTTATTATGGCTTTTTCTTTTGGGTTTCGGAATAATCAGTCCTCTGTAAAAACTACCGACGTTACGGAATTTGCGAGCAGTTCAAAATACCACTTTTCGCCCGAATATTCAAACCGCATCTGGCGGCGGCTGTTGTTCGGGTTTACAATTTGCAGAACAAGGCTGCCGTCGGGGTTTTTAAAGGCGCAGGTTACAAGCTGTTTCGTAACATTGGGGTATGAGAACATATTAACATAGTCAATTGCGGTAACCGCCGTGGGCAGAACAAGTGCGCCCGGCATTACAAGGCCGGAAAAGTGCTTCAGCGCGCGGTACTGACCGCTGTAAGACAGTTCACCCGTTGCGGTGTTGTATGTGGCAAGACCGCCGCAGTCAAACGGACCTACATTGGGTCCTCCCGTTTCGTCAAGCAGCAGGTTCCACCCGGTAAAGGAGCGGCAGCCGGCATTCACGGCGGACGCCATCATAGTTCCCCATTTGCACCAGTCGCTGTCGTAGTGGTCAAAGCGTCTGGGTCCGCCCTCGGTAAAGTGCATTTTAACCTCGGGGAAAAGCTCGGTAAGGCGTGAAAGCTCTTCTGCGCCGCCGCCGTAGTAATGCCACCCCACGGCACCCGACGCACCTAAAAGCTCGGGGTACTCGCGGAACATCCATATAAGCCGTTCAACGCCCGAAAAATTGTGGTCGTAAAGCCATATCTCGGGGGAAAGTCCCGCCGACTCAAGCTTTTTTCTGAGTTTCAGCACAAATTTTGCCTCGGTATCGGGGTGCCACACACAGGCAACGCTTTTGCCGTCCTGCGTGGTTTCACATTCGTTCTGCGGTGTTAACGCGCTGATCTTTATCCCGCGTTTTTCGTATTCCTTAATAAATTTAACATAGTAATCGGCGTATATGTCAATAAATTCCTCCCGCATAAAGCCGCCGCACATACTGCCGCCCGTTTTCATCCACCCGGGCGGACTCCACGGCGAGGAGAAAAGGAACAGATCAGGCTTTATGTTCAGTATCTCGCGTATCATAGGTATTATAAATTCTTCGTCGCGCTCAACCGAAAAATGCTCAAGCTTTGTGTCGCCCGGAACGTCGTCGTATGTATAAAGGTCGGGCGAGTAGTCACTTGAACCCACGCTTATTCTGCCCACCGAGCAGTTAAGCCCGTCCCTTGTGTATATATCGTTAAGGTATTCCCGACGGCTGTTTTCGGGCATTTTGTCAAGCACATAGGCGGAACTTCCCGTAACGGCAACCCCGAATCCCACCATAGGCTCGGGCAGGGGTTTTTCACCCAAGGTAAGGCAGTTTGCCCTGGTCATACAGTCGCCGCAGGGTCTTAATTCTCTTTTTCTGAAAGTCACTTCCGAATTTGTCGTGTAAAGAACAGCTTTCATCGTAACCACTCCCAATCGGTATTTGCCCTTATTTTAGCAAGCGGTTACCGCTCTGTCAACCGAATGGGGCAATTTCAATGGATTAATGCAAACCTTTTTAAAAAGTCCATTAAAATATTTTAAATTCAAAATCCAGAATTTTAATCTTGTCGCCGTCAAGCTCAACCGCCTTTCGGTATTCGCCAAAGCCTATGCGCCTTGTGTTTTCGTAGGCGCGCGCTATGCCGAACGCGGCGCCGTTAAGGCAAAGCAGTACTATCGACGATATTGCGAGCGACCTTAAAAATGCTTTTTTCATTTATATTTTCCTAACATAATTCGTTTAACAGCTCCGCTAAGGAACTGCCCACCATTTCCGCCGAGTAATGCGCCTCGGCAACGGTGTTTGCGTCCGTTCCGAACTCAATTAACAGCGAGCCTGTCGTTAGGCTTTCGTTGTAGTTTTTCGGCATCAGGCTGACGGGGCGGGCAAGCGTGGGATAATTTTTTTCGATCTTCTGCTGGAGCTTAAGCGCCAGTCGGAAGTTTTCCTGCCAGTTCGGGAAATTGGTCACCGAGCCGCTCTGTGAACCCATTACAAGCATAACCTGCGCCGCTTTTTTGCCGTTGATTTCGGTTACAAGCTTTACCTTGTCGCTGTCGCCCGAGCTTACCGCGTCGCGGTGAAGGTCAAGAACAATTTTAATGCTCGGGTATTTTTTTAAATATCCGGTTATTGTTTTTGCCGCTCTGGTGTAGCTGCCTGTGTATTTGGGATAATCGTGCTCGGTCTTGTCGTGAATAACGCCGAAGCCTGCCGCCTTTATTTTTTCTGCCACAATGCTGCCCACGCTCACCATATTTTTGGTTTCGTCCCTCGTGCGGGAGGAAAACGCGTCGGTGTAAACGCCCGTGTCGTCGGTCATATATGTTTCGGTGGTGTGGGTGTGCATTATAAGCACCTGCGGCTCCGATGATTTTTTAATTTTAAACTTAAGCGGCGCCTCAAGCTGTTCCTTAACGTTAATGCTTAAGTCAGTGCTGTTTTTAACGTACACCCCGCCGTAGGAAAGGGACGCCTTGTAGGGGGAAATGTAGTTGCTTATAACCTTGCCCTTAACATTGCCCGATGCCGCCGCGGCTACCGTTTCCGCGGCGGACGGCGCGGTTTTCGGCTCGTCGGCTGTGGGCTGCGCGGCATTTTCGGCTGACGGGGCGGACGATGTGCTCTGCACAGTCGGCGCGCTCTGCGTGTTTTGTGCGTGCGTGTCCGTCAGCGCGGCGCCGTAGCCGGCGCACAGGGTATACGCATTGTAAAATATCAGGGCAAGACTCAACGCAAATATTCCCGCAAGCCTTAAAATACCGCCGCCGTTACGCAAAACACTCCGCTCCCCTCGCTGACCTTATGTTACTGAAATATTTTATGCGGCGGGGTTCGTGTTTAGACCAGCGAGTCAATAATATCCGGGTCAATGTCGGGCTGAAAATATCTGTTCAGAACCGATGAAAGTATCTTGCTCATTTTTTCGGTAAGCAGATCAACCTCTTTCGGGGTCACAAACATTCCGCTTTCGGTTTCGGGCTCTTTGCCCGTAAGAGAAAAGGCAAGGCTTTCCGCGTCGGTAACTGTCGGAACGCCGAGTGCGATAACCGGCACACCCACGGTTTTTTCGCTTAATTCGCTTCGGGAATTTTTAACGCCCGAGCCGGGGCGTATGCCCGTATCGCACAGCTGAACCGTTTTAAAAAGCCTTTCGGGGCTTTTTGCCGCAAGCGCGTCTATCACAAAGACCGTTTCGGGCTTTACGGCGTCCGCCGCGCTTTTTACAAGCTCGGCTGCCTCAATGCCCGTTTTGCCGAGAACTCCGGGAGTTGCCACCGCAACGCTTTTAAGCCCGTAAAGCCCCACGCTTTCGGCGAATTTGCCCGCAATGTGCCGTGTGGCAAGTATTCCGTCCGCGGTGAGCGGACCTACGGCGTCGGGCGTGATGTCGGTGTTGCCGAGACCCACCGCCAGCACCGTGCCGACGGGCTTTTTGAATTTCCCGAGCGCTCCCGCAAGGGCGGCTTCAAGCTCCCCCGTGTCAGCAAGGCTTTCAATATCTGGGAATTCCACGGTTACGTATGTTCCGCGCGGTCTGCCTATAAGGCGCTCACCGTCGCTGTCAAGCACCTGCGTCACGGTGGTCTTAATGCCTCCGCTTTGTTCTTCCGTTTGCTTTATGCCATTTGTTTTTTCATCAACCGTACAGTCGTGTTCAATAGCGAGGTCTGTTCTTATCGACATAAAATCCACTCCTTAGTGTGACAGGACTCGAACCTGCCGCGGTTTCGCTCGCCGCCTTTTAGATTGCGGCTTTGCGTTCATTTTTGCAAGGCGTCAGCCTTGCTGCAAATTTCTCGCTTCGCCGAATAAAAAATTCGGCAGCAGAAACTTTTAACCTACCGAAACTGAAAATTTTGTTTCGTAGGCGTGGCAGGTTCGACTCCTGTCATACTAAACTCATTTTGCCCGTTTACGGTAAAATTACGCAAAAATATGTTGCAAACGGCTCCTCGGTGTGGTATAATCCTTTCAAGGTTTAAGGGAGTAGTCGGCGGCTTTGCCGCTGCAATGTGCGTCAATACGGCTTTTTGCCCGCAGTTGCATTAAATGACAAGACTTTTACCGTGCTTTTTTGCACGGCAGGGGTCTTTTTCTTTTTCCTGTAAATTCTTTGGGGGGTTGCAAAAATGTCTTTTAGCGATTTCGGTTTTCTTTTTGAAAACTTCGCGCTGCTTTCAAACTGGCGTTACGCGGTTATGTGGGCAATCGGCGGAATACTGATATTTCTTGCCGTCAAATACGAAATGGAGCCTACGCTGCTGCTGCCGCTGGGATTCGGCACAATACTTGTAAACATTCCTCTGTCCGGCGCGCTTGACAGGATGTTTGACGGTAAACTTCAAGAGGGCGCGCTTTCAACGCTCTACCGCGCGGGAATCGATAACGAGCTGTTCCCGCTTATACTGTTCATAGGCATAGGCGCTATGATAGACTTCGGTCCTTTGCTTTCAAACCCTAAGCTTATGATATTCGGCGCGGCGGCACAGTTCGGCATATTTTTTACGTTTTGCGTGGCGTCAATGTTCTTTGATATAAACGACGCGGCGTCGATAGGCATTATAGGCGCGGCGGACGGCCCTACCGCCATTGTCGTGGCGCAGAAGCTGGGGTCGGACTACAAGGGAGCCATTATGGTTGCGGCATATTCCTATATGGCTTTGGTGCCTATAATCCAGCCACCCGTTATAAAGCTGATGACCACAAAAAAAGAGCGGCTTATAAGAATGCCTTACACGGGCAAACAGGTTTCAAAGCTTACAAAAATACTGTTCCCCATAATTATAACCGTTATTGCGGGAATCGTAGCGCCCGAATCGGTAACGCTTATAGGCTTCCTTATGTTCGGCAACTTAATACGCGAATGCGGGGTATTAAACTCCCTTTCGGAAACGGCGCAGAACGTGCTTGCAAACCTTGTTACCATATTCTTGGGAATTACCATTGCAACGCAGATGCAGGCCGATAAATTTTTAAGAGCGGACACACTGCTTATACTGGGACTGGGGCTCTTCGCCTTTGTGTTTGACACGGCGGGCGGCGTTCTGTTCGCAAAATTTTTAAATCTTTTCCTTAAGGAGAAAATAAACCCGATGATAGGTGCGGCGGGCATTTCGGCATTCCCGATGTCGGGCAGGATCGTTCACAAAATGGGGCTTAAGGAAGACCCGCAGAACTTCCTGCTTATGCACTCGGTCGGCGTTAACGTGTCGGGTCAGATAGCCTCGGTAATAGCGGGCGGACTTATTCTTAATTTCTTTATGTAGGAGTATTTTAGAATGAATTTTGAACCTATGAATTTTGTTATAAACCTTAAATATATGGCGGTGGGTATGATAAGCATTTTCATAGTCATCGGCGCCATTGCGCTGATAACCGCCCTTATGAATAAAATTTTTTCGCGCAAAAAGTAAATTTGTGGTTTACTGCCGCGGCAAAATAAGGTATAATATCCGTGTATCTATTGTAGGATATACGGATATTTTTTGTGCGGTGATGTGAAAAATGGAGCTTAACGGTAAAAATGTTAAAAAAATATTGCTGATCGTGCTTTTCGGCGTTGTCGCCTTTGCGGCTTTTCAAAACCTAAATTACATTGAAAGGTTCTTAAAAAGCATTTTTGCGGTTTTTCACCCTGTTATAACGGCGCTGTGCATTGCTTTTGTGCTTAACGTTCTTCTGTCGGCACTGGAAAAAAAGCCGTTCGCCTTTATGGCAAAAAGCAAACGCGGGTTTGTAAGAAAAATGCAGCGCCCGCTCTGCCTTGTGCTTACATATCTTCTGGCGCTGGGTATTATAACGCTTGTTTTCTGGGTAATTATACCCGATGTTTCAAAAACCGTGGTTTCGCTTGCCGAAAAACTGCCCGCGTTTATGGAAAACGCCGGCGAATGGCTTGAGGACCGCCTTGAAAAATTCAATATTTCCCAAAGCTTTATCCCCGACCTTGAAATAAACTGGAACTCGGTTTCCGATTCGGTAATAAAATTTGCCGCGAGGTATTCAAACGCTATTTTCGGCAACGCCGTGAATGTGACAGCCTCCATTATTTCGGTTGTATACAACCTTGTTTTCAGCGTTATGATATCCGTGTATATATTGGCACAGAAGGAGCGTATAGGCAGATTTGTTTCGCGCTGTATTGACGCCTTTGTGCCGAAACGCGCCGCCGTCGCCGTTTACCACGTTTCTTCAATGACTTATGACTCGTTTTCGAGATTTATCGGCGGTCAGCTTATCGAATCGGTAATATTGGGCGTTCTCTGCTTTGTGGGAATGACCCTTTTCCGCTTCCCGAACGCCGCCGTAATTTCGGTGTTTATCGCCGCTACGTCCTTGGTGCCGATAGTCGGCGCTACCGTGGGCGTTGTGGTTGGAGTTCTGCTCATCCTCATTGTAAGCCCCGTTAAGGCGCTTTTGTTCATTGTGTTTTTCACGGTGCTTCAACAGCTTGAAGGCTCACTTATCTACCCGCGCGTTGTGGGCAAATCCGTCGGTCTGCCCGGCGTTATTGTTGTGTGCGCGGTGCTTGTGGGCGGAAACATAGGCGGCATTGCGGGCGCTCTTGTAAGCGTGCCTGCCTCGGCGGTGCTGTTTGTCCTGCTTAAAGAGGCTATCGCCGCTCGCACACACGGTGCGGCGGACCCTGAAACCGCTGCGGCGCAAAAGCAGGAATAATCTTTACGAAAGGGCATAAAATGCAGCTTAAAATACAAAACGGCGCGGTGGAGCTTTCCGGCACGCCGATACTTGAAAATATTAATATTGAAATAAATTCGGGCAGCAAAATTGCGGTTGTCGGGCGCAACGGCTGCGGTAAGACCACGCTTTTAAAGCTTATTTCGGGGGAATACTCTCTTGCTAAGCGCGACAGCGATACCGAAAGCTTTTTTGCCGTTTCGGGCAAGCCCGTAATAGGGGTTTTAAAGCAGACCTCATTTGACGACGAAAGCGTTACGCTAAAAGAGGAGATACGCGGCGCGTACAGCGAAATACTGGCGCTCGGCTCAGCCCTTTCTTCGGCGCAGGAAAAAATGGAGCAGTCGCAAACCGAGGAAAACATAAAGGAATACACCGCCCTGCTGGACCGCTTTACCGTAGCCGGCGGTTTTTATTTTGAAAAGGAGTATGAGGCGGCGTTAAAGCACTTCGGCTTTACCGAGGAACAGAAAAACAGGCCGCTTTCGGAATTTTCGGGCGGACAGCGCACAAAAATAGCCTTTTTAAAGCTTTTGCTTTCAAAGCCGGATATTCTCCTGCTCGACGAGCCCACCAACCACCTTGACATTGAGGCTGTGTGCTGGCTTGAGGAATATTTAAAGGGCTATAAGAACGCCTTTGTTGTGGTATCGCACGACCGTATGTTTCTTGATAACACCGTAGATACGGTATACGAAATAGAGCACGGCAGAACCCACCGTTACGCCGGGAATTACACGCGTTTCGTCACACTTAAAAAGCAGCTGCGCGAACAGCAAAAAAAGGAATACGAGGCGCAGAAAAAGGAGATAAAACGGCTTTACGACCTTGTGGAAAAGTTCCGTTACAAGCCCACGAAGGCGGCTATGGCGCAATCCAAATTAAAGCAGATAGAAAAAATGAAGCCCGTCGAGGCGCCCGAGGCTTACGATCTTAGGACCTTCCACGCTGATTTTGAACCCGAGGACACAGGCGTTAAGGATGTACTTTCAGTAACCGACCTTACGGTGGGTTACGATAAGCCGCTTTCCACCGTAAGTCTTGTGATGAAGCGGGGCGACAAGGTGGGCATTATAGGCGGCAACGGGCTCGGGAAATCTACGTTTGTTAAAACCCTTATGGGGGCTGTGCCGCCGCTTTCGGGAGAGTATAAGTTCGGCCCGAGGGTAAAGGTCGGGTATTTCGATCAGCAAATGGCGCTTTATTCCGCCTCCGATACCGTTTTGGAGGACTTTTTAAAGGCGTTCCCCGGTATGACCGATTTTGAGGCGCGCAGTGCCTTGGGAGCTTTCCTTTTCAGCGGGGAAGAGGTCTTTAAAACCGTTGATATGCTGTCGGGCGGAGAGCGCGTGCGGCTTGCGCTTTGCAAAATTTTTAAGACCCGACCCAATTTTTTAATTCTGGACGAGCCTACAAACCATATGGATATTGTGGGCAAGGAAACGCTTGAGGAAATGCTTAAATGCTTTTCGGGTACGGTGCTTTTCGTATCGCACGACCGATATTTTGTAAACAAGATATCGGACAGCCTGCTTGTGTTTGAAAATTCGGGCGTTAATTTTTATCCTTACGGCTACGCGCAGTACGCCGAGGGACAAGCGGCGTCGGAGGCGACGGAAAACGCCGAAAAAGAGCCGAAAACGCAGGCAAAGCCGAAAAAGACCTACACCACGCCGCTTAAAGAACGCGCGAAGTACGAGCGCGCCGTATCGAAGGCGGAAGAAAGGGTGGCTCTGCTTGAAGAAAAGCTGGACGGCATAAAGGCGGAGGTTTCACTGCCCGAAAACGCAAGCGACTATTTAAAGCTTTCCGATTTGCAGCGTGAGACAGAGGAAACCGAAACAGAGCTTGACGCCGCCGTTAACGAGTGGGAGCGGCTTTCCGCGGAATATGAAAAGCTTATGAGCGGCGATAATTGATTTGTTAACAATTTTGTGGTAAAATGCTTTTGTCGGGCGCGGGGGCTCTGCCCTTACCTGCCTGCGGCGAAACGGAGAAAATTATGCAAAACAAAAATTACAATGCGGCGGAGCAGCGCGCCTATGCCGAGCGCGTGGCAAAGCTTGCTCCCGAAATATACGGCGGCAGACCGCGTGCGTGCGTGGTCACGTTCGGCTGTCAGCAGAACGTCAGCGATTCCGAGCACATAAAGGGTATGCTTGCCGAAATGGGTTACGAAATGTGCGACAGCACGGCGGACGCTCAGTTTATTCTTTTTAACACCTGTGCGGTGCGCGAACACGCCGAGGACAGGGTGTACGGCAACATAGGCACAACAAAGGCGGTAAAAAAGCGGAACAGCCGCGTTATTGTTGCGGTCTGCGGCTGTATGGCGCAGCAGCAGAGCGTAGCGGATAAAATCCGCCGCAGTTATCCTTATGTTGATATGGTTCTGGGTACGCAGGTACAGCACCGCCTGCCCGAATTTATTTACAAACGGCTCACGGGTTCGGGCAGACTGTTTGAACTGGAGCTTGAAAACGGCGAAATACCTGAGGATGTGCCCGTAAAGCGCGACGGCACGTTTAAGGGCTGGCTGCCCGTTATGTACGGCTGCAACAATTTCTGCACATACTGCATTGTGCCGTATGTCCGCGGCAGGGAGCGCTCGCGCGAGCCCGAAAAAATAATTGCCGAGGCAAGGGAAATGATAAGCGCCGGGTATAAAGAGATAACCCTGCTCGGGCAAAACGTCAATTCCTACGGCAAGGGCGAGGCGCACGGCGTTAATTTTGCGGAACTTCTGCGCCGCATAAACGCGCTGGAGGGCGATTTCAGAATAAGATTTATGACATCCCACCCGAAGGACTGCACAAAGGAGCTCATCGATACCATAGCCGAGTGCGAAAAGGTCAGCCGCCACCTGCACCTGCCCTTCCAAAGCGGGAGCGACAGAATTTTAAAGCTTATGAACCGTCATTACGATAGGGAAAAATACCTTGAACTTATACGTTACGCCAAGGAAAAAATACCCGATGTTTCGCTTACATCGGATATAATTGTGGGCTTTCCCGGTGAAACGTACGAGGACTTCGCGCAAACGCTTTCGCTTGTAAAAACCGTTAAGTTTTCGTCGCTGTTCACCTTTATATATTCCCCGCGCCCGGGTACGCCCGCCGCCCGTATGGCAGACCCCGTAACGCGCGAAGAAAAGGGAAAATGGTTTGCCGAGCTTTTGGCGGCGCAGGAGGAAATTGCCGAGAAAAACGCCGCCGCGGCTGTGGGCAAAAGCGTCCGCGTGCTGTGCGACGGCGAGGAAAACGGTATGCTCACGGGGCGCACCGCGGGAACGGATACGGTGTGCTTTGCGGGGGACAAAAGTCTTATAGGAAATTTTGCCGATGTTAAGATCACGTCTTACGACGGGACTCTCCGCGGCGAAATTATTTTAAATTAAGTAAAAAAAGAAAGGGTTTTCGGAAATATGAACGTTATTGAACAGGCAAGAGAATTAGGCAAGGCAATCCAGCAGGACGAGCGCTTTTTGCGCTACGCAAGGGCAAGGCTTGCGAACGATGACAACAAGGAACTTCAGGACCTTATAGGCAATTTCAACCTTACCAGAATGGAAATCGACAGGGAAAACGCAGACGGACAGAAGGACGAGCTCAAGGTGACCGAGCTTAACGCAAAACTGCGTCAGATATACAGCGAAATAATGTCCTCTCCCGCAATGGTGGAGTACAACACCGCAAAGGCGGAGCTTGACACAATGGTAAACGAGGTCAACGTTATAATTTCAAAGTGCATTGACGGCGAGGACCCCGAAACCTGCGATATCCATTCGGGCTGCACGGGCAGCTGCTCCTCCTGCGGGGGCTGCCACTGATAAAAACATCTGATAAAAGACAAGTCTTGAAAAGAAGGAATGTTAAATGGCTGAACTGTCACCTATGATGCGGCAGTATATGGACATAAAAGCACAGAACGAGGACAGCCTGCTGTTCTTCCGCGTGGGCGATTTTTACGAAATGTTTTTCGACGACGCGAAAACCGCCTCGGAGGAACTGGACATTGCCCTTACCGGCAAGGACTGCGGGCAGGAAGAGCGCGCGCCTATGTGCGGCGTGCCGTACCACAGCTGCGAGGCATACATCGCAAGACTTGTGGAAAAGGGCTACAAGGTTGCAATCTGCGAGCAGGTGGAGGATCCCTCAAAGGCGCAGGGACTTGTCAAGCGCGATATTATAAGGGTAATAACTCCGGGAACGGTTATCGAAAACACCATGCTGGACGAAGGCAAAAACAACTACCTTGCCGCCGTTGCCATAACCGAGGGCGGCGCGGGGCTCTGCTTTGCGGACGCTTCAACGGGCGAGTGCCACGTAACCGATATTCCCGCCGATAAGATAGACACAAGGGTTCCTGACGAGCTTATGCGCTTTTTCCCAAGGGAAATACTGATAACAAGGGATTTAAGGGCAAAATCGGAGGTGCTGTGGGAATTTTTAAAGAAGAATTTTACCGCCTCCGTCACAATGCGCGATACAGCTTGCTTTGACCCCGCAAAGGCGGCGGCGATGATATCCGAGCATATGTGCATATCCGACCTTAATAATCGCGAACTTACCGAGGGACACCCGATGCTTTCCGCGCTGGGAGCGGTAATAGATTACCTCACCGAAACGGGGCGCAGCACCGAAATTGCGGTAAATAACATAGACGTGTATTCCGACAGCCGGTATATGCGGCTCGATATGACGGCGGTACGCAACCTTGAACTCACCGAAACCATGCGTACAAAATCCAAAAAAGGTTCGCTTTTGTGGGTGCTTGACAAAACAAGGACAGCCATGGGCAAGCGGCTTATGCGCTCGTGGATAGAAAAACCGCTTTTAAATCTTGCGGCAATAACCCTAAGGCAAAACGCCGTTGCCGAACTGTATTCGGACACGGTTCTGCGCGGCGAACTTGCCGAGGAACTTTCGGGCGTGCGCGATATTGAAAGGATTATTACAAAAACGGTCTACGGCACCGCGTCCCCGAGGGATATGCTTGCCGTTGCCGAAACCGCGGGCAGGTTTCCGCGCATTAAGGCGCTTTGCGAAAAGGCGCAGTGCCGCAAATTGCGGGAAATTTACGACAGTATCGATACGCTTGATGACATAACGGAGCTTATAAACGCCGCCGTCGACCCCGACGCGCCCATTACCGTGCGTGAGGGCGGTGTTATAAAAAGAGGCTACAATGCCGAGGTTGACGAGCTTAACAACATTCTTAAAAACAGTGCGGGCTTTCTTGATGAAATTGAGCAAAGGGAAAGGGAGCGCACGGGAATTAAAAATCTGCGGGTGAGGTATAACAAGGTTTTCGGTTATTACATAGAGGTCACAAATTCATTCCTCGATAAGGTGCCGCAGGACTACACAAGAAAACAGACCCTTACAAACAGTGAAAGATTTATAACGGAAGAGCTTAAAAACCTTGAAAAGCGTGTGCTTACCGCAAGGGAACGCGCGGTACAGCTGGAATATGAGCTGTTTGACGAGGTAAGGCGTAAAACTGCGAACGAGGTTGTGCGTTTTCAGCGCACGGCGGCGGCTGTTGCCGAGCTTGACGTTCTGCGCTCGTTTGCGGAGGTTTCGGTCACAAACCGTTATTGCCGGCCTCTTATAAACAACAGCGGGAGCATTACAATAAAAAACGGCAGACACCCGGTTGTTGAACAGGTCATCGGTACGCCGTTTGTCGCAAACGATACGTTTCTTAATATGCAGGACGACCGATGCGCCATAATAACGGGGCCTAATATGGCGGGCAAATCCACATATATGCGTCAGGTGGCGATAATAACGCTTATGGCGCAAACAGGCTGCTTTGTGCCGGCAGACTCTGCCGAGATCGGCATTGCGGACGCGGTCTACACGCGCGTGGGCGCGTCGGACGACCTTTCCGCGGGGCAGTCCACATTTATGGTTGAAATGAGCGAGGTTGCCGATATTTTAAAAAACGCGACCAAAAACAGTCTGCTTATTCTTGACGAGATAGGCAGGGGAACCTCCACATTTGACGGAATGTCGATTGCACGCGCCGTGCTTGAATATGTTGCGGATAAAAAGAAACTGGGCGCAAAGGCGCTCTTCGCAACCCACTATCACGAGCTTACCGAAACCGAAAACGAGATTTCGGGGGTTAAAAATTACAACATCGCCGTAAAAAAACGCGGCGACGACATAACGTTTCTGCGAAGGATTGTCCGCGGCGGCGCGGACGACAGCTACGGTATTGAGGTTGCAAAGCTCAGCGGCATACCCGACGACGTTATAAAACGTGCAAAGCAGATACTTAAAAAGACCGAGGAAGAGGGAGTTGTAACTTACAGGACAGCTGCCGCGGCGGAGGCTCAGCTCCCGCTTGAAATGCAGGGCGCGCAGGAAATAATGGACGAGCTTAAAATGCTTGACGTTAACACACTCACGCCCATTGAGGCTATGCAGATGCTGTTTGAAATGGCGCAGAAAGCCAAATCTATATAAAAAAAGAGGTGCAAAAATGCCGGAAATTAATGTATTGCCCCGCGAAATAGCGGAGCTTATAGCTGCGGGCGAGGTTGTGGAACGCCCCGCATCGGTTATAAAGGAGCTTGTTGAAAACTCGGTGGACGCGGGGGCTGACAGCATTGCCGTTGAAATACAGCGCGGCGGAATATCTTACATAAGAATTACGGATAACGGCTGCGGAATTTCGGCGGGGGACGTGCCGAAGGCGTTTTTGCGCCACGCAACAAGCAAAATAAAAACAAGCGGCGATTTAAACGGCATTTCAACCCTGGGGTTTAGGGGTGAGGCGCTTGCGGCAATTTCTTCGGTTTCAAGAACGGAGATGTTCACAAAGCCGCACGGTGATATAACGGGTACGCACTGCAAGGTTGAGGGCGGCGAGCAAAGCCTCTGCGAAGAGGCGGGCTGCCCCGACGGCACTACAATTATTGTAAGAGATATTTTTTTTAATACGCCCGCAAGAATGAAGTTCTTAAAAAAGGACGTTTCCGAGGGGAACGCCGCCGCGGGCGTGCTTGAAAGAATAGCTCTTTCGCATCCCGAAATAGCGTTTAAACTTATAAGGGACGGCAAGCAGACCCTTAACACCCCGGGCGACGGAAAAACCGAAAGCGCGGTTTACAGCGTTTTGGGGCGTGAGTTTTCAGGTACGCTTATCCCGCTCGATTACAAGGCCGACAGGGTGGAGGTAAAGGGTCTTACCTGCCGTCCCGTAAGCTGCCGCGCCACAAGAAATTATCAGTACACGTTTTTAAACGGCAGACTTGTGCGCTCCGGTACGGTTACCGCCGCCGCCGAGCAGGCTTACAAAAACAGCGCAATGGTGGGCAAATTTCCCGGATTTGTGCTTTACATAACCGTTCCGTACGACACGGTGGATGTTAACGTTCACCCCGCCAAGACCGAGGTGCGCTTTTCGGACGAAAAACGGGTGTTTGACGCGGTTTACGCGGCGGTTAAAAACGCGGTAGCCGGCGGCGATAAAAGACCCGAAATAAGCCTTAAAAACCCGGTGTTCAATCCCTTTGAGCGAATAAAGACCGAGGAATACCGCCAACAGGCAATAGAACAGCCCACAATCGCCGAAAGGGTCTACCCCGAAAATCTGGGCATTAAAAAGAATTACGCGCAAACGCCGCACGCGGCGGAGCACCGCCCCGCATACACGCCGCCTGCACGCACGTACGAGAGCACGCTTACGTTTAAACAGCCGCTGTCGAACGCCGTAAAAAGTGAAGAGCCGACCTTTGCGCCGCCACCGCCACCTGTGAGGAGAGAAGTTTCGGTCGATATCGAGGCGGAAAAGGAAAAACCGGAAATAATACTTATAGGTGAGGCGTTCTCCACCTACATTGCGGTGCAGATGGGAAGCAGTATTTTCTTAATCGACAAGCACGCCGCGCACGAAAGAATACTGTATAACAAGCTTAAAAGCGAAGAAAAAATTGAGGTTCAGCAGCTCTTAAGCCCTGTAACGGTGGTGCTGAGCCGCGAGGAGTACGACGCGGTTATCAACGGTACGGATAAGCTTTTAAAGGCGGGCTTTGAAACCGAGGACTTCGGCAACTGCGCCGTAAGGGTGTACGCGATACCCGCGGCGCTCACGGGCGGCGATATAGCCGAAACGCTGTCCGAGCTTGCCGAAAATCTGCTTAAGACCGACAAAGCCGAAAACGAAAAAACCGATAATATGCTGCACACGGTTGCCTGCCGCGCCGCCATAAAGGCGGGAAACAAAACCTTGCCCGAAGAAATGAAGGCGCTGGCGGAGCGGGTGCTGCTTAACGACGATATTATGTACTGCCCGCACGGCAGACCCGTGGCGTTTGAAATAAAACGGCGGGAGCTTGAAAGGCAGTTCGGAAGAATACAATGAGCATTAAAACAATCTTTGTCGTAGGGCCTACCGCGTCGGGCAAAACCGACCTCGGAGTGCGGCTTGCAAAGCGCTTTTCGGGCGAGGTCGTTTCGGCTGACTCCATGCAGATATATAAGGGCGTTCACATTGCCGCCGCCGTGCCGGATGAGGACGAAAAACAGGGCGTCCCCCACCATCTTATCGAGTTCTTAAACCCGAAGGAAAGCTTTTCGGTGGCGCAGTTCACCGAGCTTGCGGGCAAATCGGTAAAGGAAATTGCCGCGCGCGGACATACGCCCGTTGTGGTGGGCGGAACGGGGCTTTATATTGACTCCCTGGCAAACGGCACTGTGTTTTCAAATGAAAACGGCAACCCCGCCCTCAGAAAACGGCTTGAAGAACGGTTTGAGGCGTCCGGCGGCGAAAAAATGCTTGAAGAGTTAAAAGCGCTTGACCCCGAAACCGCCGCAAAGCTGCACCCTAATGACCGCAAAAGAATTGTGCGCGCGTTTGAAATTTTTGAAACAACGGGCAAAACCGCGGCGGAACAGCGCCGCCTTTCGGCAGAAGGCGAAAAATTTATTGAACCGTGCTTTATAGGCGTTACTTGCCGCGACAGGCAAAAGCTTTATGACAGAATAAACCTCCGTGTTGACAAAATGCTTGAAAAGGGACTGGTTGACGAGGCTGTGCGCGCGAGCGCCGAAAGCTACGGCGGCGCTCGCGACGCGATAGGCCACAAGGAGCTTTACGGCTTTTTAAGGGGGAAATGTTCCCTGTCGGAGGCGGCTGAGAACCTTAAAATGCAGACTCGGCGCTACGCCAAAAGACAGCTTACGTGGTTCAGAAGAAACCCCGATATCAACTGGATATATACAGACGAAACGGCGGATGTTTACGCCAAGGCGGAAAGCATTGCCCAAAAATTTCTTGAAGGGAAGGAATGTCCTTGAGGGGTACAACCGTATTAAAAACGCTTGCCGTAATTCTTATGGCGGTTTTTGCCCTGCACCAGGCAATAGCCGCCCTTTACAGTCCCGTTAAAACCGAAACCGCCGTGTATACAACGGCGGCGGACGGAATTAACATTACAGGACTTATTATACGCAACGAAACACAAATACACTCCCCCGGTGGGGTAATGCACTTTATTGCGGGCGACGGCAGCCGTGTTGCCAAAAACGGCGTTATCGCCAATATTTACGACAGCGAGTCGGCTTCCATAACGCTGAGCCGAATTGATACCGTAAACAAAAAAATTGCCGATATTGAAGAGATGTTAAGCTACAACGACCTTGAAGCGGCAGACCTTGATATGATAAATTCCAAAATATCGCAAAGCCTTAATTCGGTTATAGTAAGCGCCGCCGCGGGGAATTACCAAAACACCCCCGACCGGTTGGAGCAGCTGCTTTCAGCCCTTAACAGGCGGCAGGCGGCAATGGGCGAATCGGCGGATTTTTCCTCACAGCTTCAAAGCCTTAAGGCGGAGCTTTCCTCGCTGTCGGCGTCACTGCCCGCGGCAAAGGGAGCGGTAACGTCGGATATATCGGGTTACTTTGTGTCGGCGGCGGACGGCTACGAAAACGTGCTTAAATGCGATAATCTTGACGCCGTAACGCCCGAATTTTTAAAAACCGCCGCACCGCAAAAGGTGGAAAGCGATGTTATAGGAAAAATAGTATCGGATTACGAGTGGTACATCGCGGCGGAGGTAAGCGTTAACGAATCCCTTAATTTTAAAGAGGGGGACGAGCTTACCGTTTATACACAGCTTAAGGTATACCCCAAGCTTGCGGTTACGGTTAAAAAGATCAATATTTCCGAAAGCTCTTCCTCGGCGGTGCTTCTGTTTGCATGCAGTGATATGAACAGCGAGCTTGCCGAAATGCGATCGGGTCCCATGAAGGCGGTAAAACGCGAATACAGCGGACTCAGAGTACCCAAAAGAGCGCTCAGGGTTGTGGATTCAAAGCGCGGAGTGTACGTTAAAACGGGTATGCAGATAAAGTTTACCGAGGTCAATGTTATTTATAACGACGGCAGTTATATGATATGCGAAAAACAATCGGGCGAGGGCAATGTGCTTAAACTTTATGACGAAGTTGTGGTAAAGGGGAAAAGACTTTATGACGGAAAAATTGTCAGCTGAAGAATTTATGCGTAACTACGCCGCCGTGAAGGAACGGCTTTTAAGGGCGCTTGAAAGCTCGGGCAGAAGCGAACAGGACGTAACTCTGCTTGCCGCAACCAAAACCGTGGACGCGAAAACCATTAATTTCGCGATAGAGAACGGCATAACCCACATAGGCGAGAACAGGGTGCAGGAGTTTTTATCGAAATACAACGACCTTGTCCCCGTTCACCGACACTTCATAGGTCACCTGCAAACCAACAAGGTGCGCGATATAACAGATAAGGTGGAAATGATAGAATCGGTACATTCCGTAAAGCTTGCAAAGGAAATTTCAAAGCAGGCGACAGAGAAAAATATTACAATGGATGTACTGCTTGAGGTAAATATCGGCGGCGAGGAACAAAAATCGGGTTTTGCGCCCGAGGACACCGAAAACGCAGTAAGAGAAGCCTCAAAACTGCCCGGCATTAAGGTGTGCGGACTGATGTGCATACCCCCTGCCACCGATATTCCCGAAAATGCGCGAAAATATTTCCGTAATATGTATAAACTGTTCCTTGACATAAGGGACAAAAACATAGATAATAGTAGTATGAGCGTGCTTTCAATGGGAATGTCGGGCGATTTTGACATTGCCGTTGCTGAGGGCGCCACGCTGGTGCGCGTCGGTTCGGCGCTTTTCGGCAAACGCATATATAACAGAACATAAAAATTTAAACAGGGAGCGAAAAAAATGGGACTTCTGGACAGTATTAAAAACATAATAAGCATACCGGACGAGGACGAGTTTGACGATGAAATAGAGGATGTTGAGGAAAAGGCGGCAGAGGAAAAGCCCAAAAAGGCGTCGTCTTACGAGCCTCCGGTTCAGAAAAACCGCGAACAGCCGCGTGTTGTGGGCGGCGGAAAGGCAAGAACCGTCAGCTTTAACCATTCGCAAATGCAGGTTGTGCTTGTAAAGCCCGACCGTTTTGAGGACGTCACCTCAATTGCCGACCACCTTAACGCCAAAAAAACCGTTGTGCTTAATTTAGAGGCGGCAAACCGCGACGTTTCGCGCCGTATTATTGACTTTTTAAGCGGCGTTGCCTATGCCAACAACGGCAATATCCGCAAGGTTGCAAACAGCACGTTTATTATTGTTCCCACGGATGTGGACGTTATGGGCGAGCTTATGCTTGACGATTTTGACGACGGCAACTCCTATATCTGATGGACAGCGCGCTGTTTAAGGCAAGGGTTGCCGATACCGCGCGGCAGTGCGAAAGAACTTCGCACCCTGCGTTTTTGGGTTTCTTAAGCGCCGGGGAACGGGCGGCGGCGGAAAAGGACGCCGCGCATTTTCGGGCAAGAACTGTGTTTTTCGGCGGTTACGAAAACGCCGAGCGGGTCATTATGGGCTGTTTCCCCGATTGGCAGACCGAGGACGATTTTCCGATTTCGGCGCTCACATTTACATACAGGAAAGAAAAAAACCTGCTTCACAAGGACTTTTTGGGCGCTCTTATGGCGCTCGGCATCAAGCGTGAAACGGTGGGTGACATTTTAACGGAACCGGGCAGAACGGTTGTGTTTTTAAGCGCGGACATTGCGCCTTACGTTAAAACGCAGATAACGAAAATAGGCTCTGAGGGCGTTCGTGTAAGCGACGGCTTTGCGGAACCTCTGCCCGCGGGCGATACGCTTAAAAGCTTCTCAGCCACCGCCGCGTCGGATAGGCTTGACTGCGTGGTTGCCTGCCTGTGCGGAGTGTCAAGAAGTACGGCGGCGGAGCTTATTGAGTCGGGGCTTGTTTCGCTTAATTCGTCTGCCGCGCTGAAACTCACCGCGCGCATCGGCAAGGGGGACGTTCTGTCGGTTCGCACAAAGGGAAGATTTGTTATCTCCTCAGCGGATGAGAGGACTAAAAAGAACAGGCTTGTAATAGAATATAAAAAATACATTTAGGAGGAAAAGATATGTTGACTGCTTCCGAAATAAGAAACGTTAAATTTACAAAGGCAATGGGCGGTTACAAGCAGGAAGAGGTTGATGTTCTGCTTGACAGAATCGAGGCCGATTATACCCAGTATGACCGCGCGTTAAAGGAGTATAAAGCAAGGCTGGACGCGGCAAATAAGGAGATTGAAAGCCTTAAATCGTCGCAGAACAGTATTCAAAACGTGCTTTTAAGCGCACAGAAGCTTGCCGACCAGATTGTTGACGAGGCGAAGCAGAAGAGCACGCAGATAATATCCGACGCCGAAAAGAGCATTGAAAGCATAACCGCAAAGGAAAAGGAGCTTTCGGCGGCGTTTGAGGTAAAAGCCAACGAGCGCAGGCAGGCGCTTGAAAAAGAGCTTGCGGAGAAAATAAAGACCGCGGAAATAAAAGCCGACAGTATGAAAGCCGCGGCGGAGGACAGCGTTTCGCGCCAGCAGATGCTTTACGACCGCATTAAAATGGAAATGTCGGCGTTTAAATCGGCAGTTTCTGCAAAGTATAAGGAGCATCTTGAGCTTTTGAAGGCTCTGCCCGATACCGTGCCGATGGACCCCAAGCATATGGCGGAAATAATTTCCGCATCGCTTGATAAAGCACCCGACGCCGCAAAGTTTATCGCGGCGGCAGCACCCGCCCAAAATTCCGAAGAGCAGAAAGCCGCTCCCGCCGACGAGAAGGCGCAGAAGGGTGAAAACACCGGCTTTAAGGTTGCAAAGGACGAAAGTGAAGCCGATGAATAGATCCGCCCGCGGTAATATAAGCCGCGTCCTGGCGGTTTTGTGCGGCGCGGTTCTGCTTGCCGCCGACAGGCTTACAAAGCTTTATATTATGGATAATTTCACCCTCGGGGAAACGCGTGCGTTTTTAAAAGGATTTATTGACCTTACATATATTCATAACCGCGGCGGCGCGTGGGGTATGCTTTCGGGCAAGACCTACATATTACTGCCGTTCACGGCGGTTGTTATGGCACTGTGCGTTTGGCTGTATATTAAATACGGCAAAAAAAGCCCGCTGCTTTTGTGGGCGGTGTCGCTTGTGCTGTCGGGCGGGCTCGGCAATATGCTTGACCGCGCTTTCAGGGGCGGCAACGTGGTGGATTTTCTGCACTTTGAGTTTTTCCCCTCGTTCCCGGTGTTCAACGTGGCGGACATTGCAATTGTTACGGGCGCGGGACTTTTAATACTTTACTTTTTGCTTGACGGATTAAAGGAAAAACGGGAGAGCGGCAATGACAAAGCTTAACGCCGTTTGCGAAAACGGGGAAATGCCCCGCGCCGACGTTTTTGCGGCAGAGCTTGCAAGTGTCACGCGGTCGCGCGCGGCGGGACTTATAGCCGAGGGTCTTGTGCTTGTAAACGGCACGCCGGCGGCTAAAAACACACGGCTTAAGGCGGGCGACCGCGTTGAGGTGACCCTGCCCGACCCCGTAAACTGCACGGCGGAACCCGAGAATATTCCGCTTGACATTGTTTATGAGGACGATTGCCTGCTTGTTGTCAACAAACCTAAAGGTATGGTTGTGCATCCTGCCGCGGGGAATTACGGCGGAACGCTTGTAAACGCGCTGCTTTACCGCTGCGGAAGCAGTCTTTCGGGCATAAACGGGGTGTTAAGACCGGGCATTGTGCATAGAATCGATAAAAACACGAGCGGACTGTTAATGGTCGCAAAAAACGATAAGGCACATCTGGCTTTGGCGGAGCAGATAAAGGAACATTCCTTTACAAGGCAGTACCGCGCGGTGGTTTACGGCGCATTGCCGCAGGATGAGGGCGTTATAAACGCGCCGATAGGCAGACACCCGGTAAAACGTAAACAGATGGCGGTGACGGCGGGCGGCAGAAACGCCGTTACGCACTACCGCGTTGTCGAAAGACTTAACGGGTTCACCCACACGGCGCTCACGCTCGAAACGGGCAGGACCCACCAGATAAGGGTGCATATGGCATACATCGGTCATCCGGTTGCGGGGGACGATGTGTACGGACCGAAAAAGGTTATAACCGAGCTTCACGGTCAGTGTCTGCACGCCGAAAAAATCGGCTTTGTTCACCCCGAAACGGGCAGGTATATGGAATTTTCCTCCCCTCTGCCCGAGTATTTTGAGAAATTTTTGGAAAGAATCAGGAAAAATGGGAATTTTTAAAGGCTGTCTTTTTGCCTGTGATATTGACGGCACGCTGATGACAAACGGATATATAAATCCGCGAAACGTTGAAAAAATCGAATATTTTATGAGCGAGGGCGGCTGTTTTTCGCTTTCCACCGGCAGAACCGTGGGTGCGGTAGGCCCGGTACTGAGGCAAATAAAGCGCGTTTCCCCGTCAATCGTTTCAAACGGCAGTATGATATACGATTACGAAAACAAAAAGGTTCTCGATGAGCTGTTTGTCGATAAAAGCGATTATTATATTGTTAAAAAGGTTATGGATATGGGGCTTAATATCGGTATTGAGGTTCATTCGGGCGATAGGGTGTTAACGCTGTGCCGCACCGAGGAAACCGATATTCACCAAAAGTACGAATGGCTTGAAAGCACCGATATCGGCTACGATGAGGCCGTAAAATACCGCTGGAACAAGGCGGTAATGCTCTTTTCGTGCGAAGCCGACCGCGAGGCGGCAAAGGAAATGATTGCAAAACAAAACGTCAATTCCGATTTTGTTTATACCTCGGCTGTAATTGCCGATAAGGTAAGATATTACTACGAACAGTTCCCGAAAGGCGTTTCAAAGGCCTCCGCGCTTAAAAAGCTCTGCGGAATTCTTAATATTGAAAAAGGCAATGTTTTTGCTATGGGGGACTATTACAACGACCTTGAAATGATAAAAACGGCGGATATCGGCGCGGTGCCTTCGGGCGCGCCCGACGATGTGCGGCAATATGCCGATTACACGGCGGTGTCCTGCGGGGACGGCGCGGTAGCCGATTTTATAGATTATCTTGCAAAAAAGAAAGGAATGATTTGATGGACGCTGCGGAGAAAAAACAACTTGAAATTACCGCCTGCAAAATCAGAATGGGAATTATTAAGGGGGTGCACAGCGCAAAATCGGGGCATCCGGGCGGCTCGCTCTCCATTGCCGAAATACTCGCCTACCTTTATTTTAAGGAGATGAATATTGACCCCAAGGACCCCAAAAAGGCGGACAGGGATCGCTTTGTGCTTTCAAAGGGTCACGCCGCGCCTGCGCTTTATGCAACTCTTGCCGAACGCGGTTATTTTGACAAATCGCTCCTTACCACCCTGCGCCAAATAGGCAGTATTTTGCAGGGACACCCCGATATGAAACACATCCCGGGTGTTGATATGTCCACGGGTTCTCTCGGTCAGGGCATATCGGCGGCTGTCGGTATGGCGCTGTCGGCAAAGCACTTCGGCGATGCATACAGGGTCTACGCCGTTCTCGGCGACGGTGAAATTGAGGAAGGCCAGGTTTGGGAAGCGGCAATGTTTGCCGGCAACAAGGGTCTTTCAAATCTTACCGCGTTTATCGATTACAACAATTTGCAGATAGACGGTACTATTGAAGAGGTCAACTCCGCCGCACCCATTGATAAAAAGTTTGAGGCGTTCGGCTGGCACACGGTTGTTATTGACGGTAATAATTTTGATGAGATCGAAAACGCCTTAAATGAGGCAAAGACCGTGGACAAGCCCGTTGCGATCATTGCGAAAACCGTTAAGGGCAAGGGCGTTTCGTATATGGAAAACGCCGTTAACTGGCACGGCGCCGCCCCGAATGACGACTTGTACGAGCAGGCTATGACAGAGCTTAACGCCGCATTGGCGCAATTACGGTAAGGAGGGGCAGAACAATGGCAGAAATTAAAAAGGTTGCAACGCGCGTCGGCTTCGGCGAGGCGCTTGTTGAATTGGGCAGCGAACGGGACGATTTTTTGGTGCTTGACGCCGACCTTGCGGCGGCTACCCAAACGGGAATGTTTAAAAAAGCGTTCCCCGAAAGATTTTACGATTGCGGCATTGCCGAGGGCAATATGGTGTCCATTGCGGCGGGTATTGCGGCAACGGGCAAAAAGGTTATTTGCAGTTCCTTTGCAATGTTCGCGGCGGGCAGAGCCTTTGAGCAGGTGAGAAATTCGGTGGGTTATCCTCACCTTAATGTAATAATAGGCGCGACCCACGCGGGAATCTCGGTCGGTGAGGACGGCGCTACGCACCAGTGCTGTGAGGACATAGCCCTTATGCGTACAATTCCGGGAATGACGATTATAAACCCGGCGGACGAAATTGAGGCAAAAAAGGCGGTCAGGGCGGCATTGGAGCTTGACGGTCCCGTTTATATGCGCTTCGGCAGACTTGCCGTTCCGGTTATTTTCGGGGACGACTATAAATTTGAGGTCGGCAAGGGCGTTCGGCTCAGGGACGGCGGTGACGTTACAATTATAGCAACCGGACTTATGGTGAACGAGGCACTTGAGGCACACGAACTGCTTAAAGGCGAGGGCATTAACGCCGGAGTTATTAATATGCACACAATAAAACCGCTTGACACGGAAATTGTGCTTAAAGCGGCAAAGGAAACGGGAGCAATAGTTACTGCCGAGGAACACTCGGTTATAGGCGGTCTCGGCTCTGCGGTAAGCGAGTACCTCGGCGAGGTTTGCCCCGTACCGGTTTTAAAGCTCGGCGTAAACGACACCTTCGGACATTCCGGCCCCGCGGCAAAACTGCTTGATGAGTTCGGTCTGCGCGCCGCAAATATTGCCGAAAAGGCAAAAGCGGCTTTGCGATTGAAAAAATAAAAAAGGCTATTCGGATTATTCTTCAGTCACCTGATAAGGAGAACCTTAAAATAATCCGATCGAAAATCAAAGCCTGTTGCCATCGGCTCAGCCGATGGCAACAGGCTTTGATTTATTTAAAAAGTTCTTCCAAACTAATGTTTAATGCCTTGGAAATATAAAAGACTTCTTTGTCTGTGGCAATTCTGATTTGTCCTTCAAGTTTTGAATAACTTGTCGGATTAATATCAAGTCCCATAGTTTGAAGTTTTGCTATAAAATTGTTTTGTTTTATGCCTGCTTCTTTTCGCAGGCGTTCAACATTTTTACCTATCATATTGCAGGTTCCGTATTCACTTTTTCTGAGTTTCATATCATCACCCATAATATTTTTTATTATTATAAAGTGATTATTCCTTGACATAATTCCGATACGGAATTATAATTTAAATAAATATAAGAAAACGGTGATAATATGAAGATAGCGGTAATTGGTTCAAGGGGACTTACGGTAAGCAATTTGTCTATAATTGATTATGCTGACTGTGTAATTGCGTTCTGGGACGGAAGGTCACACGGAACAAAGCTTTTCCCGACTACCCCTCAGTCACCTGCGGTGACAGCTCCCCTGACAAGGGGAGCTTTAAAACAGTCCTAATCGAAAAATAAAGCCTGTTGCTATCGGTATAACCGATAACAGCAGGCTCTGTTTCTTTTAGGCTTTAATTTCCGCACTCAATGCTTATTCTGTTGAATATCTGCAGAATTTCATCAACCGAGGCGTTTTTCTTTTCAAATCCGGATTTATCGAGAATTATCTGCCCCTTGTCCATCATAATCAGTCTTGAACCGTATTCAACCGCGTAGCGCAGGTTATGCGTAACCATTACGGCGGTCAGCTTTTTTTCCTTAACAACCCTGTCGGTAAGCTCCATTATAACCTCCGCGGTCTTTGGGTCGAGCGCGGCGGTATGCTCGTCGAGAATAAGAAAGTCGATAGGGGTCAAAGTCGCCATTAAAAGCGATACCGCCTGCCGCTGTCCGCCCGACAGCGCACCCATCTTAACGTGCAGTTTGTTTTCAAGCCCCAGCCCCAAAGCCGCAAGCTGATCCCTGTAAGCGTCAAAACGCTTTTTGTTAAGCGCAAACGAAAGGCCGAACGGCTTGCCCTTGTTGTCCGCAAGGGACATATTTTCAAGTATCGTCATATTCGGGCAATTGCCCATTGCGGGGTTCTGGTATACCCTGCCTATGCGCGAATAGCGCTCAAAATCCTTTTGGCGGTTTATGCACTTGCCGTTTATTACTACCTCGCCGCCGTTTACGGGGATACTCCCGCAGATAATATTAAGCATTGAGGTCTTGCCGCTGCCGTTACTGCCGATAACGGAAACAAATTCCCCGTCATTAATGGTAAGGTTAAAGCCGTCAAAAAGGCACATTTCGGTAACAAGGCCGGGATTATAGATTTTAGAAATGTTTTTAAGCTCTAACACTCTTTTTCACCGTGCCTTTCTCATAATTGCCTATAACCAGTATCGCAAGGAACAGCACCGCGGTTATAAGCTTTAAAAGGATGGCGGGCAGCCCAAGGCTTATTGCCGCCTGTATGCAAGCCTTATAAATAACGCTGCCGGCAATAACCGCCGTTGTACCTTTAACAAAGTTCATTCTTTTAAACAGGGTCGTGCCGATAATTACCGCCGCCAGACCGAACACCATCTGACCCGTTCCCATCATTGCCGAAAAGGAGCGCTGTTCGTGGCAGACGACCGCGCCCGAAAGCGCAACAAGCGCGTTTGATATTACAAGTCCTATAATTTTAACCCTGCCCATATCCTTTGCAAGGGTTGTTACGAGCGCGCTGTTATCGCCCACGGCGCGCAGTAAAAAACCGCTTTTTGTTTTAAAGTACAAATCAAGCAGAACCTTGCATATGATCATTATTATCAGTGAAATGATAAGCTTTCTCATAACAAGCGAAAGCGAGCCGAAAAGCGCCATGGCGGGCGGAGCGGAAAAAACGGTATCAACGCTTCTTGCAACCGAAAGGTTAGAACCCGCAATTTGCAGGTTGACAGAGAAGAGCGCCGTCATTGTAATAATGCCGGCAAGCAGGTCGCGCACCTTAAGCCTTACGTGAATAAAACCCGTAACAAAGCCCGCAAGAGCCCCCACGCCGACAGCCGCCAAAAGCGTTAAATAGGGGTTGGCACCCTTAACAAGCAAAACGGCGGTTACGGCAGCCCCCAGCGGGAAACTGCCGTCTACCGTAAGATCAGGAAAATCAAGTATTTTGTAGGTTATATATATGCCGAACGAAAGCATTGAATATATAAACCCTTGGGTCAACGTGCTTACAATCAAATCAAGCATTTTATCTCTCCGGTAAAAATTATTTACATTCCGTTGCCTTTTCGGCTATGTCCGTCGGGACGGTTATTCCCATAGCGGCGGCGGCGTCGGAATTGATATATGTGCTGTACTCGGTTACGGTTTCATAGGGCATATCGCTCGCCTTTTTCTTGCCCTTTAAAATTTCCGCTGCCTGTTTGCCCGCCATTTTGCCGAGCTCAATGTAATCAATGCCGGCAGACGCCACGCAGCCCTTTTTAACCTGCTCTATTTCACTGCCGTATACCGGAATTTCGGCGGTGTTCGTTTTCTCAAGAATTGAGGGGAGAACGCCCACAACGTTGTTATCGGTAAGGTTTGTGATGCAGTCTACCTTCTTATTAATAAGTGTGTCTGCCGCCTGTGTGACCGACGCCTGATCCGCAACTCCGATATCTACAATTTCAAAACCGTATTTTCCCGCTTTTTCCTTATATTCGGCAATGGCAGAAACCGAGTTAGGCTCGCTTGTGGTGTATATAATGCCTATTGTTTCGGCGTCGGGCTGAAGCTTTCTTATAAGCTCAAGCTGCGGGTCAACCGGCAGCTTATCCGAAACGCCTGTAATGTTGCCCTCGGTAAGGTTTGCCTTTTTGGGGTCGGTTATCGCGTTGAACACAACCGGAATATCCTTGTCCTCTGCCGCGGCAAAGCACGCCGTGGCGGTCGGGGTTGCAATGGCGCACATAAGCGCAACGTTTTTGGATGAAAAGTTCTGTGCTATCTGGGTTGCGGTCGCGTCGTCAAACGAAGCGTTCTGGTAATCAACCGTAAAATCCTTGCCCTCAGTAAGGCCTGCCTCCTTAAGCCCTTCCAAAAAGCCCTCGCGGCAGTTATCAAGCGAGGCGTGCTCGCCGTACTGGCTTATTCCTATTACGGGAACTTTTGCTTCCTTTTTTCCGCAGCCTGCAAAACTTAACGCCAAAACGGCAACAGTTAATAAAGATATAATTTTTTTCATTGTGAATTTCTCCTTTTTTATTTTAAGTTTTTTTAAGAAAAATCGCACCGTCGCCATCGTTTGGTTAATAATATCATAAAGTTGCCTCCCGAAATCGTATAAAACAAAAAAGCCTTATCCCATATAAAATATGGGACAAGACTTGTAATCCTGCGGTACCACCCAAGTTGTCGGCTGTGCCGACCGCTCGTTCCTTACACCTCATTATGTAAGCCGCCCTGGTAACGGGTGCGGTCCCCGTCGGCCGCTACTAACTTAAAAAGCTTTCGTGCCGCCCTCATAAGTCCATTCGCTTTACTTTCCGCCGCGGTATTTCCACCGTCAACCGCTCTCTAAACACTTTCGGTAAAGTTACTCTTCTTAATCGTAGGTTTTTTTCTGTTGTTAACAATATATCACCGTGCCGCGGTTTTGTCAAGCATTTTTTAAAAAAATTTTTTTACACCCCCGCGGGCTCGGTGTTCACAAGCACCGTTTCTTTTCCTATAACCTCAATGTCGCGCCAGGGGATAACAATGTCGTCCTCCCTGCCGAAAATTCCGAATATGCGCGGCTTTCCCGGCAGCACCAGCGCCGTGAGCCTGCCGTCGGACAAATTAAACTCCACATCGTAAACATAGCCCAGCACACAGCCGTTTTTTACCGAAACCACCTGCTTGTTACGCAGGTCGGCAATTCTCTGATCCATAAATACACCCCCCGATAAATATATATGCCGCGGGGCTTATTATATGTTAAAAAACAAAAAGGTCAGGAAAAGTCAAAAAATTTTTCAAAAAACTCTTGACAAATAAAAAGAAGTTGCTATAATAATAATTGTTAGCACTCGAAGACAAAGAGTGCTAACGCAAAAATATTGTTGAGGTGAAAAACGGTGGAACTGTCACCGAGAAAAAGGGCGGTTTTGGCAGCGGTAACAAAGACCTATATTCTGACCGGCGAGCCGGTCGGCTCTAAGGCGCTTAACCTTATGCTTAACAACGCTCCGTCATCGGCAACAATACGCAACGAAATGAGCGAGCTTTGCAGTCTTGGGCTGCTTGCCCAGCCGCACACCTCCGCCGGAAGAGTTCCGACAGGCAGCGGCTTCAAGCTTTACGTGGATTCGCTTATGACTCCGCAAAGGCTGTCCGAGCGGAGCAAAGCGTTTATTGACGCGGGCTTTAAAGACGTCAATGCCGTACCCGAAAGACTGCCGCGCGCAGCCGGAAAGCTGCTTTACGGACTTACGGGGCTGCCGTCGATTATCTGTTTTGAAACGGACGGCGGCACGGCGGTACGCAGAGCGGAGCTTGTGCCGATAGGCAAAAGAACCGTTATGCTGCTGCTTATAACGGCGGACGGCAGAACGCGCAGCCGCGCGGTACGCACCGTGACCGATGTTACAAAGGAGCTTGAGCAAAGGTTTTGCGATATTGCGAAACGCCGCATTAACGGAAAGAGCGTGAGCGAACTGAACCTCGGTTATATGCAAAGCGTTACGGCTGAAGCCGGAACGGACGCATTTGCGCTTATGCCGCTTATATCGGCGCTGTTTGAAATGGCGTCCGGCATAGAAAACGCAGGCGTGGAGCTTGCGGGCGAAGCGGCGCTTTACGGACTGTGCAAAAGCAGAGAGCAGGCACGCAGAATAATGTCGCTTGTAAATCTTCGTGAGCCGATACTTTCGCTTACGAGCGGAATTACCGAAAAGGCGGACGTTGTATTCGGAAAGGATACGGGCTTTAAGGAGCTTGAAAACGGCGTGATGATTGCCGCCGGGTACAGCGGAGCGCACAGGTACAAGGGTACGGTAGGAGTTATAGGTCCTTACAGAATGTCGTACGACCAGATAATTCCGGGCGTTGAATACACGGCGCAAAAGCTTACCGAGCTCTTGACCGAAGCACAAAACGATATGGAGGAATAGGCAGTGGCTGAAGAAACCAAAAAAGAAAAAGCCGCCGAAACCGACGCGGACACCGCGGCGGAAGAAAAGGCGGAAGAACTAAAGCCCGAAGCGGAAAAGAACGAAAAGGAACACAGGAAAGATAAAAAGCCGAAAAAGGAAAGCGAAACCGAAAAGCTTAAAGCAGAGCTTGAAAAGAAAAACGATTTGCTTTTACGCACCGCGGCTGAATTTGATAACTACAAAAAACGCACCGAGCGCGAAAAAACAGGTATTGCCGAATATGCAAGAGCGGGAATTATAAAGCAGCTTTTGCCGATAATAGACAATATAGAGCGCGCGGCGGCGGCGGATAAAGAAAGCCCCGATTATTTAAAGGGCATTGAAATGATAATCAAGCAGTTTGAGGCTTTGTCCGAAAAGCTTCAGATTGACGAGATAGCAAAACCGGGCGACGCATTTGACCCGACGCTCCACGAGGCGGTAATGCATATCGAGGACGGGGAGCTTGGCGAAAACGTAATTGCCGAGGTTCTGCAAAAGGGCTACAAAACCGGAGATACGGTTATAAGACCGGCAATGGTTAAAGTGGCAAATTAAAATTAAGTTTATTAATCTTTGGAGGAATATATTATGGGAAAAATTATAGGTATTGACTTAGGTACAACAAACTCTTGCGTAGCCGTTATGGAAGGCGGCGAGCCGGTCGTTATTGCCAACGCGGAAGGCTCAAGAACCACACCTTCGGTTGTCGCGTTTTCAAAAACGGGCGAAAGAATGGTAGGTCAGGTTGCAAAGCGTCAGGCAATCACCAACCCCGACCGCACAATAAGCTCCATCAAGCGTGAAATGGGTACTGCACACACCGTTGAGATTGACGGCAAAAAGTACACCCCGCAGGAAATTTCGGCAATTATTCTGCAAAAGTTAAAGGCGGACGCCGAGGCTTACATCGGTCAACCGGTAACAGAGGCTGTTATTACCGTTCCTGCCTACTTTACCGACGCTCAGCGTCAGGCAACCAAGGACGCGGGCAAAATTGCCGGTCTTGAAGTAAAGAGAATTATAAACGAGCCTACCGCTGCGGCTCTTGCTTACAGCATTGATAAAGAGGACGACCAGAAGGTTATGGTATACGACCTCGGCGGCGGTACGTTCGATGTTTCCATAATCGAAATGGGCGACGGCGTTCAGGAGGTTCTTGCCACAGCCGGTAACAACAGGCTCGGCGGCGACGACTTTGATAAGCGCATAATGGATTACATTGTAAACACCTTTAAGGCTGAGCAGGGCATTGACCTCTCGGGCGATAAAATGGCTATGCAGCGTATTAAAGAGGCTGCCGAAAAAGCTAAAATAGACCTCTCGGGCATGACTACCGCAGATATTAATCTTCCGTTCATAACGGCGGATCAGACAGGTCCTAAGCACTTTGAGACCACCCTTACAAGGGCTAAATTCAACGAGCTTACCGCTGATTTGGTAGACGCTACAATGGGTCCTGTACGTCAGGCACTTTCCGATTCGGGTCTTGACAAGGGCGAGATAAACAAGGTCCTTATGGTCGGCGGTTCTTCAAGAATTCCGGCTGTTCAGGAAGCCATAAAGAACTTTATGGGCAAAGAGCCGTTCAAGGGCATCAACCCCGATGAATGTGTTGCCATAGGCGCGGCTTTGCAGGCAGGCGTTCTGGGCGGCGATGTAAAGGGTCTGCTTTTGCTTGATGTTACTCCGCTGTCACTCGGTATTGAAACAATGGGCGGCGTTTCCACAAAGGTTATAGACCGCAACACCACTATCCCGGCAAAGAAGAGCCAGATATTCTCTACCGCCGCGGACGGTCAGACCTCGGTTGAGGTTCACGTATTGCAGGGCGAGCGCGAATTTGCGAAGGATAACAAGACGCTTGGTGTATTCCACCTTGACGGAATTGCTCCCGCACCGCGCGGAATCCCCCAGATTGAAGTTACATTTGATATAGACGCGAACGGTATTGTTCACGTTTCCGCAAAGGACTTAGGCACCGGCAAGGAAAACAACATTACCATTACTTCAAACACCAATATGTCCAAAGAGGATATTGATAAGGCTGTTAAGGAAGCCGAGCAGTATGCCGCGGAGGATAAAAAGCGCCGTGAATCGGTTGACGTTCGCAACAACGCCGACCAGATGATCTACCAGACCGAAAAGACGGTAAGCGAATTCGGCGATAAGCTTTCGGCAGACGAAAAGGCTAAGATCGAAACGGCAAAAGAGGCTCTTAAAGAGGCTCTTAAGGGTGAGGATACCGACGCTATAAAGGCTAAACAGGAAGAACTGCAAAAGGAGCTTTTCGCGGTAAGCGAAAAGGTTTACAAGGCGGCTAACCCGCAGGGCGCGGAGAATGCCGCACCGCAGGGTGAGGCACAGAACGGCGGTAACGACTCCAATGTTTACGAAGCCGATTACACCGACGTTGAAGACGGCGACAAAAAGTAATTCGGTTATTTCTTAAAAATCAATCCGGCGTAAAAACCGGATTGATTTGACATATTAAAGTTGTAGGAGAAATTACTTTGGCTGAAGAAAAAAGAGATTATTACGAGGTTCTCGGCGTTGATAAATCGGTATCGGACGACGAACTTAAAAAAGCCTACCGCAAAATGGCTAAAAAGTATCACCCCGACTTAAACCCCGGAAACAAGGAAGCCGAGCAGAAATTTAAAGAGGTAAACGAAGCCTACGAGGTGCTTTCCGACAAGGAAAAGCGCGCGCGTTACGACCAGTTCGGTCACGCGGGGGTAGACCCCAATTTCGGCGCGGGCGCGGGCGGCGGTGCTTACGGCGGCGGATTTACCGGCGATTTCGGCGACCTCGGCGATATATTCAATTCGTTTTTCGGCGGCGGTTTCGGCGGCGGCAGCAGGCGTGCCAATCCGAATGCCCCGAGGCGCGGAAACGATACCGCGGCGGCGGTCAACCTTTCGTTTGAAGAGGCGGCAAAGGGCTGCCGCAAGACCGTAAAGGTTACAAAAATCGAAAACTGCAAGGAATGCGGCGGTTCGGGCGCCGAAAAGGGAACAACCGCCAAAACCTGCCCCGTTTGCCACGGCAGCGGTCAGGTATCGGCAACCCAGCGCACGCCGTTCGGCGTAATGCAGACGCAAAAGGTCTGCGATAACTGCCACGGTTCGGGCAAAATAATCGATAAGCCCTGCCGCGTCTGCGCGGGAAAGGGCAGAATAAGGCATACGGTTGAACAGACGGTGGACATTCCCGCGGGCATTGACGACGGACAGGTGATAAACGTTCGCGGCGGCGGCGACGCGGGCGCAAACGGCGGACCTTCGGGAGATCTTCGTATTAACGTAAACGTCCGCCCGCACCCGATATTTGAGCGCGACGGTTACGACGTTTACTGCGAGATACCCATAACCTTTACACAGGCGGCTTTGGGCGCGGAGGTCATTGTACCCACGCTTGACGGAAAGGTTAAGCTTAACATACACGAAGGCACTCAGCCGGGCGATGAGTTCAAGCTGAGAGGAAAGGGCATACAGCGCCTTAATTACGCGGGCAAGGGCGACCAGTACGTAAAGGTGGTTGTGGAAGTGCCTAAGGACCTTACAAAGGCGCAAAAAGATAAGCTTAAAGAGTTCGAAAACCTTTGCGGCGAGAAAAATTACAAAAAGCGCAAAAGCTTTACCGATAAAATAAAGGACTTTTTTAACGAGTAACAAATTTAAGACAGGGCTGTACGGACCTCGGGATCAAACGAATCCGTACAGCCTTTTTTGTGCTTTCAAATTATACCGTTGAAAAAAGCTTTCGGCGGCGGTATAATGTTAACATATTAATTGCGAGGTTTAAATTATGAACGAAAAAGAAGTTGCGGAAATAAGACGCAGATTTAACAGTCAGCGTACAAATATAAGCAGTGTAAGAGGGTGCTGCGTGAGCGCCTCGGGCGAGATAATAGGCGAATTTTCACAGCCGCTTGCAACCCTTACCCCGGATGAGGCGGACGCACTGCTTGCGGTGCTTAAAAAAACGCTTTCGGGCGGAATTAACCGTAATTTGGTTGATATTGAGTTTTCAAACGAAGAGGTGCTCGGCGGGGACAGGCATAAACGCCTTTTAAAGCTGCGCGACAGCGCCCTTAACGACGAGGAGAGCATAAGCGCGCTTTACGGAGATATTATTTCCGCCTACAAGTCCGAAGGCAGTTTTCTTATCCTGCTGGCGCACGAATGTTATGACGTATTTACATACACAAAGGACGGTTTTAAGGGCGATGAATCGGGTGAGCAGTTCAGATATTTTGTGTGCTGTGTTTGCCCTATCAAACTTACAAAGCCGCTTTTAAGCTTTATGACCGAGAACAACAGCTTTAAAAATCTGGCGGCAAATTCGGTTGTCGGAGCGCCCGATATAGGCTTTATGTTCCCCGCGTTTGACGACAGGTGCGGCAACATTTACAACGCCTTATTTTATGAGAAAAATATTTCCGCCGATTATTCGGATATTGCCGAAAGGCTCTTCGGCACAGGTATGCCCATGCCAGCGGCACAGCAAAAGGACAGCTTTGACGGGGTTTTAAGCCGCAGTCTTGAGGATGACTGCACGCTTGAAACAATAAAGGCGGTGCGCGGCAGGGTTGACGATATGGTAACAGAGCATAAGGAAAACCGCGAAACCGAGCCGCTCACCCTTTCAAGGGACGATATTTCGGGGATTCTCATGGACTGCGATGTTAAAAGCGAACGCATAGGCGCGTTTAAAGAAGAATACGACCGCGCCTTCGGTGCCGAGGCAAGGCTTTCGCCTGCCAATATTGTGGACACGAAAAAGCTTGAAATTAAAACCGACGACGTTACGGTTAAAATAAACCCCGAACGCGACGAGCTTATTAAAACAACGGTTATCGACGGCGTAAATTATCTTTTAATACGTGCCGACAGCTGTTTTGAGGTAAACGGAATAAAACTGTCCGCGGGAACGGAAGAAAACAAAACGTAATAATTTGTAACCTATTTGTTGTTTTAAATTGTGCCGGGATAAAGTATAATGTTAAACGTCGGGAGCGACAGGTTCTGTTCGCCTTGCGGATATTATAATGCGGCAACGCGAGAAATCCGCGCCCGAAAAACGGATTCGGATCTTACGGGTGTGTTATTTATGGTGTTTTCAAGTTTAATATTTTTGTACCTGTTTCTGCCGCTTAACCTGATTGCGTATTTTATCGCAAGGGACATAAAGCAGAAGAACACGGTTATGCTGGTGTTCTCGCTCATATTCTATGCCTGGGGAGAGCCGGTTTACATAATACTGTTGGTCGGTATGACGTTTATCGACTGGTATTTGTCGCTGCACATTGCCCTAAACAGAAAAAACAGAAAAAAATCAAGGCTGTTTTTGGCGCTTGCCGTAACAGCCGATCTGCTGCTTTTGGGGATTTTCAAATACGGAACGTTCTTCCTGCAAAACCTGCGGCTTATAAGCGGATTCCCGAAAAGTATTCCCAACATAATTCTGCCTATCGGAATTTCGTTCTACACCTTTCAGCTTATAACCTACTGTGTGGACGTATACAGGTCGGATGCGCGCGCACAGCGCAGCTTTAAAACACTGCTGCTTTATGTGAGTATGTTCCACCAGTGCGTCGCGGGACCTATTGTAAGATACAAGGACATTGCGGCGGAGCTTGAAAACCGCCGTGCGGGCTACGGCGATATTGCCGAGGGGCTTAACCGCTTTTCGGTGGGTCTTGCGAAAAAAGCCCTGATCGCAAACACCTGCGCCGCTGTGGCGGACAGCCTTTTGGCGGCGGACGGCGGCGATATGTCGGTGCTGACTTCGCGCAGTGTGGTGTCACTTTGGGTGGGTATGCTTGCCTTTGCAATTCAGATATACACCGATTTCTCCGCTTATTCGGATATGGCAATAGGTATGGGGCGTATGATAGGTATTCACTATACCGAAAACTTCAATTACCCCTACACGGCGCGCTCGGTAAGCGATTTCTGGCGCCGCTGGCACATAACGCTCGGCAGTTTTTTCAGAGATTACCTTTACATACCTATGGGCGGAAACCGCCGCGGCGGACTAAGAACGGTGCTCAACCTGCTTATTGTGTGGGCGCTTACGGGTCTGTGGCACGGCGCGTCCTGGAATTTTGTGCTGTGGGGACTGTATTTTTTTGTGTTTATATCGCTCGAAAAGCTTTTCCTCGGCAAACTTCTTAAGCGTAACCGCGCGGCATCCCACGTGTACCTTTTGGTTGTTATTTTCTTCGGGTGGGTGCTTTTCAAATTTGAAAACACGGGCGATATATGGTGCGTTTTAAAGGGAATGTTCGGCGCGAACGGCAACAAATTTTCCGATTTTGAAACCCTTACCACCGTTAAAAGCTACATCGGTGTTCTGGCGGTGGGAATAGTTGCTTCAACGCCGCTTGTGAAGAAAATAAGCGAAAAAATAAAATACACCGCCCTGCGCTCGGGCAAGGCGCTGGCGCTGTATTCGGCCCTACAGCTTACACTGCCCGCACTGCTTATAATTTTTTCAACCGCGGCGCTTGTCGGCAACACATACAATCCGTTTTTGTATTTCAGATTTTAGGGGTTATTTGTATGGAAGAAAATATTGAAATTCAAAACAGCGAAGAACAGGAAAAAAGAGAAATTCTTAAAAACGGCAGAATAATCAGAACGGTTAACATAATATATGTAAGATTTTTGGTTCTGCTGTTCGGTTTTTTCTTTGTTTCAGCCCTTATAATTCCGCTCAGACCCAAATATTCCGAGTCCGAAAAGAGGGAGCTTAAAAAATTCCCCCGATTCACGGTGTCGTCATTCCTGTCGGGTGACTTTTTTGACGGCATATCCGGTTGGTATTCCGATACCTTTCCGTTAAGGGACAAATTTACCGATTTAAACGCGCGGATGAGCCTTATATACGGCAAGACAAAGGTTAAAATTCACGGAACGGTTGAAAAAGGGGACGAAATTCCCCAAAAACCGCAGACCGAAAGCTCCGCTTCTGCCGATGCCGCGTCCTCCGCGCAAGGCGCCGCTTCGGGTGCCGAAACGTCGCAGGACAGCACGGAAAGCAAAACCCCGACGACCGAAACGCCCCAAAACACACAAAAAACACAAACATTGGGCGCACTGCTTATAAACGGCGACACCGCATACGAATACTACAATTTCGTAAGGGGTACGGCGGACAGCTACGCCGCCGCGGTAAGCCGCGCCGCCGCACTGCTTGCGGGGAAAGCCGAGGTTTACGATATTATCGCGCCCAACAGTATGGGCATCTGCGCGCCGGACGACATTGCGGCGGGAATAAACACCTCCGACCAGAAAAAAGCGACGGAATATATGTATTCCTGTATGCCCGGCGTTAAAACCGTACCGGTTTATGACACCCTTAAATCGCGCCGAAACGAATATATCTATTTCAGAACCGACCATCACTGGACCGCCCTCGGCGCGTACTATGCGTATTCGGAATTTGCGCGCTCAAAGGGCGTTACGGCAAAGGAACTCGGGTATTTCGGCGTAAGGGAATTTCCGGGCTATCTCGGCTCTTTTTACACCTCAAGCGGAAAACTGCCGGGGCTTGCCGCCAATCCCGATACGGTGTACGCATATGTGCCGCCCGAAACAAACGAGGCGGAAATACACTATATCGACGGCAGTGTGCGCGCGGGTGAAATAATATCGGATATGAGCACCGCCTCGCAGTCCTCAAAATATCTGACGTTTTTAAAGGGCGACAGACCTCTTGAAGTTATAAGAAACCCCGCCGTGACGGACGGCTCTGCCTGCATTTTGGTAAAAGAATCGTACGGCAATGCCTTTGCCCCGTTTTTAGTGCCGCATTACGGAACGCTGTACGTTGTGGATTATCGGTATTTTTCGCGGATAGACCAAAGGGGACTGGTTCAGCTTTGCGCCGAAACGGGCGCGGGCGACGTGATTTTTCTTAACAATATTTCCGCAACAAGAAACAAAGCTCTTGTTGCGGCGATTGACGGATTTGTACGCTAAGGAGTGTTTATTACGGTTATTTACAATGCATTGGTAAATGGAGAACTTAAAACGGTTTTAACAAAGGACGGCAAGATTGCGGCGGTTGAGGAAAACCGTTCATGCGGCGATATTGACGCCGAGGGGAACCGACTTATCCCGGGACTTATTGATGTGCATACCCACGGCTGCATAGGAATGGACACAATGGACGCAGACTTTGAGCCGATGTGCCGCTTTTACGCACAGCACGGCACAACATCGTTTCTGCCCACCACTATGACAATGGGGTATGACAGCCTTTTAAAGGTTACAAATGCCAAAACCGATTTTGCGGGAGCGCAGATTCTGGGCTTTCATTTTGAGGGACCGTATATTTCCGAAAAACACAAGGGCGCGCAGAATGAAAAGTTTATAAAAAACCCGTCGGTAAAGGAATTTTCCCGTTTTAAAAACGTTAAAATGGTAACCGTTGCCCCGGAAAAACCGGGCAGTATGGAGTTCATAAAATCCGTAACTCCCGAATGTGTTGTATCCATAGGACACACCGACTGCGATTTTGAAACGGCGGACGAGGCTGTAAAAAACGGCGCGAGTTGCCTTACGCATATCTATAACGCAATGCCGCCGTTCCACCACCGCAACCCGGGACCCATAGGGGCAGGGTTTGTAAATCATATTTACGCACAGCTTATATGCGATGGCTTTCACGTGTCGCGCCCCGTGGTGCTTGCCACCTACAAAATGTTCGGACCCGACCGCCTTACCCTTATAAGCGACAGCATCAGAAGCGCGGGTCTGCCCGACGGCGAGTATGAATCGGGCGGGCTTAAGGTGTTCCTTAAAAACGGCGCGGCGCGCCTTGGTGACGGCACGATTGCGGGCAGCAGCGCAACATTGCTTGACTGCGTTAAGACGGCGGTAGGATTCGGAATACCGTTTGAGGACGCGGTAAGAATGGCAAGCCGCACCCCCGCGGAAATGCTCGGTGTGAACAAGGGACAAATAAAGCCCGGTTTTGACGCCGATATGCTTATAGTGGACAAGGATATTAATATTAAAACTGTTATTATAAACGGAGAAGTGTTTGAATAATGCTTAAAACAAACGTAATGCGCGTGCTGGATAAGGAAAAGATAGAATACGAACCGTTCAGCTATTCACCCGAGCTTACCGAGGGGGTTAAAATTGCCGAGGTTTTGGGCGAGGACGAAAAAAAGGTTTTTAAAACGCTTGTTACCGAATCGGGCAATAAGGAGCATTTTGTGTTTGTAATTCCCGTTGCCGAAACGCTTGACCTTAAGGCGGCGGCACGTGCGGTGGGCGTGAAATCGGTTTCAATGCTTAAGCAAAAGGAGCTTTTGCCGCTTACGGGCTATATCCACGGCGGTTGTTCGCCCGTCGGAATGAAAAAGAAATTTAAAACCGTGATAGACGAAAGCGCCGAAAAGCTTGACGAATTTTACGTAAGTGCGGGCAAGGTGGGCTTTCAGGTGAGGGTTTCTCCCGAAAGGCTGGCGGAGCTTATAGGGGCGGGTTTTGCGAAGATTACCGTGTAACGGGTGTTGATTTTTGGGAAATATAGGTATATAATGTTAAAAATGTTATTTTAGATAAAAAGGGGGCGGCGGTTTGTTTTCAAGGCTTAAAAGCATCGGCTTGTTCGGTATTGATTCTTATATGATAGAGGTTGAGGCTGATGTTTCAACAGGTCTGCCCGCTTTTGATATTGTGGGTCTGCCCGATACCGCCGTTAAGGAATCGCGCGACCGCGTGCGCGCCGCGGTAAAAAACAGCGGCTACCGCTTTCCCACGGGGAGAATAACAATAAACCTTGCCCCCGCAGACTTAAAAAAAGAAGGCTCTATTTATGATCTGCCGGTGCTGATTTCAATATTGGAGGCGTCGGGACAGCTTAAAGCCGATCTGTCCGACAGTGTTTTCGTGGGCGAGCTGTCGCTGGACGGCAAGGTTCGCCCTGCAGGCGGAATAATTGCAATTGCAATTACAGCGCGCAACCACGGAATAAAGAATGTGTTTGTCCCCGTCGATAACGCCGCCGAAGCCGCCGTTATCGACGGCATTTCGGTCTACGGCGTTTCCGATGTGGAACAGCTTATAAGCCACATAAAGGGCGAAAAGCTGATGGAGGTATCCCCGAAAACCGAAATATCGTCCTCCGCGCTCTGCTACGGCGTGGATTTCAGCGAGGTGAAGGGTCAGTATGCGGCAAAAAAGGCGCTGGAGGTTGCCGCCGCGGGCGGACACAACATTTTGCTTATAGGGCCTCCGGGAGCGGGTAAGAGTATGCTTGCAAAGCGTCTGCCCACAATATTGCCCGAAATGACCTTTGAGGAATCGATTGAAACCACAAAAATTCACTCCATAGCCGGTCTGTTAAGCCGTGACAACCCGTTTGTAAGGGTTCGTCCGTTCCGTTCGCCGCACCACACCGTTTCGGTTGCGGGAATAACCGGCGGCGGAAGCGTGCCGCGCCCGGGGGAAATATCGCTGGCGCACGGCGGGGTTCTGTTTTTGGATGAACTGCCCGAGTTCAGGCGCGACGTTATGGAGGCGCTGCGCCAGCCGCTGGAGGACGGAAAGGTTACGATCTCGCGGGTTTCCGGCACCGTAACATATCCAAGCTCGGTAATGCTGGTTGCGGCAATGAACCCCTGCCCCTGCGGCTATTTCGGTCACCCCACAAGGCCCTGCGTCTGCACGGGGAACGCGGTGCATAAATACTTAAGCCGAATATCGGGACCGATGCTCGACCGCATTGACCTGCACGTTGAAGTGCCGCCCGTTAATTATGACGAGCTTAACTCCTCCGCCGGGGAGGAGTCCTCCGCCATTATAAGGGAAAGGGTAAATAAGGCACGCAAAATGCAGAACGAGCGCTACGCCGGCACGGGCGTTACCTGTAACGCAAGACTGACGCCCTCAATGCTTAAAAAATACTGCGTTACGGATTCCGACGCGCAGATGTATTTACAGCTTTCGTTTGAACGGCTCGGTATGTCCGCGCGCGCTTATGACAGGATTTTAAAGGTCGCGCGAACGGTTGCGGACCTTGACGGCAGTGAAATTATAAAAAAAGAGCATATTTTTGCGGCAATTTCGTTCAGAACACTTGACAAAAAGTACTGGAGCGAGTAAAATAGTGTTGCGGTGTTCAAAGCACCGTAACACTTAGGCAAACGAGAATAATCCGAACCCGTTTTTAGAGCGCGGATTTCTCGCATTGCCGCGTTAAAATACTCGTTAATCCGTTAGGATTAACTGCGTTTTGTGCCTTGCTCTGCAAAAAATCCGCTCCTCAAAAAATCTTCGACCCAAAACGAGCGCGATTTTCGTGTGGATTTTTATGCGGAGGATGCGATAAGGCTTTCGCCTTATAAAGACGACAAGTGAAAATACGCCGAAAATACACCGTTTTGGGCAGGTTCGGATTATTCTCGCTTGCCTAGTGTGACAGGACTCGAACCTGCCACGCCTACGAAACAAAATTTTGCATAATACATTGCCTCAAAACTTGAAATACGGCAGTATTCCTGCGTTTAGTCGGCTTCGTCTTATGACAAAATTTTCAGTTTCGGTAGGTTAAAAGTTTCTGCCGCTTTAATTTTATTCGGCGAAGCGAGAAATTTGCAGCAAGGCTGACGCCTTGCAAAAATGAACGCAAAGCCGCAATCTAAAAGGCGGCGAGCGAAACCGCGGCAGGTTCGAGTCCTGCCACACTAAGGATGAAAATTGTCGTATATTCGGGGGATTAGCTCAGATGGGAGAGCGCTTGCATGGCATGCAAGAGGTCACCGGTTCGATCCCGGTATTCTCCACCAAAGCCCCAAAGGCGTAAGTCTTTGGGGCTCTAATTTTTGCCTCTTTACAAAAAACGACTTTGTGCCTTAGGAAGTAATAAGTAATAGTGAAAAGTAAAAAAGTTCGGTGTCGGCCTCGCAGACAAATTTTTGCATAGACAATACAATCAGGGTATAAAAATTTTAATCTGCAACATCAAAGGGACGGTTATGGTACACATTCTCCCGTATAATAAAAATACAGTGAAAAAAATGCTTGACAAACTTTATTTTCTACTGTATAATACAAATAACGAACAGATGTTCGGGAGGGAAACCGTATGACATTATCAATGATTTTGAGAACACTTTTGGAAATACTGCTTTTTGCGGCGCTGGTTTACGGCTTTTTTAACGAGGATAAGCTTGCCGCCCTTGAACAGCAGGTTATCTGCCGCATAAAACGCCGCCGTCTGCGCGTTGTTGAGGGTTCGCGTTCGCATCGTTACACCGTGGGGGAGTAACGCGGTTAAATCAATACACAGCGCTTTTCACGCGATAAACAGCGGGGCTGAAAACTTATGTTTTCAGCCCCGTTCAGACTGTCGATAAACCACAGTCTGACTTTGATGCGGCGTTCACGCCGCATTTTGTTTTTCCGCCGACACGTGCGGCGGAAAAACACCTTGTAAGCGAAAAACCGCTTGTCCGGCGGTTTTTCAAGGGAGCAGGGGTGGTATTGGCGGGGATAGAGAGCAGTCCGAAAATCTTTGATTTTCGAGCGAACGGCATCCCCGACCAAGAGCGTGTCGACTTTTTCGACACGCTCAGTGGGGCTGAAAACTTATGTTTTCAGCCCCACTGTGTATGTTGAAAGACTCTTTAAATTTCTATCCGACGGAGTTGCTCCCCGCGGTGCGGGAAAAGGTGCTGTCGGCGGCACGGCTTGCCTAGGCAAGCGAGAATAATCAGAACCCGCCCAAAACGGCGTATTTTCGGCGTATTTTCACTTGTCGTCTTTATAAGGCGAAAGGATTAACGAGTATTTTAACGCGGCAATGCGAGAAATCCGCACTCAAAAAATGGGTTCGGATTATTCTCGTTTGCCTAAGGTAGAAAATGCTTTATTAAAATCTTTCCTACTACCCCTCAGTCACCTGCGGTGACAGCTCCCCTGACAAGGGGAGCCCAAGGCGGGGACTTTTCAGCCCCGCTTAAATATGCCGCAAAATTGCGCGCCCGATTATTTTATAACCTTGTTTTTGTTTTCCTCTTCAATGCGTGCGGTGAAGTCGGCAACGCTCATTTCGCCGAGGTCGCCGTTCTCGCCGCGCTCTCTTACCGAAAGCGTGCCGTTCTGCACCTCGTTATCGCCGATTATAAGCATATAAGGCAGTTTTTGCAGTCTTGCCTCGCGAATCTTATAGCCTATCTTTTCGTTGCGGTCGTCAAGTTCCACACGGAAGCCCTTTTCTTCAAGCTGTTTTTTAATATCATAAGCATAATCAAAGTGACGGTCGGCAATGGGAAGAATTTTAACCTGAACGGGCGCCAGCCACAGCGGGAACGCTCCGGCGTACTTTTCAATAAGCAGCGCAAGCGTTCTTTCGTAACAGCCTATTGAGGTGCGGTGGATAATGTAGGGGTTTTTCTTCACGCCGTCGCGGTCAACATATTCCATACCGAACTTTTCGGCAAGCATCTGGTCTATCTGAATGGTGATAAGCGTGTCTTCCTTGCCGTAAACGTTCCTTATCTGAATATCAAGCTTAGGTCCGTAGAACGCCGCCTCGCCTATTCCTATCTTGTAGGGTATCTCAAGGTGGTCAAGAATCTTTTTCATAACACCCTGAGCCTCGTCCCACTGCTCGGGAGTGCCTATATATTTATCGCGGTCATCGGGGTCCCACTGTGAGAAACGGTATGAAACGTCCTCATAAAGTCCCAAGGTCCTAAGCATATAAATGGCAAGCTCCAAACAGCCGCGGAACTCCTGCTCAAGCTGGTCGGGCGTGCACATCAAGTGTCCTTCGGATATTGTGAACTGGCGAACCCTTATAAGGCCGTGCATCTCGCCGCTGTCCTCGTTGCGGAAAAGGGTTGAGGTTTCATTGTAACGCAGCGGCAGGTCGCGGTAGGAACGCGCGCGGTTTAAATATGCCTGATACTGGAACGGGCAGGTCATAGGACGAAGCGCGAAACATTCCTTTGTTTCGTCGTCCGGGTCGCCGAGAACAAACATACCGTCAAGGTAGTGATCCCAGTGTCCCGAAAGCTTGTAAAGCTCGCGCTTTGCCATATAGGGTGTTTTGGTAAGCTGCCAGCCGCGGCGCGCCTCTTCGTCCTCAACAAAGCGCTGTAATATCTGAATGATTTTAGCGCCTTTGGGAAGCATTATCGGCAGACCCTGACCGATAATATCAACCGTGGTGAACAGTTCAAGTTCGCGCCCAAGCTTATTGTGGTCGCGCTTTTTCGCATCTTCAAGCATATTAAGGTGAGCCTCAAGTTCGCTCGTCTTCGGGAAAGCCGTGCCGTAAACGCGGCAAAGCATTTTCTTTGAGGAATCGCCGCGCCAGTAAGCGCCCGTGGCGGAGGTGAGCTTAAACGCTTTAACCGCCCCTGTGCTCATCAGGTGCGCCCCGGCGCACAGGTCGGTAAATTCGCCCTGTGAATAAAAGCTTATGTCCTCGCCCTCGGGAATATCCTCGGCAAGCTCAACCTTGTAAGGCTCGTTCTTCTCCTTAAAATATTCCACAGCCTCGTTTCTGCTCTTGTAGCTGCGCTCAAGCTTTATGTCCTCTTTAACGATCTTCTTCATCTCCGTCTCGATTTTAAGCAGATCATCCGGAGTGAATTTGGTTTCCACATCAAAATCATAGTAGAATCCGTCGTCAACGGCGGGACCTATCGCAAGCTTGGCGTCGGGGAACAGCCTTTTAACCGCCTGAGCCATAATGTGCGAGGCGGTGTGGCGGAATACCCACTTGCCGTAATCGTCCTCAAAGGTTAAAATTTCAAGTGTGCAGTCGCCGGTAAGCGCGTCGCGAAGGTCGGCGTTTTTGCCGTTTATTTTCGCGGCGCAGGCGCTGCGCGCAAGACCCATACTTATTTCCTTTGCGGCTTCGTAAGCCGTAATTCCGGCGTTAAATTCTTTAACCGAGCCGTCCTTTAATGTTATCTTGATCATAAAAACTACCTCCGAAAAAAATAAGCTTCGTCCCTTAAAACAAGGGACGAAGCACATTAAACAATACTCCGCGGTTCCACCCGCATTCCGTTTTTTAAAACGGCACTTTATACTGCCCTTAACGCAGGCAAAACGTCCGTGTTGCAACCCACGGCGCTCAAAGGCGGTGTTTGCTTTCACAGGGTATGCGCGGCTTTCAGCCGACGGCGCGCGCTCTCTTTTAAACCGGGCGCGAAAGCTACTGTCCTTCTCAACGCTTTGTATTCTTTATTAATATAGTACCGCCCGCAAATCAAATTGTCAAGCATTTTTTAAAGATATTTTCTCTTTGCGTCGCACACAGCGGTAATGAACATACGGTCAAGCTCGGTTAAACGGTAGCCGTTTCGGTAAATAAGCACGTCCCTGTAAACCTTTTCGTTGTCCGCGCACTCGCGCTCCACAAGACCGTACTTGCCGTAAAGATCCTCGGGTATGGGGGATACCCACATAAACATTGTCGGCACGCTTTCAAGCAGTCTGAACTGACTGCCGCGCTCAAAAATATAAACGTGCTTGTCAACATAGCGCGAAAGTTCCTCTTTTTTAACGTCAACCAGCGGAAGCGACGGCACATACGGGTCGGCGTGGGTTATCTCGATATAAGGGCTTAAGTCCCTGCATTTTATTGTTTCGGCTTTTGCCAGAGGGTGCTCTGCCGACATAAGCAAGCGGTATTTAAAATCGGTTACAAGCTCGGCAGAGAGGTGCTTTTCCTCAAACATTGCCCTGTAATATTTTTCAAACGTGTTCTGAAAACGCACAATGCCCAAATTATATTCGCCCTTAACAACGTTGTTAACGGTGCGCCAGGAATTTGTTTCCTTGTAAAAAATATCTGCGGGAATATCGGTTTTAATGTTTTTCGCAAATTCCGAAAAGGCGTAGGAAATATAGCTTGCCCTCGGCACGCAGGCGGAAAAACGCTGTTTGGGCATTTTGCGTTTCTTGTAAATGTCCTCAACCTCGTCCACCTGATTTATTATTCTTTTGGCATACTGCAAAAATTCCTCGCCCTCGGGCGTAATCGTTATGCCCTTTGTGGTACGGTTGAAAATGGTTATGCCGAGGTTGTCCTCAAGCTCGCGTATTGCGCGGGAGAGGTTGGGCTGTCCCATATAAAGGTTCTCCGCCGCGCGGCTTATCGATTTTGTGTCGGCTATTTCCACGGCGTATTTCAAATGCAGAATGTTCATACTCAAGTACTGTCACTTCCCACGGCAATATAAGTTTACCGTTTTATTATACTACACAAAGGAAAAATCTTCAAGTGTTACGGCAGTATTATATGCTTTAATAATATTTCCTTGCAAAAAAAGCATATAAGTGGTAAAATTAGAGGGAGTATAAAAGTGGGGCGTGAGAATATGAAAATTGCCGTTATAACGGGCGCTTCGTCGGGGCTGGGCAGGGAATTTGCCTTTGCCGCGGCTGACTGCCGCCGTGATATTGATGAGATATGGCTTATCGCAAGAAGAGAAGAAAAGCTTAAGGAAACCGCTGAAAAGATGAAAAAAACCGTGCGTATACTACCGCTTGATATTACTAAGCGGGAATGTACCGACGAATACGCGGCAAGGCTTAAGGCGGAAAATGCCGAGGTTGCACTGCTTATAAACAACGCGGGCTACGGCAAACTTGGGAATTTTGACGGGCTTGACACCGCGGATAACGGCGGTATGGTGCGGCTTAACTGCGAGGCGCTTACCGTTATTACGTCGCTTACGCTTCCCTTTATGAAAAGCGGGAGCGAAATTATTAACACCTGCTCTATCGCGGCGTTTGCGCCTAATACCAGAATGGCGGTATACTGCTCGACAAAGGCTTATGTTTTAAGCCTTTCAAAGGCGCTGCGTTCGGAGCTTAGGCCGCGCGGAATAAACGTGCTTGCCGCCTGCCCCGGACCTATGGACACCGAATTTTTACCCGCCGCGGGCATAGATCCCGGCGCCAGCCGTACCTTTGATACCCTGCCGCGCGTAAAGCCCTCTGTTATGGCAAGAAAAGCGCTTAAAGCGTCGGCAAAGAAAAAGGGAGTTTACACAAATTTGCTGTTCTACAAATTTTACAGGGTTTTGGCAAAAATACTGCCGCACGGCCTTGTTATGAAAATGTGCGGAGCGTGAAAAAATGGAAAAGAGAAAGATACTGGTTGCGGACGATGAGGAACGCATTGTAAAGCTGGTTTCGGATTTTCTTAACGCCTCCGGGTATGAAACGGTTGCGGCGTACGACGGCACACAGGCGCTGGAGAAATTTAAAAGCAACCCCGACACGGCGCTTGCCGTTATAGATATTATGATGCCGGGGCTTGACGGCTGGGCGGTTACAAGGGAACTGAGAAAACAGAGCGACGTTCCCGTTATAATGCTTTCCGCAAGGGCGGAGGAGTTTGACCTGCTTACCGGTTTTGAGGCGGGGATAGACGAATACGTCACAAAGCCTTTTTCCCCCGCGGTGCTTGTAAAGCGCATTGACGCACTGCTTAAGCGCAGCTCGGGCAAGCCGCTTTCGGCAGCCGAAATAAAACAGGGACTTGTTATTGACGAAAATGCCTTTACGGCATATATTGACGGCGAACCGCTTGAACTTACCCTTAAGGAATTTGAGCTTTTAAGCTACCTTCGCGAAAACGCCGGAAGAGTGCTCACGCGCGACCAGCTTTTAAACGCCATTTGGGGGTACGACTATATCGGCGATACAAGAACGGTCGATTCGCACATAGCAAGGCTTCGCACAAAGCTGGGTGATTACGGCACCTCCCACCTTAAGACGATTTACGGAATGGGGTATAAGTTTGAGCTTTAAAACGCTTAAAACAAAGCTTTGGTTTAACGTTTTCATACGACTTACGGCGGTGTTTGCGGTGTTTGTTCTGGTTTTGTGCCTTTCAAACGCGGCGTTTTTGGTGCGCTTTTACTGCGACAAGGAAAAAATTGCCCTTAAAGAGCAGATACAGGCGGTATCTGCGCTGAGTCTTGACGATTCAAAGACGGTTATTTCCGCCCTTACGGAAATAAATGAAAAATATAATTTTGACGTAGAGCTTTACAGCGATTCGGGCAGAATACTTTATACCACCCACGGCAGTCAGATGATGGACTATTTTTCGCTTAAAAGCGACAAATTTGTTATGGCGCACGAGGAGCTGCGCCCGATAAAGATCGAACAACTGTCCGACGGAATAACCTTCAGCACGGCGGTAAGGCATTTTGACAACACCGAGTTTCTTTTATGCACAAAGAAAATATCGGATAACGTTAATGCCGAGGTCAGAATACAGAAACAGCTTATCTCAAACTCAGCCGCCGTTGCCAACGAGCTTATAACCGTAATCTCGGTTGTATGTCTGGTTATTTCGGTAATATGGGTGCTTATTTTCTCAAAGCGCCTTTCAAAGCCTATTACCGAAATGAACGATATTACAAAGGATATGGCGGAACTTCGCTTTGAGCGCAGAATAAAGGTTGACCGCAGTGACGAAATAGGTCAGCTGGCAGACTCCGTAAACGAGCTTTCCGCCGCGCTTAACACGGCGCTTACCGATTTAAAGGCGACAAACGCAAAACTGCGGGACGATATTGAACTTGAAAGACAGCTTGACGTTATGCGCCGCGGCTTTGTTGCCAACGTATCGCACGAACTTAAAACTCCGATATCAATAATAAGCGGCTATGCCGAGGGGCTTAAGCTTAACGTTAACGCCGACGCGCGCGAGGAATACTGCAATACCATTATTGACGAAAGCCGCAGAATGAATCGGCTTGTTTTAAGCATACTGGAGCTTTCGCGCTATGAATCGGGGCAGATACCCGTGAACCGCGAAACACTTGACATAAGCGAAATGTGCGGCGAGATGCTCTCAAGGATGTTTTCGGGCAAGGATATTAAAACCGAAAACGGAATTGCGGCGGGAACCGCGATATATGCCGACCGTATGCACACCGAGCAGGTGCTTAAGGCGTATCTTGAAAATGCCGCGGCGCACACGCCGAAGGGCGGGACGGTTCGGTGCGAATACTCCGAAAACGGCGAAAACGCCAGAATTTCCGTGTTCAACACGGGCAGTCACATAGATGAGGACATTATGCCGCAGATATGGCAAAGCTTTTTCCGCGGGGATAAATCCCACAAGCGGGAAAGCAGCCGTTTCGGGCTGGGTCTTTCAATAGTATCCGCCTTAATGAAGTTGGACGGACACTCCTGCGGTGTTTACAACACCGAAAACGGCGTTTCATTTTGGTTCGAGGCGGATAGGTCACAAAAACAACAGTAAAGGAAAAAGGGCGGCGAAAACCGCCCCTTAGTACTACTATGAATATTAAACTATCGGATCATTTTACATATAAAAAACTTCTGCGGTTCGTGCTGCCGTCCGTTATAATGATGGTTTTCACGTCAATTTACGGAGTGGTGGACGGCTTTTTTGTTTCAAACTACGTGGGCAAGACCGCGTTTGCCGCAATAAATCTTGTAATGCCCTTTATAATGGTGCTGGGCGGAATGGGATTTATGATAGGCACGGGCGGAACGGCGCTTGTGTCGGTAGCTCTGGGGGAAGGTGAACACGACCGCGCAAACCGTTATTTTTCAATGATGGTGTGGGTCACCGTTATAATGGCGGCGGTTCTTACCTTAATAGGCATTGTGTTTATGCGTCCCGTTTCGGAGTTCCTCGGCGCCACCGAGGAAATGATGGATGACTGCGTGCTGTACGGCAGGATTGTTATAGCCTTCACGACCGCGTTTATGCTGCAAAACCTGTTTCAAAGCTTTTTTATCGCGGCGGAGAAACCCCGTTTGGGACTCTTGACAACCGTTGCGGCAGGCTTTACGAATATGGTGCTGGACGCGCTGTTTATAGCCGTTTTCCGCTGGGGAGTTGCGGGAGCGGCGCTCGCAACGGGCATAAGCCAGTGTGTGGGCGGTGTTCTGCCTCTGTTCTACTTCTTAAGAAAGAACAGCAGCCTTTTAAAGCTTGAAAACACGCGGCTTGAGCTTCGCCCCATATTAAAGGCGTGCGCCAACGGCTCTTCGGAGCTTATGAGCAATATTTCCTCGTCCGTTGTAAGTATGATATACAATTTTCAACTGCTTAAATACATCGGGGAGGACGGTATTTCCGCCTACGGCGTGCTTATGTACGTTCAGTTTATCTTTATTGCCATCTATATCGGCTACGCAATAGGAAGCGCACCCGTTATAAGCTTTCATTACGGTGCGCGAAACCACCCGGAACTTAAAAATCTGCTTAAAAAAAGCACGGTTTTAATGGGCGGCTCAGGCGTTTTGCTGTTTGCGGCGGCGCTTGTGCTGTCCGCTCCGTTAAGCCGTATATTCGTCGGGTATGATAAGGACTTGTTTGAGCTTACAAACCACGCCTTCAAACTGTTTTCGTTTTCGTTTTTGCTGTGCGGTTTCAACATTTTCGCCTCATCCTTTTTTACTGCGCTTAACGACGGCGGCGTTTCCGCCGCAATATCCTTTTTGCGTACCCTGCTTTTCCAAACTGCGTCGGTGCTGTTTTTCCCGCTGTTGTTCGATATTGACGGCATTTGGCTTTCAAAAACCACTGCTGAAATATCTGCCTTTGCGGTATCGCTTGTATTCATAATCGCGAAGCGCAAAAAATATAACTATATTTAAATTTTAAGAAAAGGAGTTTTCTTATGGCAAAGGAAAAAATTCTGCGTCCGGTAAAACGTATCCGCGGCGGCGTGCTTTTGCCCCACCTTAAGGGCACGGCAGACAGCGAAACCGTTATAATGCCGCCGCCGGATGAGGTGCGTATACCTATGCTTCAGCACATAGGCGCTCCGGCAGAGCCAGTCGTCAATGCGGGGGACAGGGTGTTTGTCGGTACGCTTATAGGCAGGTCGGGCGGACCTGTCAGCGCGCCGGTACATTCGAGCGTGTCGGGCACGGTAAAGGCTGTTGAAAGCGCGGCTTTCGGTGGCAGGGAAATTATATACGTTGTTATAGAATCGGACGGAAAAAGCGAAAAAGACCCGAATTTAAAGCCGTTTCCCGTGGAAAACGCGGCGGATGTTGCCGCCGCGGCGGACGCCTGCGGTCTTGTGGGGCTCGGCGGTGCGGGTTTTCCCACCAAAATAAAGCTTACAGTTAACGACGATTGCCCCATCGACACGCTCATAATAAACGGTGCGGAGTGCGAGCCTTACATTACAAGCGACTACCGCGAGTGTATGGAAAATTATGAGGACGTTATTGAGGGAATATACCTTTTAAAGGACAAACTCGGCATTAAAAAGGTTATTATCTGTATTGAAAGCAACAAGGAAAAGGCTATAAGCAAGCTTTACACCATAGCGTCCGACAAGCGCGATACGGACGACACCGTTAAGCTTATGAAACTGCCCACAAGCTATCCGCAGGGAGCGGAAAAGGTTATAATATATTCCGCAACGGGCAGAAAGGTGCCCGTCGGCAAGCTGCCGAGTGCTGTCGGGTGTATTGTAATGAACATAACAAGCGTTGCGACTCTTTACCGCTTTATAAAAACCGGTATGCCGCTTGTTGAAAAACGTATAACGGTGGACGGCACCGCCGTAAAACAGCCCAAAAACATTAAAGTGCCTATCGGCACACCCATAAAGGATGTGCTGGAATTTGCGGGCGGAGTTTATGAGGACGCTGCGGAGATAATAATGGGCGGGCCTATGATGGGGGTAGACGTGTGCGATAAGAACGCGGTTATAGAAAAGCGCAACAACGCCGTAACCGTTATGAGCGAAAAAACCGCCGCGCCCGAAACCACACCCTGCATTAAATGCGGCAGATGCGCCCGTGCCTGTCCTATGCGGCTTTACCCCGCAAGCGTGGAGGCGGCGCTTGAGAGAGGACTTAACGAAAATCTCGGTTCGCTTAACGTAAACGCCTGCATGGAGTGCGGCAGTTGTTCCTACGTATGTCCCGCAAAGCGCCCGCTGTGCGCTTCTATGCGGCTTGCGAAAACGGTTTTGAGAAGGGGGAGTAAAAAATGACCGATATGCTTAACGTTTCTTCCTCGCCGCATTTGCGTTGCGGCGATACAACGCGCGGAATAATGTCGGACGTGATAATTGCCCTTATGCCGGCGGCGGTATTCGGCTGCATACTCTTCGGTCTGCGCGCGCTGTTTGTGCTGCTTACCTGTGTTGCGGCGGCGGTGCTATGCGAATTTTTATGGACAAAGGCGCTTAAAAAACCCCTCACCGTTACGGATATGTCGGCGGTTGTAACAGGGCTCTTGCTCGGTATGAATCTGCCGTCCTCCCTGCCGTTGTGGCAGGCGGCGATCGGCAGTGCGGTTGCCGTAATAGTCGTAAAGCAGATGTTCGGCGGTATTGGCTGTAATTTTGCAAATCCCGCAATTGCGGCGCGAATAGTGCTGTTGGTTTCCTTCCCCGCAACAATGACGAAATTTACCGAGCCTGTGTCGGACGTTGTAACCTCGGCAACACCGCTTGCGGGCGGCGAAACCGCATTTAAATCGCTGTTTTTCGGTATGCACGCGGGGTCGATAGGCGAAACCTCGGCTTTTCTGCTGCTTGTAGGCGGCGCTTACCTTATAATAAGGCGCGTTATTTCACCCGTTATACCCGTGTGCTTTATCGGCACCGTTGCGCTGCTTTCTTTAATAGGCGGACTTGACGTAAAGCTTTCGGTTTTCGGCGGCGGGCTTATCTTAGGTGCGGTGTTTATGGCGACCGATTATACAACAAGCCCCGTGACAACACTCGGCAAGGCGGTTTTCGGAGTGGGGTGCGGAATAATAACCTTTGTTATAAGAAGGTTCGGCTCTTTAAACGAGGGCGTTTCCTACGCGATACTTATTATGAACATTTTAGTGCCGCACATAAACCGCTTCACTCTGTCACAGCCGTTCGGCTTTGAAAAACCTAAGGAGGCGGCGGAAAATGAGTAAAATTACCGAAATTATAAAGAAAAACCGCGACGACATAATAAAGCCGGTTGCGGTTCTGCTTGCAATCTGCATCGTAATTCCGCTGGCGCTCAGCTTAACCGATAAGATAACCGCAAAAAAAATTGCCGCGCTTGAGGCGGAAAACAGCAAAAAAAATATGTCGGCGCTTGTTAAGGCAGACAGCTTTGAAAAGCTGAACGCGGGCGATACCGAATATTACGCGGCAACCCTTAACGGCGAAACGGCGGCATACATATTCACCGAAAGCGCAAAGGGCTACGGCGGCGACGTTTCGGTTATGACGGCGGTAAAGCCCGACGGCACCGTGGCGGGCGTTGCCGTGCTTGATGTTTCAAACGAAACCCCGGGTCTTGGGCAGAACGCCGCAAAGGAAAGCTTTTTCTCGCAGTTTGCGGGGCTTAAAAAGGGCGTTTCCCTGCTTAAAAACGGGGCCGATCACGATAATAACGAGATTGACGCCGTGACCGGCGCTACGGTCACATCCACCGCCGTGACGCGCGCGGTAAACAAGGCGCTCGATAATTTTGAAAAGATAAAGGGGGCGGCGGAAGATGAAGAATAAATATCTCGGATATTTCACAAACGGTCTTGTAAAGGAAAACCCCACCCTGCGGTTGGTGCTCGGCACCTGCCCTACACTTGCGGTTACAACCGCGGCAATAAACGGCATAGGTATGGGGCTTTCGGCAACTCTTGTGCTTGTGTGCAGTAACCTTGCTGTTTCACTGCTCAGAAATATTATTCCCGATAAGGTGCGTATTCCCGCATTTATAACCGTTATCGCGGGCTTTGTAAGCGTGGTTCAAATGCTTGTAAAGGCGTTTCTGCCCGAAATCGACAAGGCGCTGGGTATTTATCTGCCGCTTATTGTTGTCAACTGCATAATATTGGCGCGCGCCGAAATGTTCGCATCCAAAAATCCCGTGCTTCCGAGCGTTCTTGACGGACTCGGTATGGGACTCGGCTTTACCGCCGTGCTGACCCTTATGGGCGCCGTGCGCGAGCTTTTGGGCGCCGGTTCGCTGTTTTCGTTCCCGGTAACGTCGCGCTTTATAAGCCCGATGATAATATTCTTACTGCCGCCCGGCGGATTCTTTGTTTTCGGTATGCTTGTTGCGGCGTCAAACGCCGTTGCCGGGAAAAACGGCAAAAAGCCCGCGGAACATTTGGGGTGCGAGGGCTGCCCCTCAAAGAATGTGTGCGGCAAATGTGAAAAAGAAGAGGAGGCGGCTTTAAGTGAATAGTACTTCCGTTGCTTCCGTATTGCTTGCGGCAATTCTTACAAACAATATGGTGCTTTCAAAGTTTTTGGGGATATGTCCTTTTTTGGGCGTTTCCAAAAAAACCGACACCGCCCTTTCAATGAGCATTGCCGTAACGCTTGTAATGGTGGTGTCCTCCGCCGTTACGTGGCCTATATATCACTTTTTATTGTATCCCCACTATACATATCTTGAAACCATTGTGTTTATTCTGGTAATCGCCGCGATAGTTCAGCTGATTGAAATAGTGTTAAAGCGCTACATAAAGCCGATATACAATTCGCTCGGCATTTACCTGCCGCTTATAACCACAAACTGCGCGGTTCTGGGTATTACAATGCTTAACATCACAAACGGGCTCGGCTTTGTTAAATCACTTGTAAACGCGCTGGGCGCGGGGCTCGGCTTTATGCTTGCAATGCTCCTGTTTTCGGGTGTGCGGGAAAGAATGGAAACCTCCGATATACCCGAATTTCTAAAGGGACTTCCCATAACCCTTGTGGCGGCGGCGCTCGTTTCGCTTTCGTTCTTGGGATTTGCCGGAATAGGGGGCTGATAACAATGGAAATATTAATACCCGTTATAATAGTGGCGGCAATCGGTCTTATAGCCGGCGTGGGGCTTTCCCTTGCCTCAAAATTTATGGCTGTCCCCGTGGACGAAAAGCAGGAAAAGGTGCGTGGGGCTCTGCCCGGAGCCAACTGCGGCGCCTGCGGATTTTCCGGGTGCGACGGCTACGCCGCCGCCGTAGCGTCGGGCGAGGCGCCGCCCGATAAATGCGCGCCCGGCGGCGCTGCAGCCGCCGCGGCTATTGCGGAAATACTCGGCGTAGAGGTTAAAACAGAGCCTAAGGTTGCGTTTATTGCCTGCGGCGGCAGCCGCGAGAAAAGCGCCGTGAAATACGCTTACAGCGGAATTTTAAGCTGTACCGCCGCAAATATGCTCCATTCCGGTCCGCTTTCCTGCGAATACGGCTGTATCGGCTTCGGCGATTGCGCCGCCGCCTGTCCGTTCGGAGCAATCACGCTCGAAAACGGCAGACCCGCGGTTTGCGGGGATATATGCGTGGGCTGCGGCAAATGCACCGCGGTCTGTCCCAAGTCACTGATAAGCCTTGTGCCGAAATCGCAAAAGATTTTTGCCGCCTGCTCCAACAGGCGAAAGGGCGCAAAGGTCGTAAAGGCGTGCGGCGTTTCCTGCGTAGGGTGCGGCATGTGCGTAAAAGCGTGCGAAAACGGCGCCGTTAGGGTTACTGACAATGTTGCCGTTATAGATTATACTCTCTGTACCGGGTGCGGCAAATGCAAAACCGCCTGCAAGCGCGGCGTTATTGTCTAGACAAACGAAATGCGCCGCATTGTAAATAAAATCTTGACAAAACCCTGCCGTAAAGCTATAATATATTTTGCGGCGGTAGAGGTGGAAGTATGATCGTAGATTTAAAACGCATTTTTGCAAACGAAAATTCCTCCCTGCCTATTGAATATTCACTGGATATGAGCACAGTGGGATTCGGCGGGGGTTATCCGCTGAAGAAACCGGTTGAAATTTCCGGCGCAGTTACAGGCAGATCGGGCCTTACGGAGCTCGACGCCGTTATTTCGTACGAGTATGACGGACCGTGCGACCGCTGCGGAATCAATACCGTAAAAAAACACACGCTGCATATCTGCAAATCGCTCGCCCCCTCCATTGAAGGCGAGGAAAGCGACAGTATCCTGCTTGTCCCCGATATGAAGCTCGACCTTGACGAGTTTGTATACTCCGAGGTGGTGGCGGATGTTCCTATGAAGCATCTGTGTCGGGAAGATTGCAAGGGTATTTGTCAGAAATGCGGCAAAAACCTTAATTCGGGTAAATGCGGATGTCCTGAAAAAGAGATAGATCCGCGGCTTTCGGCTCTTGCCGATTTGCTTAAATAATTAAAGGAGGTGCTAAGGAAATGGCAGTACCGAAAAGAAAAACCTCTAAGGCAAGACGTGATAAAAGAAGGAACAATCTTTGGAAGCTTAGCGCTCCGACATTAGTCAGATGCTCTAATTGCGGCGCATACAAGCGTCCGCACAGACTTTGTTCTGCCTGCGGCCATTATAACGGACGCGAGGTAATAAAAACCGAAGATTAATTTCGGAGTATTTTCGGCGCGGTTTTGCGCCGAACTGAGGGCAGAGGGGGAAACAATCCTCCTCTGCTTTTGCTTAGAATGACAGCTTCAGCTTAGTGTGACAGGACTCGAACCTGTCACACTAAGCAAACGAAAATAATCCGAATCCGCGTTCAAAAACGGATTTCGGCGATAAATTAAACACATCGGAGGTGTTATTATGGCAAAACCCGTTGTTGCGGTCGTGGGCAGACCGAATGTGGGAAAATCCACCCTTTTTAACAAAATAATAGGAAAAAGGCTTTCGATCGTAGATGATACCCCGGGCGTCACGCGCGACCGTATCTACGGCGATTCGGAGTGGCTCGGGAAAAGGTTTATGCTGGTCGATACCGGCGGAATAGAGCCGGATAACGGTGACGTGATTCTCTCGGGTATGCGCTCCCAGGCACAGCTTGCGATAGACACCGCCTCGGTCATAATATTTGTTACCGATATAAAAACGGGCGTTACCGCGGCAGATGCCGACGTTGCCGCAATGCTGCAAAAAAGCGGCAAGCCGGTTGTGCTGTGCGTCAATAAGTGCGACGGCATCGGTGAAGTTCCGCCCGAGTTTTATGAGTTTTACAATCTGGGACTGGGCGACCCCATAGCGGTTTCCTCCGTTCACGGACACGGCACGGGAGACCTTCTTGACGAGGTTATAGCCCATATTCCCGAATGCGAATTTGATAATTCGGACGAGGAGATAATAAACGTTGCGGTCATCGGCAAGCCCAACGCGGGTAAATCCTCACTCATAAACAGCATTGCGGGTGAGGAACGCTCTATCGTGTCGGACGTTGCGGGTACAACGCGTGACGCAATCGACACGCGAATACAGCGCGACGGCACGGAATATAATTTTATCGACACCGCAGGCCTTCGCCGTAAGAGCCGCGTGGATGATAAAATTGAAAAATACAGCGTTATAAGGGCGGAAATGGCGGTTGAACGCGCGGACGTGTGCGTTATAATGATCGACGGCACCGAGGGCTTTACCGAGCAGGACTCAAAGGTTGCGGGACTTGCGCTTGAGCAGGGCAAGGCGTGCATTATTGCCGTTAACAAGTGGGACGCGGTTGATAAAACCGGAAAAACAATGGACAGTATGCGAAAAAGCCTTATGAAGGACTTTTCGTTTATGCCCTACGCGCCGATAATTTTTATTTCCGCCAAGACCGGTCAGCGTGTTGACAGACTGTTTGAACTTATAAAATATGTGTATGAGCAAAACTGTATGCGTATCTCAACGGGTATGCTCAACGACCTGCTCGCGGACGCGACCGCAAGGGTGCAGCCGCCGAGCGACAAGGGCAAACGGCTTAAAATATATTATATAACGCAAATTTCCGTAAAGCCCCCCACATTTGTATGCTTCTGTAATAAAGCGGAGCTTTTCCACTTTTCATATCAGCGTTATCTTGAAAACCAGATACGCTCCACCTTCGGGCTTGAGGGTACTCCCGTGAGGTTTATAATACGCGAAAGGGGAGAAAAATAATGGCAGTTCTTTTGTGTTTTTGCGCGCTTGTGTTCGCCTATCTTGCGGGCAGCGTCAATTTTGCGGTGATATTCGCGAACGCGTTTCTTAAAAAGGATGTCCGCGCCCTGGGCAGCGGAAACGCGGGTACAACAAACGTTATGCGTACCGCGGGGCTGCTTCCCGGCGTGCTTACCTTTGTGTGCGACGTGCTTAAAGGCTTTGCCGCGTGCTATGCGGGCAAACTGCTGTTTGCGGCGGCGCAGTCGGGCGGAGCGGAATGGGCGCACCCCATATACGGCGCTTACGCCTGTGGAGTTGTTTGTATGATAGGTCACATCTTCCCCGTGTTCTTTCAGTTTAAGGGCGGCAAGGGCGTTGCCACAAGCGTGGGTATTTTTGCGGTGTGCTGTCCCAAAGCGATAATAATCGGGCTTGCGGTGTTCGCTCTCGGCGTGCTTATAACGCGCATAGTGTCGTTAAGCTCGCTTGTAGCAACGGTAACGGTAATTTCGTTGTCGCTGGTTTTCTACGCTGACACCGCACCAAGGGCGGTGCCCTACATACTGAGCATAAGTATGGGGGTTATTGTGTTCGCAAAGCATAAGGATAACATTAAGCGCCTTGTTAAAGGCGAAGAAAAGAAAATTAAAATACGCAAAACCGGAAAGGAGTGACGCACTGTGGCAAAAATAAGTATTTTAGGCTCGGGCGGATGGGGTATGGCGCTTGCTGTTTCCGCTTTTTCCGGCGGAAACGACGTGACCCTCTGGACGCCGTTTGAGGACGAGGCGCGCCTGCTTAAAACCGAGCGCGGAAACGAGCGGCTTTTAAGCGGCGTAAAGCTTAATGACGGAATAAAAATAACAACCGATATGTCCTGCGTCGAGGGCTCGGCGCTGACGATTATCGCAACACCCTCGTCGGTAATACGCGCAACGGTGGCAAAGCTTGCGGATTTTAAGGACTTCGGAATAGTTGTAAATGTTGCAAAGGGACTTGAAAAGGGAAGCCTTAAGCGCCTGTCGCAGGTGATTGCGGACGAAATTCCCGACGCCAAGGTTGCCGTGCTGTCGGGTCCCTCCCACGCCGAGGAGGTTGCGCGCGGAATTCCCACATCGGTTGTTGCCGCGGCGGACTCAACCGTTACGGCGCAGATAGTTCAGAACATAATGTCGGGCGAAAACCTCAGAGTATATACGTCGGACGACCTTATCGGCGTTGAACTGGGCGGAGCGCTCAAAAACGTTATCGCCATTGCCGCCGGATTTTGCGACGGACTCGGGCTCGGCGACAATTCAAAGGCGGCGCTTATAACAAGAGGGCTTGCGGAAATGGCGCGCCTCGGCGTTTGTATGGGCGCCAGGGAATACACCTTTGCGGGGCTTGCGGGAATAGGCGACCTTGTTGTTACTTGCACCTCGCGGCACAGCCGCAACAACCGTTTCGGTCATAAGGTCGGCTGCGGAATGCCCATAAAGCAGGCGCTCGAAGAGGTGGGAACGGTTGAGGGGTATTACGCCGCCGATATGGCATACTCCCTTTGCAAAAAGTACAAAATCGAAATGCCGATAATTGAGGAATGCTACGCCGTTCTGTACGAGGGCAAGGACGTACACAACGTAACAAACGACCTTATGAGGCGCCCGAAACGCAGTGAACATTAATGCTTTTAACGAGCATTATTTGGCATATTATACGAATAACGCTCTAAAAAATTGTTCCCGCAGGGGTTGACTTTTGGGGCTTAATAATGTATAATCGGCATAAGGATGATTTATGGAATTTTCGGCTATGAACGGAGGGTTGAGTGACGAAAAAAACGCACAAAGGGGTTTGGATAGCTGTTTTGGCATTATCTGTTATGTGTGCGGCGGGCTGTATTGCGTATTTCGCGGTAATGCAGCAACAGGCGAACAGTATGAAAAGGCTTGCAAGTGAGGTTGCCGTTTCAAGCAACCCGCAAAACTCTTCTAAAACAAATTATGTTGAACCTCCGGTTAATTTTGTTGAACTTAAAAAGAAAAACTCCGAAATATACGCCTGGATAAACATTCCGGGCACGGTCATAGATTATCCGGTTCTGCAAAATAAAGACGATAACGGTTACTACCTCACCCATACGATTGAGGGCAAGCGTTCGGCTTACGGCAGTATTTACACGGAAAATTACAATTCTGCCGATTTTGAGGATTTTAACACCGTGATTTACGGGCATAATATGCGTAACGGCACAATGTTCGGTCAGCTCAAAAAATACAGGGATAAAACTTTTTTTGAGAAAAACCCGTACATTAATGTTTATATGCCGGGCAGAATTATGAAGTACAGGATATTCGCGGCATACGTTACCGATGACAGGCATATAATGCTGAGTTATGATTTCAGTGACAACGCCGTAAGGCGCGAATATATTAACAGCATTTTTTCCGTAAGGAAAATAAGCGCCAATATAAACAGCGATGTTTCCCTGACCGAAAGCGATAAAATAATAACGCTTTCAACCTGTACCGGAAACGATGATCAGCGTTATCTTGTTCAGGGAGTTAAGATTTATGACAGCAAGGACCAATAGCGGCAGGCATTTAAAACAGCCCGACGCCGCAAAAAAGCCGAAACACCGCAAGCTTATAATAACGCTTTCGGTTGTTTTGGGGGCAGTGCTTGTTATCACGGCTTCAATCTTCGGTGTGCTTAAGAACGGCGAGTTAAGACTGAGAAAACGGTCTGACGGAAAGAAAGCGCAACTCCCCGCGAGCGACAGCGACACATTTCCCGAGGATGCGGACGTCTACTACCGCGGTGAGGCTTACAATTATAACGACAAGCTTATTAATATACTGATTATAGGGGTTGACCGCAATAAACCCGGCAACAACGAAAAGCACCAGGCGGACGCGCTTTATCTGGTTTCGCTTGATACAAATGCCGACAGGGCAAATATTATTGCGATTTCGCGCAACACAATGGCGTATGTTGACTCCTATGATATAAACGGGGACTATTTTGCAACATCAAAGCAGCAGATATGCCTTGCATATACTTACAGCGATGATGAGAGGAAGGCCTCCGAAAATACCGTTAAGGCGGTTTCAAAGCTTTTGTATGACCTGCCCATAAACGGTTACTACACAATTTATATGAATGCTGTCAGTGAATTGGTGGACGCGGTAGACGGTGTGCCGGTTCACATTGATGAGGATATGACGAGAGCCGATTACAGGTTTAAAAACGGGGCAGACGTGGTAATAAAGGGCAGTAACGCGCTTAAGTACCTGCGTTTCAGAAATGAGCTTAACGCCCCGCGGTTTGAACGGCAAAAGGCTTTTGTTTCATCATTTGTTTCGCAGGCAAAGGCAGCAACGCTTAAGGATTTAACGCTGCCCGCGAAAATGTACGGCAGGCTTGCGTCAAACACGCTTACGAATGTGGACGCAACAAGTGCGGCATATCTTGCTTCCGAAGCGGCATCGGCAAGTTACAGTGTCCGCGGCGTTGAGGGTACGGTAGGTTCGGACGGAACGTACGAAACCCTTGAGGTCGACGAGAACAAGCTTTTCGATTTGTCGTTGGATGCATTTTATAAAAAACAAAATTTGAAAGGAAAATCATCATGAAAAAGGTATTTTCAATCGTACTGACACTCGCGTTGGCAGTAACAGCCTTCGCAACCGTAGCTTCCGCTGCGGATTCTCCGGAAAAGGTTACCGGCATTATCACAGCTGTTTCAAGCAAAGGCGCTACTGTTTCCGTTAAGAACAGCACCGTTGCCGACAGCGTATTCGACGAGGCGCTCGCCGCTCTTAAGAAGGACAATTCCGCTCTTAAGATAGTTGACAAAAAGACCCTTGCGGTTGCAAGCGCAAGCGCAACCTATCCGTTAAATGTTGAGTTTACCGTTTCCGGTCTTAACGCAAGCGGCAAGGTATACCTTCTTGTTAAAAAGGCTGACGGCACTGTTGCTACTGTTGAGGCAACCGTTAACGGCAATAAGCTTACCGCCGCAATTCCCGCAGCAGGCGAAATTGCACTTGTTGCCGCAACCTCCGGCTCCGCTTCAACCGGCACATCTCCTAAGACTGCCGACACAGCAGCTCCCATAGCTCTTGCTGTTCTTGCTCTTTGTGCAGGCGCTGCTTTTGTTTCCGTTAAGAAAATAAAGGCTTAATTTAAAAAAAGTCTCACACTCAGGCTGACGTGTAAACGTCAGCCTGAGCGTGTCGAAAAAGTCGACACGCTCTTGGTCGGGGATGCCGTTCGCTCGAAAATCAAAGATTTTCGGACTGCACTCTATCCCCGCCAATACCACCCCTGTTCCCTTGAAAAACCGCCAAATAAGCGGTTTTTCGCTTACAAAGTGTTTTTCCGCCGCACGTGTCAGCGGAAAAACAAAATGCGGCGTAAACGCCGCAACAAAGTTAAACCGGGGTTTGTCGACAGTCTGAGGCTGACGTGTAAACGTCAGCCTTTTTTTGCTTGCAAACAAAGCGAATATATGCTACAATATCAGTACATTATTTGTGAAACGGAGAAGAGATATGAAGCTTAAATATAATTTTGTTACCAATGAGGTTGCCGATAAAATTGTGGCGGTTGCCGTCGGGGACGATCTGAGCAAATTTAACGGCTTTATTAAAATGAACGGCACCGGCGCGTTTATTTTTAATATGCTTAAAAACGATGTTACCGAGGACGATATAGTTTCGGCTCTGCTTAAGGAATATACCGACGCGACCGAGCAGGAAGCGCGTGAAACCGTGGCCGAATTTGTGGGAGAATTGAAAAAGGCGGATGTTCTTGAATGAATCCCGAAACGGGTATAAAAAATGCCGATGAAGCCCTTAAGGAGCAGGAAGAGGTTGCGGTTTTAACCGCGGGTACAAGTATGCAGCCGATGCTCAGAGAACACCGCGATATCGCGATTATTGAGCGTGTGAACCGTAAGCTCCGCGCAAACGATGTTCCGCTTTACAGAAAATCGGGGTATGACAAGCTGGTGCTGCACAGAATACTTAAGGTCACAAAAAACGGTTATGTTATAAGGGGAGATAACCTTTTTACCAAGGAATACGACGTGACCGACGACGACATTGTGGGCGTGCTGAAAGCATTTTACCGCGACGGTAAATATTACGACTGCCAAAAGAGCAAAGCATACCGCCTGTATGTCTTTTTTATCCGCGCAGCATACCCCGCCAGGTTTTTGTGGCGCAGAAAAATACGCCCTCTTTCGGGGCGTATTAAAAGACTGGTTTTCGGGCGGCATTAGCGCCGTTCTTTTTCGGGGTTGTCGCAGTCGGTTTTAATTTGCTTTTTGTTAAAGCCCTGGGCAACCGTCGGGTACATATTTGCGGTGTTTGCCGTGGGCTGAATGTTATAAGTGCCGTAACGGTTTATCATATCCGTTGCGTCTTCGGGCGGATCGCCGAAATCGGTTGCCGATACTTCAAGTATCGGCTTATTTTTTTTCTCTTTCATTACTTTTCGTCCTTTTTAATATTTAACAGATGTGCAATTCCGGGTATGCTTTCACCCTGAAACGACGATGTGGGCGACATAAGCGCGCCTGTTGACATAAACAGGATGTTTTTAAAATCTCCGGCTTCAAAACGGTGCATAACATAGGAGCAAAGCACGCTCGCGCTGCATCCGCAGCCAGAGCCGCCGGCGTGAACGTCTTGATTTTCACGGTCGAAAATAATAAGTCCGCAGTCGCTGTGTCGGCAGCGTATATCCACATTCTCACGCTCCAACAGCTCATAGAGCAGGTTTGTTCCCACATAGCCTAGGTCCCCCGTAAAGATTATATCGTAATCCTTAGGTGTTGTTCCGGTGTCGGCAAAAAAGTTTAAAAGTGTACCCGCGGCGGCGGGAGCCATTGCCGCACCCATATTGTTTGCGTCCTTTATTCCGTAATCTTCAATTTCTCCGAAGGTTACGGAATTTATATAAATATCGCCCTTTCGGCATCCCAGCGCCAGCGCGCCCGAGCCCGTCACCGTCCATTGGGCGGTAGGCGTGCGCTGTGAGCCGTAGTTAAGCGGAAAACGGTACTGCCTTTCGGCGGAGCAAAAGTGTGAGGAGGTAACCGCCACGGTGTGCTTTGCCGCCCCGGAGTCCGCAAACATTGCCGCAAGCCCTGCCGAGAGCGCCATTGTTGAGCAGGCACCATACAGCCCGATAAACGGAATTCCGAACTCGCGCAGACCGAAGGAACTGCCTATGCACTGGTTAAGCAGATCTCCGGCGAAGATGTTGTCCACCTCCCCGGGTTCAAGCCCCGCCCGCTCAAGCGCCTTTTTAACGGCGGTTTTTTGCAGTTTGCTTTCCGCCTTTTCAAAAGATTTTTCACCGAAAAAGCTGTCCGTGGTGTAAAAATCAAACTCGTCCGATAAGGGTCCTTCGTGTTCCTTTTTTCCGACCGCCGTGCCGTACCCCATAACCGAGGGGCGGTTTTCAAACATAATTGTCCGTCTGCCTGTTCTTTTCAATTCAAATCACCGTTTCAAAAAAAAATAAACCTGTAGGCAAACGAAAATACGCCGTTTTGGGCGGGTTCGGATTATTCGCGTCTGCCTAATCACGCTGTTATTATTTGCGTGAAAACAGGTTTAATACAATTTTAAAAACGTTAAATTTCGGAAATAAATGCGTCGTGAACAACTCGGACCGCTTTGTCGGCATATTCGGAATCGATAAGAACCGAAATTTTAATTTCGCTTGTCGCAATCATACGTATATTTATTCCCGCGTCGTAAAGCGCTTCAAACATTTTTGAGGCAACGCCCGGGTGGCTTTCCATTCCCGCGCCGACAACCGATATTTTGGATACCGATTCGTCAACCGTAAGCTCCTTGTAGTTAAGTGAATCCTTAAGCGAATTTATAGAGTCCACCGCTGTTTTGCCGTCGTCCGCAGGCACGGTAAAAGTTATGTCCTTTGTGCCGTCGCGTCCCACCGACTGCAAAATAATATCAACATTGATCTTGTGCTGTGCCAGCCTGTTAAACAGCTTGAACGCAATGCCGGGGGTATCCTTTAGTCCTATTACCGAAATTGTGGCTATATTACTGTCCTTGGCAACGCCTCTTATAAGTGTCTTTTCCATTTTAACGGTCTCCTTTACTGTTGTACCCGGTTTATTTTCAAGGCTTGAAAGCACTTCAAGCTCCACGTTGTATTTTTTAGCCATCTCAACCGAACGGTTGTTAAGCACCTGTGCGCCCAGCGTTGCGAGCTCAAGCATCTCGTCGTAGGTAATGGCGTCCATTTTCTTTGCCGTTGGAACCTTGCGCGGGTCGGCGGTGTAAACGCCGTCAACGTCGGTGTATATCTGGCAAACGTCCGCCTTCATAGATGCGGCAATGGCAACGGCGCTCGTGTCCGAGCCTCCGCGTCCCAGGGTCGTAATGTCGTCATATTTGTTAAGCCCCTGAAATCCCGCGACAATAACAATGTTCCGCTTGGCAATTTCGTTCCTTATTCTTTCGGCGTTTACACGCTTTATTCTTGCGATGCCGTGGTTTGAATCGGTTGCAAAGCCCGCCTGCCAGCCAAGCAGTGAGATCACAGGGAATCCCAGCTTTTCAATTGCCATGGCAAGAAGCGCCACGGACATCTGTTCACCTGCCGAAAGCAGCATATCAAGTTCTCTTTTGGAAGAACCGTCGGGATTTATTTCCTTTGCCTTTTCAATAAGCTCGTCTGTGGTATCTCCCTGGGCGGAAACAACCGCAACAACGTCGTTCCCCTTTTTGTAATCCGCAGTTATAATATTTGCGACATTAAATATCCTCTCGGCATTTGCAACCGAAGAACCGCCGAATTTTTTAACTATAAGTGACATTCAGTTAACCCCCATAGTGTGCAGTACCTTTACCGCTTTTATGTTATTAAAGCGTGAAAGTTTTTCCGTCAGCCCGTTTTCGCGCACGGGAGCGGTTAAAAACGATATCTCTCCCCTGAAACGGTTTTTAACGACACTCGCACCCTTAAAATTTTCTTCAAACTGTTTTTCCAGCTGTTCGTAATCATCGGATAACATCCGCACAAAAAAGCGCTCTTCTTCATCGGAATGTGCCTCAACAAAACTGCGTTCACCCTCGTCCCAGAAAACGTATTTTCTGGTGTCAAGGTGCTTGGCGCAGTCAATAATATCGGCTACAACCGCGCTTGCCGTGGCGTTTTTGCCCGCGCCCTTGCCGTAAAACATTACGTCCCCGGTTTCATCGCCCGTTACCGTGATTGCGTTGAAAACCCCGTTAACGCCTGATAAAATGCACTCGCGCGATACAAGCGTGGGGCGCACCGAGGCAGTTATTTTGCCGTTTTTAAGGCGTTTGGCACTGCCTATAAGCTTTATAACGCAGCCGAAACTGTCCGCCGCCTCAACATCGTCAAGCGAAATGTCGCTTATTCCCTCGGTTTCAACCCATTCGGGGTAAACGTGTTTTCCGAACGCGAGCGACGCCAAAATACATATCTTGCGGCAGGCGTCGTGTCCCTCAATATCGGCGGCAGGGTCTTTTTCGGCGTAGCCTTTTTTCTGAGCCAGCGTCAGGGCGTCGTCAAAATTCATATTATCCACTATCATTTTATTTAAAATGTAGTTTGTGGTTCCGTTAAGTATTCCGCGAATCTCGGTTATTTCGTTTGCCGCAAGGCACTGCGACATAGGTCGGATAATTGGTATTCCGCCGCCGACGCTTGCCTCAAAAAGAAAATTAACGTTGTTTTCGGCGGCAATTTTCAAAAGCTCGGCGCCCTTTGCGGCAACAAGCTCCTTGTTAGAGGTTACAACGCTTTTACCCGCCTCAAGGCACTTTTTAACAAAGTCGTAAGCGGGATTAATCCCGCCCATAACCTCGGCTACAATTTTAACCTCGGGGTCGTTTAAGATAATGCCGAATTCCTTAATGAATTTGTCCGAATAGGTAAGCTCCTCAAAATCCCTTAAATCCAGAATGTATTTTACGTTAAGCGGTGTGTGCGCCGCCTTTTGCGTGCGGTCGGCGTGGTTTATCATTATCTCCGCAACGCCGCTTCCCACAACGCCGTGTCCCATTATTGCCGTGTTAATCATTTTTTCCTCCGTCAGTGTAATTTTAAAATCGGTTTTTTTACTCGACCCCCGCGGGTCTTACCGTTATTACTCCGTCAATGCGCCGCAGTCTTTCAAGCAACTCCTCAACAGGCAGGTCCTTCGGAACGTTTGCCGTAAGCAAAACCGCCGCCGTCCCGTTTTCGGGTATGCCCTGGGTAACGGTGACTATGTTTACCCCCAATGAGTAAAGCTCCGCCGTAAGCGCCGAAAATACCCCCGCCCTGTCCGAAAGGGTGGCGCCGAGCGTCAGCTTATCGCCGTCGGGCGCTGAATATTTAAAGACAAAATCCTTATACTTATAAAAGGCGCTTCTTGAAATACCGGCTGCCTTTGCCGCCGCCGACGCGCTTGCCGCCCTGCCGGACGCCAACAGCTCCTTTGCAAGCACAACCCCTTCAAATACGTAAGGCAACACCTTGGGACTGACAATTAAATAATTCTCTTTGTCCATATCTGTCCTCCGTGTGCAAACTGTTGTGTTTAATTATAGTACACTTTTAGGCTGAAATCAACAATATTTTGCCCGTTTCACACATAATTGTCATTATACATAAAAGTTTTTACCAAGGAGCGTGTGGCGTTGGAGCAGGAATCAAAAAAGCAATTTTTATTAAACTTATTTTATTTTGCGTCTTTACTGTTTTTGATTTTTATTGTATGCAAACTTTTGCTTAAATACCTTTTGCCGTTCATTGCGGGCGCGCTTGCCGCATGGGTTGTTCAAAAGCCGGCGGCGGCAGTGTCCGAAAAAACGGTGCTTAGCCGCAGAACGTCGGCGGCTGTAATGTGCGCTTTGCTTTTCGGCTTAATAGCCGCCGCGGGTGTGCTTGGCGGAATAAAGCTTTTTTCGTCGTTTGGGAATATTATGAGCGGCATCTACGGATTAATGCCTAAGGCGGACGGCATACTTAAAAACGCCGAACTTCGGCTGGACGCGCTGTCGCGAAAACTGCCCGAAAGCATAGCCGAAACACTGCCCGATATTTTAAACGCCGCCGCGCAAAAGCTAACTTCATATATTACCGCCGCCGCGTCCGGCTTTGCGGCAAAAACCGTAAAAAGAGTGCCGGGAATGCTTTTGGGCTTTATAATTTCGGCGGTTTCGGGCTGTTATATTGCCGCGGATTTTTCGGGGCTTACAAAATTTTTGGGGGAGCTTTGCGGCAAAAAGAGGTTTGAGAGCCTTAAAAAAATTAAAAACATTTTTTCCGGAAGTGTTTTAAAGCTTTTAAAGGGATATTTGCTGTTGTTTTTAATCACGTTTGCGGAGCTTTCGGCGGGGTTTTTTATAATAGGCGAAAAGGATGCGCTTTTAATTGCCGCCGCCACCGCGGTTATAGACGTTCTGCCTGTTCTCGGCACGGGAACGGTGCTTATACCGTGGGGAATAATAAAAATCGCGACCGGCAGCACGGCGGGCGGCATAGGGCTTATAATGCTTTACGCGGTCATAACCGTGGTGCGTAACTTTGCCGAGCCCAAAATAATAGGCAATCAGGTGGGAATAAACCCGCTGTTCACACTGCTTGCAATGTTTACGGGGCTTAAGCTTTTCGGAATGTTCGGGGTAATACTTATGCCCCTTGCGCTCATTGTTACGGTAAAATATTACAGCGACGAAATGAAAAAAGAAGAACTGACATAAATTTTCTTTCGGCATATTATGTATTGTAAATATGTCCGCAACAGGACTATTTAAAAATCCGCACGGCGCGCAGGGTTTAAATTCCGGCGCCCCCTGCTAACCAGAATATCCGAACCCGCCTAAATCGGAGTGAAACAGAATGAACGGATATATTATAACAACAGGCACGGTCACCTATGCGATAAAGGGCCGCGATCTGTTAAGAAGAAAAGGAATAAACGCAAAAATCGAAAGAATAAACGGCAGTGCCGGCTGCGGGTACAGCATTATAATCGGAAATAATTTAAACGAAGCCGAAAAAATACTGCGTGACGGCGGCGTTAAAATACTGGAAATAAAGAAAAAGTAATCTTCCCGGGCGGAGCTGACAGCTCTGCCCGGGTTTATAAAACAGGGGGAATCCTTATGATCTATCTTGATAACGCGGCTACAACCGGCAAAAAGCCGCCCGGCGTGATAAAGGCGGTGAACAACGCGCTTTTAACCCTTTCGGCAAACCCGGGCAGGAGCGGTCACAGACCCTCGCTTGCGGCGTCGGCGTCGGTTTACTCGGCAAGGGAAAAGGCGGCAAAGCTTTTCGGGGCGTCGGGTCCCGAAAATGTGGTGTTCACATATAACTGCACCCACAGCATAAACACGGTTATAAAGGGCATTTTAAAGCCGGGCGATCATGTCGTGACATCTTCGCTTGAGCATAACGCCGTAATGCGCCCTCTCTACAAAACGGGCGCGGAGCCGGACATTGCGGAAGTATCGCTTACGGACGACAACATAACCTTAAATGAATTTGAGAAAAAAATAAAACCGTCAACACGGCTTGTAATCTGCACGGGCGCTTCAAATGTGCTGGGCAGGACTCTGCCGGTCGCGCAAATAGGCGCGCTCTGCCGCTCGCGCGGGATACCCTTTGCCGTTGACGCCGCGCAGACCGCCGGGGTTATGACAATCGATATGAAGAAAATGAATATAGACTATCTGTGCATAGCGCCGCACAAGGGGCTTTACGCGCCTATGGGAATAGGGGTGCTGATATGCGAAAAGTACATTGAAAACACCCTGACAGAGGGCGGAACGGGTACTAATTCCGCCGAAATGACCCAGCCCGACTCCCTGCCCGAAAGACTGGAAAGCGGCACGGTTGCCGTACCCGCGATTGCGGGAATGTCCGCCGGAATCGATTATGTGAGAAGCATCGGCACGGATAAGATATACCGCCACGAATTAAACCTTATTTCCGAGCTTTATAAGCGGCTGTCAAGCCTTAAGAACGTTATACTCTACACCGAAAATCCCGCCCGCGGCGGCTTTGCGCCCGTTCTTTCCTTTAATGTTAAAGGCGTGCCAAGCGGGGAAATTGCGGCGTATCTTAGTGAAAAGGGAATAGCCGTAAGGGGAGGACTGCACTGTGCACCCTCCGCCCACAGGCAGATAGGAACGCTTGAGGTCGGAACGGTAAGAGCGTCGGTTTCGGCGTTCAACACACTATCGGATATTAACGCGCTTTACACCGCGGTTGCGGCGTTTAAAAACTAAATACCAAAGGAACACGCAAACCGCGGTATTTAAAACCAGCAAAACGGCGCTGCCCTCCAGCTTCATTTCGCCCCCGCAAAGCGCATTGTTGCCCGAAAACACGGTCTTTAAAAGACACGGATAACCCTCCGCGGGGGCGAAACTGCCGAGAACCAGTGTGCTTACCGCGTTATAGAAAAAGTGCGCGGTTACGGGCGCTGTGAGCGAACGTGTGTATTCGGCAAGCAGACACATCAGCAAATTGAATACCAGAAGATTTGCGGCGTAGATAAATCCGTCCGAAAAAATGTATATATTCATTGAAATAAACAAAACGGTTATCACGGCGGCGGTTACGGGGAAGGAATAATATTTGCGGTAAAGCCTGAAAAGATAGCCGCGAAGCAAAAGCTCGGTTGCGGCGGCGCTGCAGAAGATTGCCGCAAGCCACAGGAAAAAGTGCGAGGGCTTGTTTGTACCCGAAAATTTAAGACATTTAAGCAAAAACAGCACGCATACGGTAACGGCAAGCGGCAGTGTCACGGAAATAAGACCCGTGCCGTAATGGCTTAAAATATTTCTTTTGTTAAAAATTTTAAGCCTTTTGCGTTCAACCGCAAGGTAAAAAAAGGCGGTAAACACAATCATAACCGCAAGAAATGTGCCTTCGCTCCACAAATTAAGCAGAGCGGCGTTTTTTGTTTTGATTTTGGGAAATACATACGCCGCGATAATTGCAAGGTCAAAGAAAAAAAGCGTTTTATAAATGTTAACAATAAGATTTTTCAAATTCAATCACCGTGAATATTATACAGCAAATGCGTTTGTTTGGCAATAGTGCTGTTGACATTTTGCGTTAAACGGAGTATAATAATTTGCAAACGATTTGCATTTTGGAGATAAAGATGAAATTATTTAAAAAAATTACGGCTGCCGCTGCCGCGGCTGTAACGGCTCTTTTGCTTGCCTCCTGCGGACAGGCACCGTCGCAAAGCGGGAAAATCAGCGTTGTCTGCACGGTTTTTCCTATTTACGACTGGACGGTGAATATTGCGGGGGAAAACGCCGACGTAACATTGCTTAACGACCGCGGAACGGATATGCACAGCTTTGAACCTTCCGCCGCCGACCTTGCAGCTATTGCCGACTGCGATGTTTTCATATACATCGGCGGCGAATCGGATAAGTGGGTAACAAAGGCTTTAACGCTTTCGGGGAATAAAAAAAGGCAGGTAATAACCTTGAGCCGTCTGCCGGGCAACGAATTGATAAAGGAACAGCACACCGAGGGTATGACCGACACAGGACACGGCGAGGAAGAACCGGAGGATGACGAGCATATCTGGCTTTCGCTTAAAAATTCGGCTTACCTTTGCGGCGAGATTGCAAAAACGCTTGAAAATGCCGACCCGCCGCACGCCGACAGTTACTCGGCGAACGCCGAAGATTATATTTCAAGGCTTGTATCGCTTGACGGCGAATATTCCGCCGCCGCCGAAAAGGCAAAGCACAAAACCCTTGTTATTGCGGACAGGTTCCCGTTTGCCTATCTTTTTCACGATTTGGGTCTTTCCTATTACGCGGCGTTTCCCGGCTGTTCTGCGGAAACGGGCGCAAGCTTTTACACGGTTGCTTTTCTTGCAAAGAAAACGGACGAGCTGGGGCTTGACACGGTAATAACCACCGAAAACCCCGTGAAAGGAATAGCGGACGCCGTTATAGGCAACACGGCGTCGGGACACAAAAGGGTTTCGGTGCTTGACAGTATGCAGTCGGTAACGGTCAAACAGATAGAAAACGGCGCAAGCTATATAGGCATTGCAAAAAGAAATTTGGAAGTATTGAAATGTGTGTTTTAAAGGTTGAAAATTTAAGGCTGGGCTACGGCGGGAGAACCGTCGCGGAGAATATTGATTTTAAGCTTAACGCGGGGGATTACCTTTGCATTATAGGCGAGAACGGTTCGGGCAAATCCACGCTTATAAAGGCGCTTGCCGGGCTTGTAAAGCCGTTCGGCGGTGAAATTGTATTTTCGGGCGGCAGCCGCGGAAGGGTGGGATACCTGCCGCAGCAGACCGAGCTTCAGCGCGATTTTCCCGCGTCGGTTAAGGAAATTGTAATGTCGGGCAATGCGGGAAGATATAAATTCCGCCCGTTTTACTCAGCCGAGGACAAAAAAAGAGCGCGCGACAATATGGAGAAAATGCAGATAATGCCGCTGGCGGGACGCTGTTTCCGTGAGCTTTCGGGCGGTCAGCAGCAGCGCGCGCTGCTTGCCCGCGCGCTTTGCGCGGCGGATGAGGTTCTTTTGCTTGACGAACCCGTTACGGGACTTGACGAAGCTTCCGCCGCTTTGATGTACAGCCTTACGGAAAAGCTTAACCGAAACGGGCTTACGGTGATAACCGTAACGCACGATATATCGGCGGCGCTTTGTTACGCAACCCATATTCTTTATATGGGGAAAACCGTGTTTTTCGGTACGCGTGACGAATTTGCCGAAAGGAAGGGTGACTTAAAATGAACCTCGGTGTTGCGGCGGGTGCCGTTAAAATATTCGGTTATCTTGAATATCCGTTTGTGCGTTACGCCGTTATTGTTGCCGTGCTTATTTCTCTCTGCTCGGCGCTTATGGGGGTAACGCTCGTTCTCAAAAGATTTTCATTTATCGGCGACGGGCTTTCTCACGTGGCTTTCGGCGCGCTTGCCGTGGCGGCGGTGCTCAATGTTTCCGACAGTATGTTTGTTGTTATGCCCGTTACGGTCATAAGCGCCGTGCTGCTGCTTAAGGGCGGTAAGGCTAAGGCAATAAAGGGCGACGCCGCAATTGCGATGATCTCGGTGGGGGCGCTTGCCGTGGGCTATTTGCTGTTAAGCCTGTTTTCAACCTCGTCGAACGTATCGGGCGATGTTTGCGGCAGTCTTTTCGGCTCAACCTCAATATTGACCCTTTCCCCGGGTGAAGTGTGGCTCTGCGTTTTGCTTTCGGTTGTTGTTATTGCGGTTTTTGTTTTGTTTTACGGCAAAATATTCGCCGTTACCTTTGATGAGGATTTTGCTCGGGCTTCGGGCATAAATGCCGACGCTTACAATCTTATGACGGCGGTAATAACCGCGGTGATAATCGTGCTTGCAATGAACCTTGTGGGTTCGCTGCTTATAACCGCGCTTATAATTTTCCCCGCGCTCAGCGCTATGCGTATTTTTAAAAGCTTTTTGCCCGTAACGGTTTTTGCCGCCGCGCTTTCCGCCGTGTGCGCGCTTTTGGGTATTTTTCTTTCGGTTTTGTTCTCAACGCCCGTAGGACCTACGGTTGCGGCAGCCGATATGGCGGCGTTTTTTATTTGCAGCGTCGTGGGCGGAGTCCTGTCACACTAAGAAGAGCGTAAAATATCCGTATTTTATCTTTTGGGGTATTTCCGACCGAACGGCAGACCGAGAATATAATCGGCTGAAACCTTATAGTAATTGCATAAAGTGACCAAATGCTCCAACGGCAACGGTCTTACACCGCGTTCATACTGACCGTAGTAGCTTCTGGTTGTGTTTAGAATATCCGCCACCTGCTGTTGAGTAAGGTCGTTATCCTCGCGCAGTTCTTTCAATATTTCGCTATATTTCTTCATAATTTTTCACTCTTTTTTATAAATATATACGATTATATCACGGTTCATAAATTAACCCTTGAATTGGTCGAGATATGAACCTATAATTATATCGGAGATGATGAATGTGTGCGAAGATAATTTTTCGGAAATGCTTTGGGCAATTTGCGAACTCAAAAACACATATATGCTTTTAAAGGCTTACAGCGATAAAAAGTCAGCCCTCACGCCGAATTTCAGTCCCGAAAGCTTCGAGTGCTGTGAAACCCTGCTTTGTGATATGGCGGAGCAGTACAGTAATCTTTTTCTTGAAAACGCAAGACTGATAATCGGTAAGCTTACATAAAAAGAGAAAAACCGCCGCAGACGGAAAACCCGTCTCCGGCGGTTTTTTACCACGGAAATTTAAAAGTCTGACGGCTTTGCCGCACGCTTCGCGGCAAAAAGGGTGCGGATTTGTGACATATTGATAAATTACGGGCGTATGTTCAGTAAATTTATATTATACCTCGGTATATCGATAAATACATTACCGATATGCAAAACATATAATTGCAATACCTCGCAAAAGATGTTATAATAAATCAAACTATGTAGAATAGGGAAGGTTTGCAATGAACAAAGTATCAATCATCGGAACCGGAAGCGTCGGTTCCACCATCGCTTACACGCTTACAGTAATGGGTCTTGCCTCGGAAATCGTTATGATAGACATCAATAACGAAAAAGCTTTGGGCGAAGCGCTCGACATCCGCCAGGGTACGCCTTTTTGCGGCGCTTGCTCAATTTACGCGGGCGATTACCGCGACGCGGTAAACTCCGACATTGTAATAGTAACCTCGGGTATCGCAAGAAAGCCCGGTCAGTCACGCCTTGAGCTAGCCCAGACCAACGTTAACATTACAAAACAGATTATCCCCGAAATTACAAAGTACGCGCCGGACGCAACTTATATTATAGTAAGCAACCCGGTTGATATTCTCACATATACTTTCTATAAAATGTCGGGACTTCCCGAAAACCGCATAATCGGTTCGGGTACAATTCTTGATACCGCGCGTCTGCGTTCAAGACTTTCGGAGTATTACAACATCAACCAGAGCAACGTTCACGCTTATGTTTTCGGCGAACACGGCGATTCTTCGTTTATTCCGTGGTCGGTTGCCAACATCTCCAACGTTCCGATAAAGGATTGCAAAAAGCTTATAACCACCCCCGGCATCAACACACCCGAGCTTGACTTCGGCGAGATCGAGCAGTACGTAAGAAAATCCGGCGCGCGCGTTATTGCAAGAAAGGGCGCAACATTCTATGCCGTTTCGGTTTCCGTATGTCATATCTGCAAGTGCCTGCTCGGCGGAATTGATACCACAATGACCGTTTCCACAATGATGCACGGCGAGTACGGCATTGAGGACGTAGCGCTCAGCACCCTTAATATGGTAGGTCACGAGGGAGTAAGAGGCAAGGTTAACGTTCCTATGACCGATGAAGAGGTAATGCTTTTACGCAAGAGCGCGGATACATTAAAAGATGTTATAAGTAATCTTGAAATATAAGGGGTAAGCTTTAATGGAATACCGTATAGAACACGATTCAATGGGCGAAATGAAGGTCCCTGCCGACAGACTTTGGGCGGCACAGACCGAAAGAAGCCACGAAAACTTTGAAATAGGCGTAGGCATTGAAACAATGCCGCGTGAAATAACCCACGCTTTCGGAATACTTAAAAAAGCGGCGGCGCTTGCCAATGCGGAATTAAAGCCCGAAAAAATGACGGCGCAGAAGGTGAAAGCCATTTCCGCCGCCTGCGACGAGGTAATATCGGGCAGTCTTAACGACCATTTTCCGCTTGTTGTCTGGCAGACGGGTTCGGGTACGCAGTCCAATATGAACGCAAACGAGGTTATCGCAAACCGCGCCAACCAGATTGCGGGTGAAAAGCTTTGCCACCCGAACGACGATATTAATATGAGCCAGTCCTCAAATGATACCTTCCCCACCGCTATGCACATCTCGGCGGTTATAGCTATTGAGGATAAGCTTTTGCCGGCAATAGAGCTGTTAATAAACACCTTTAAAAAATTAGAGGCTGAAAACGAGGGCATTGTAAAATCGGGCAGAACCCATTTGCAGGACGCCACACCTATTAAATTCAGTCAGGAAATATCGGGCTGGAGGGCAAGTCTTGAACGTGATGCTCAGCTTCTAAAAACAGCCGTTAAGCCGCTTTATGAGTTGGCTCTCGGCGGCACCGCCGTCGGCACGGGGCTTAACGCGCCGAAAGGCTTTTCGGAGCTTGTGGCAAAAAAGGTAGCCGAACTTACGGGCAAGCCGTTTGTAACCGCCGCAAATAAATTCCACGCCCTTACTTCAAAGGACGAATTTGTTTTCGCGCACGGCGCAATCAAGGCCGCCGCCTGCGATATGATGAAGATTGCGAACGACGTTCGCTGGCTGGCTTCCGGCCCGCGCGACGGACTCGGTGAAATCCATATTCCCGAAAACGAGCCCGGTTCTTCAATAATGCCCGGCAAGGTAAACCCCACCCAGTGCGAGGCGGTAACAATGGTTGCCGTTCAGGTAATGGGTAACGATGTGGCTGTCGGTATTGCGGCGTCGCAGGGCAATTTTGAGCTTAACGTATTTATGCCGGTTGCGGCTTACAACTTCTTACAGTCAGCCCGTTTGCTTGCTGAAGCTATTGTTTCCTTCAACAACAAGTGCGCCGTGGGAATTACCGCAAATAAGGACAAAATGTATCACAATCTGCACAATTCGCTTATGCTTGTTACCGCGCTTAACCCCTATATCGGTTATGAAAACGCGGCAAAGACCGCCAAAAAGGCGTTTAAGGACAATATCTCCTTAAAACAGGCATGTGTGGAATTGGGCTTTTTAACCGAAGAAAAGTTTGACGAGGTATTCCACCCCGAGCAGATGGTTTAATTTTTTCAGGGAGGAAAAATAATGATTAAGGTCAGTTATTTTCCCGGCTGCACGCTCCGCACAAAAGCCAAACAGCTTGACCTTTATGCCCGCAGATGCGCCGAGGTTTTGGGCGTTGAATTATGCGAGATAGAGAACTGGCAGTGCTGCGGCGGCGTGTTTGTAAGCAATAACGACGAGATAGCCTCAAAGCTTTCCTCGGTTCGTGCGCTTATAGCCGCTAAAGAGGCGGACAGACCCCTTGTCACGGTATGTTCCGCCTGCCATAACGTTATTAAACAAACGAATTATCAAATAGCGAACGACGAAACCTTCAGAAACCGCGCTAACCTGTATCTTTCACAGGATAAGGAAAAAAGAGAGCCTTATTCGGGCGAGGCAAAGGTTATGCACTATTTAGAGCTTTTGCGTGACGTTGTGGGTTTTGATAAAATCAAAGAAAAGGTTGTAAACCCATTAACGGGCAGAAAAATTGCCGCTTATTACGGCTGTCTGCTTTTGCGCCCCGGCAAGGTAATGGCGTTTGACGACCCCGAAAATCCGAAAATTATGGAGGATTTTATAAGGGCATTGGGCGCAGAACCCGTAATTTACCCTTACAGGAACGAGTGCTGCGGCGGTTACGTTGCGCTTGAGGACCCCGAGAGCGCCCGCCGCAAAAGCAACTCCGTCACAAACAGCGCCGAAAGCCACGGCGCGGAGCTGGCGGTTACCGCATGTCCGCTTTGCAAGTACAACTTAGTGCATAACGGCAGTAATATACCGATTGTGTACTTCACGGAATTATTGGCTGAAGCCCTCGGCGTAAAGGAGGATACAAATGACTGATAAAAAAGAGCTTTTAAAGGAACAGGTTATAAGAGCGAGCGGCGTTAATCCTCTTAAATGTATGCGCTGCGGCAAATGCTCGGGTACCTGCCCTTCGTATGATGAAATGGAATATCATCCCCACCAGTTTGTTTATATGGTGGAAACGGGCGATATTGAAACCCTTATGAAATCGGAATCGGTTTACAAATGTCTTTCCTGCTTTGCCTGCGTTGAGCGCTGTCCCCGCGGTGTGGAGCCGGCAAAGATTATTGAAGCGGTGCGCCTTGAGGTTATCCGCCAAAAGGGAAACAATCATATGACCGCAAACGATATTCCCGAAAAAATCAATGATGATATTCCCCAGCAGGCGATTATGAGCGCCATGCGTAAATATTCCAAATAAGAAAGGAGAAAATAACTTATGCAAAGAATCGGAGTATTCGTATGTCACTGCGGCACAAACATTGCGGGAACCGTTGATGTTAAAGCCGTTGCGGACGCTATTAAAAATGAACCCGGTGTTGTTTTCTCCACCGATTATCAGTATATGTGCTCACAGGCGGGTCAGGAGATCATTAAAAACGCAATAGCCGAGTATAAGCTTACGGGCATTGTGGTATGTTCATGCTCTCCCCGTATGCACGAAGCCACATTCCGCAAGACCGCGGCTGCCGCGGGGCTTAACCCCTATATGGTGGAGATTGCAAATATCCGCGAGCAATGTTCTTGGGTACATAAAGAAATGCCCATAGGCACCGAAAAGGCAATCATACTTGCCAAAGCGGCGGTTGCAAAGGTAAACCTTAACGCGCCGCTCACCCCGGGCGAAAGCCCTGTTACAAAGCGCGCCTTGGTTATAGGCGGCGGTATTGCGGGCATTCAGACCGCGCTTGACATTGCCGACGCGGGCTTCCCCGTTGATATAGTTGAAACCAAGCCGACAATAGGCGGCAAAATGGCTCAGCTTGATAAAACTTTCCCCACGCTTGACTGCGCCGCCTGTATTTTAACGCCTAAAATGGTGGATGTGGCGCAGAACGATAAAATCCGCATCTTCTCATACTCGGAGGTAACCGAGGTGGGCGGATTTGTGGGTAACTTTGAGGTTACAATCAAGCGCCGCGCGCGTTATGTTAAAGAGGATATATGCACCGGCTGCGGACTTTGCACCGAAAAATGTCCGCAGAAAAAGGTTCCCAACGAGTTTAACCTCGGTATGGATAACCGCAGTGCTATTTATATTCCTTTTGCTCAGGCAGTGCCGAAGGTCGCTACTATCGACCCGAATCACTGTATGAAGCTTAAAACGGGCAAGTGCGGCGTTTGCTCTAAGGTATGCTCCGCCGGCGCTATCGATTACGAGGCAAAGGACGAGTTCGTTAAGGAAAAGTACGGCGCAATAGTAGTCGCAACAGGCTTTAACCCCATTTCTATGGAGAAGTTTGATGAGTTTGCGTACTCACAGTCCAAAGACGTTATAACCTCGCTTGAATTAGAGCGCCTTATGAACGCGGCAGGTCCTACGGGCGGTACGCTTTTGCGCCCGTCAGACCGGGAGCATCCGCACACAATAGTATTTGTTCAGTGCGTGGGCTCAAGGTGCGAGGCCTGCTCCGAAAAGGGCAAGGAATATTGCTCTAAGATTTGCTGTATGTATACCGCAAAGCACGCAATGCTTATAAGGGATAAATACCCCGATACCGAAGTTTATGTATTCTATATAGACGTGCGTACCCCCGGCAAAAACTTTGATGAGTTCTACCGCCGCGCGGTTGAGGAATACGGCGTTCACTACATAAAGGGTATGGTCGGCAAGGTTTCTCCCGAGGGCAATAAGCTAAAAGTACAGGGCTCCGATTTAATTTACGGCAAACAGCTGCATATAGACGCCGACTTAGTGGTGCTTGCCGCCGCTATCGAGCCGGATAAATCCGCCCGTCCGCTTGCTACAATGCTTACTGCCAGTATGGATACAAACGACTTCTTTACCGAGGCGCACCCCAAGCTTCGCCCGGTTGAAAGCCCCACTGCGGGCGTGTTCCTTTCGGGTACATGCCAAGGTCCTAAGGATATACCCGAAACCGTTTCCCAGGCGGGAGCGGCTGCCTCTAAGGTTATAGGACTCCTCTGTAAAGATAAGCTTACGGGTAACCCGTGCGTCGCGCACTCGGACGAGATGATGTGCAACGGCTGCTCAACCTGCGAAAAGGTTTGCCCCTACGGCGCGATTTCCTATGTTGAAAAAGAATTCAGAATGCCCGACAGAACCACAAAAGTCCGCCGCGTAGCGGTTGTAAACGAGGCTGTGTGCCAGGGTTGCGGCGCTTGTACGGTTGCCTGTATGTCCGGCGCTATGGACTTAAAGGGCTTTATGAATAAACAGATTATGGCGGAGGTAGACGCGATATGCAAGTAAATGAATATAAGCCGCTTATAGTGGCGTTTTGCTGCAACTGGTGTTCCTATGCCGGAGCGGACCTTGCGGGAAATAACAGACTTAATTACCCTGCCGATGTTAAAATAATCCGTGTTCCCTGCTCGTGCAGGGTAAACCCGATGTTTATTTTACGCGCGTTTCAGCGCGGGGCAGACGGCGTAATTCTCTGCGGCTGCCACCCCGGCGACTGCCACTACACCTCGGGTAACTATTACACCCGCCGCCGTATGGCTTTGCTTTTCTCAATGCTTGACTTTTTAGGCATTGAAAAGGAACGCACCCGCGTTGAGTGGGTATCCGCGGCAGAGGGCGCAAAGTTTGCCGCCACAATGAATGATTTTGCAAAGACCGTTGCGGCGCTTGGCGAAAACAAGAGATTGGAGGATTTAAGATGCAAGAAATAAAACGCGAAGTTTTAGTAAATAAAGCCTCCGAATTGCTTAAAAACGGCACGGTTGACCGAGTTTTCGGTTGGAAAAAGGGCGAGTTTGATTACGATATCACTCCCGCGCTTTTCACTACTGCCGAGGATATTGAAAAAGAGTTTGTATGGGGCGATTTTTGCGGCGCTAACTTTTCAAAGTACCTTGTAAAGGAAACGGGAAAGAGCGAAAACAAGGTTCTTGTTTTCTTAAAGCCCTGCGATACATACAGCTTTAATCAGCTTTTAACCGAGCATCGCTTTGACCGCGAAAAGGTTTACGCCGTGGGCGTTCCGTGTAACGGTATGCTTGATATGGGCAAAATAAAAAGCAGTGCCGAAGGCATTGCAAAAGTGACCGATAACGGCGACAAAGTGACAATAGAAACCCTGTTTGACGGTGAAATCACGCTTGACAGAAACGAGCTTTTGCCCGACCGCTGTCTTAACTGCAAATCCAAAAAGCATGTGGCTTACGACGAGCTTTTGGGCGAGGACGGGACTGTTCTTGACTCACACCGTTTTGATGAGGTTGAAAAACTTGAAAAAATGACGCCCGACGAGCGTTTCGCTTTCTGGCAGAACGAATTATCGCGCTGCATACGCTGTAACGCCTGCCGCGACGTTTGCCCCGCCTGCACCTGCGAAAAGTGCGTGTTTGATAACCCCAATTCAGGCGTCGAAAACAAGGCGGCTTCAAACGAGTTTGAAGAAAAAATGTTCCACATTATCCGCGCTTTCCACGTTGCGGGCAGATGTACCGATTGCGGCGAGTGCTCAAGGGTATGTCCCCAGCACATTCCGCTGCACCTGCTTAACCGCAAGTTTATAAAGGATATTGACAGCTTTTACGGTGAATATCAGGCAGGAGCCGAGGTAGGCTCGCGCGCCCCGATAGTAAACTACACCACCGAGGATATTGAGCCCGGCGACGCTGTAAGGAGGAATGAAAATGCGTAAAATATCGCTTGAAAAATTAGATTCGCTTTTCTCCGCCATTGCAGAAAACAATGTGCTTTATATGCCGGTTGATACCAAAACAGGCGCGAAATATGAAGAATGGGAGAACGGCAAAAAGCTGTCCGATTCGCTTAACACCGTAAGGAGCGCAAAGGATTTCTTCTTCCCCCAAACCGAAAATCTTATGGATTTTAAGGTTGAGGGCAAGAAAATCGAGGTTATAGACACCCGCAGCGAAACCGAGGATTTTGTGGTTTTCGGCGTGCGTGCCTGTGATGTTAAGAGCTTTGATGTGCTTGATAAAGTGTTTTTGGCAGAGCCGCAGGACAGCTATTATAAAAACCGCCGCGAGCACGGGGTTATCATGTCGCTTGCCTGCACAAAGCCGAATGAAACCTGTTTCTGCACCGCCTTCGGCATAGATGCGGCAGAGCCTGCTGGCGATGTGGTATGCTATAAGACAGAAGACGCGCTTTATATGGACGCTAGGACCGAAAAGGGCGAAAAGCTTTTAAAGGCGCTTGACGGCATTACCGAAAACGCCGATGATAAGGCAGTTACCGAGCAGCAAAAGGTAACGCGCGAGCGTATGGCAAAACTGCCGCTGGCGGGCCTTAAAGCCGACGCATTCGGCAGCGGCAAAACAAAGGAATTTTTCGACCGCCCCGAGTGGAAAGAACTTTCCGAAAGCTGCCTTGGCTGCGGCACCTGCACCTTTGTGTGCCCCACCTGCCAGTGCTACGATATTAAGGACTTCAACACCGGTCACGGCGTTAAGCGTTTCCGCTGCTGGGATTCCTGTATGTATTCCGAATTTACCAAAATGTCCGCGGGTCAGCCAAGACTTACACAGCTGGAGCGCTTTCGCCAGAGGTTTATGCACAAGCTTGTGTATTTCCCGACTAATAACGACGGTATGTTCTCCTGCGTGGGCTGCGGCAGATGTCTTGCAAAATGTCCGATACAGATGAACATTGTAAAGGTAATGAAAAAGTTGGGGGGCAACACAAATGGCTGATATTAAAGAACCGCTTATACCGAAGATCGGCGTTGTTACCGATATAAGGATAGATACTCCCGATGTTAAGACCTTCCGCGTTGTAACGCCGGACGGCAAAAAGGCTTTTGAGCATATGCCGGGTCAGTGCGCTATGCTTTCCGTTCCCGGTGTGGGCGAGGCTATGTTCTCAATTACATCTTCCCCCACAAACACCGAGTTTATGGAGTTTTCAATTAAGAAATGCGGCTGTGTTACAGAGTGGCTGCACTCAATGGAAGTAGGTCAGGAAATAACCATTCGCGGACCCTACGGCAGACCTTTCCCCGTTGACACCGAATTTGCGGGTCACGACCTGCTTTTCGTTGCCGGCGGCATAGGTTTGGCTCCTCTGCGTTCGGTTATTAACTACTGCCGTCACTACCGTGACCGCTACGGCAAGATAGACATAGTTTACGGCTCTCGCAGTATGCAGGACCTTGTTGACTACAAGGAAATTATCGACGAATGGGCAAAGGATACAGGCGTAAATGTTCACCTTACCATTGACCGCGAACAGCCCGAGTGGGACGGTCACGTTGGCTTTGTTCCGAATTACGTTAAGGAACTGGGCTTTACAACCGATAAGATCGCCATACTTTGCGGACCGCCTATAATGATTAAGTTCACCCTTGCAGGGCTTCAGGAGCTGGGCTTTGATAAAACTCAGGTCTACACCACGATGGAGCTTAGAATGAAGTGCGGCATAGGCAAATGCGGCAGATGCAATATAGGCGCAAAATATGTCTGCAAGGACGGACCCGTTTTCCGCTTTGACGAAATAGACGAGCTGCCCGACGAGTACTAATAAGGAATAAGGAGGAAAACAAATGGATACTATGGTTGATGTTTACCTGTTCGGCAAGAAATACAGCGTGCCGGATAACCTTACAATAATGCGCGCAATGGAATACGCGGGCTATCAGCTGGTGCGCGGCTGCGGCTGCCGTAACGGTTTCTGCGGCGCATGTGCCACAATTTACCGCATAAAGGGCGACCGTGAGCTTAAAACCTGCCTTGCCTGCCAGACCAAGGTTGAGAACAATATGTATGTTGCAACTCTGCCTTTCTTCCCGCTTGTAAAACAGGTTTACGATATTGAAAAAATTAAACCTACCGAACAGATTATGATGCAGCTTTACCCCGAAATTTACGCCTGCGTAGGCTGTAACGCCTGCACAAAAAGCTGTACTCAGTCGCTTAACGTTATGCAGTACATAGCGTATGCTCAGCGCGGCGAATTTGATAAGTGCGCCGAAGAATCGTTCGACTGCGTTATGTGCGGCGTGTGCTCTTCGCGCTGTCCTGCGGGTATTTCGCATCCGCAGGTTGCAATGCTCGCGCGCAGACTTAACGGCAAGTATATAGAACCTAAGTCCGAACACTTAGAAAAACGCGTTGAAGAGATTAAAGAGGGCGCGTTTACCGAGATTATAGAGTCGCTTATGGGCAAGCCGGTTGAAGAACTTAAAGAGCTTTACAACAACCGCGAAATTGAGAAATAAGGAGGCGCGCAGATTATGTATTCAAAAGAATTTGAAAAATCTTTAAAGGCGGTTGAGGCTGCAAGAGAAGATAACATTGCATTAGAGCCGCGCCGTATGACCGCGGACGAAAAGGACGCCCTTTTGGCGGCTTACCACCCCGATTATAAAAAGAGTGAGTTTTCCACCCTTAAAATAGGGCCTAACAAGGGTGAGCAGGTGCCGCACGAGCTGTGCGAAATGCTTGAGGCGCACAGCCGCATTAAGGCGGACGATGTTGATTTAAACGATGTTACATATGATGTTGACGTGCTTATAATCGGCGGAGGCGGCGCGGGTGCGTCTGCCGCAATTGAGGCTGACAATGCCGGCGCTAAAACTATGATAGTCACAAAGCTTCGTATAGGCGACGCCAACACAATGATGGCTGAGGGCGGTATTCAGGCGGCTGATAAGCCGAACGATTCACCGGCTATCCACTTTGTAGACGCATTTGGCGGCGGACATTTTGCGGCAAAGCGCGAACTGCTTTCAAAGCTTGTGTGCGACGCACCCGAGGCTATTAAATGGCTTAATGAACTGGGCGTTGAGTTTGATAAAACGCCCGACGGCACAATGGTTACCACCCACGGCGGCGGTACTTCAAGAAAACGTATGCACGCCGCAAAGGATTATTCGGGCGCCGAAATTATGCGTACCTTGCGCGACGAGGTTTTAAACCGCGGTATTCCGGTTGTGGACTTCACCTCGGCTATTGAGCTTATCCTTGATGAAAACGGCAACGCCGCGGGCGCTGTGCTTATGAATATGGAAACCAAGGAGCTTATGGTGGCGCGAGCTAAAACCGTTATTATTGCAACGGGCGGAGCGGGCAGAATGCACTATCAGGGCTTCCCAACCTCTAACCACTACGGCGCTACGGCGGACGGACTGGTGCTGGCTTACCGTGTAGGCTCAAAGCTTTTGTATGCCGATACGCTTCAGTACCACCCGACGGGCGCGGCTTTCCCGCAGCAGATATTTGGCGCGCTTGTTACCGAAAAGGTGCGTTCATTGGGTGCTAAGCTTGTTAACCGCGACGGTAAGGTATTTATGCATCCGCTTGAAACGCGCGATGTTGCGGCGGCTTCTATCATAAGAGAATGTTCCGACCGCGACGAGGGCGTGGACACCGGCAGCGGCAAGGCGGTTTGGCTTGATACCCCGATGATTGAAAAAATCGGCGGCGAGGGCACAATTGAAAAGAGAATACCCGCTATGATGCGTATGTTTGCAAGCTACGGTATTGATATCCGCAAAGAGCCGATACTCGTATACCCGACCCTGCACTATCAGAACGGCGGTATAGATATTAACGTTACGGGCATGAGCACCTGCGTTGAAAATCTTTATGTTGCGGGCGAGGCTGTCGGCGGAATACACGGCAGAAACCGCCTTATGGGCAACTCTCTGCTTGATATAATCGTATTCGGCAGAACCGCGGGCAAAAACGCGGCGGCAAAATCAAAGGACGTTAAGGTGGGCAAATTAACTCTTGAACACATTAACAAATTTGACGCCGAGCGCGAGGCGGCAGGCATTAAGACCGACGCCATATCTCCGAAACTTTTACCTGATTACAGAAGGCAAAAATAAAATAACGAAAAATCCGAAGTCTTTTCGAACCTCGGATTTTATAAGGGGTTTATAAATGATTACCGATTTACTTGAAGCGCTGACTATATTCTGCTTTGGGCTTTCGTGGCCTATTTCCATTCGCAAATCCATTGTTTCGCGCACCGCAAAGGGCAAAAGCCTTTTTTTTGAGGTGTTTTTGCTTATCGGCTACGCTTGCGGAATCGCGAGAAAGTTTATACAGGTTGCGGACGGCAGCAGCGGATTCCTGTTCTATTTAAGCTTTTTCTTCTATGTGCTTAACTTTATTGAAATTTCAATAGATGTAGCGCTTTATTTCAGAAACAAAAAGCTGGACGAAATTGCCGACGGCAAGCGCGAGGCGGCAAACGCATAAATTGTTTTAAAATTTTAAAAAGTGGGCTGCGAAATGAAAAACTCTTATGTGTCAAGGGCGACTATCGGGCGAATACCCGTTTATTTGAATTATATTAAAAATAATTACCACGGCACCGAGAATATTTCGGCAACCTCTTTGGCAAGAGCACTGGGACTCGGCGAGGTTCAGGTCCGCAAGGACCTAAGCGCCGTCAGCGGTGCGGGAAGACCCAAGACGGGCTACAATATAGGCAAGCTTACACAGGTTCTGGAGGAATTTTTGGGCGGCAAAAGCAATATTGTTATTGTGGGCGCGGGAAAGCTCGGCAGGGCGCTGCTTGATTACGGCGGATTTGCCGATTACGGGCTTAACATAACAGCCGCATTCGACACAGCGGCAGACGATGTAAGCCACACGAATAACGGCAAGCCCATTCTCCCTGCCGACAGGCTTGAAGGATTTTGTGCTCAGAACAATGTTAAAATAGGCATTATAACAGTTCCCGCCGCCGCCGCGCAAGAGGTGTGCGACCGCCTTGTGGGCTGCGGAGTTAAGGGTATCTGGTGCTTTGCCCCGAGCCATTTGAATGTTCCCGAGGGCATTGAAGTGCAGTATGAGAATATGGCGCTTTCTCTGGCTTATCTTAATAAGAGGATTTAAAAATCCCCGTGGGAATACGATCCGGGCAAAATGTCATTATACCGGCGTAGAATTAGGGTTTTTGATATGCCGAAAAGCCTGTTGTTATCGGTGTGACCGATAACAACAGGCTTTATTTTTCGATTAGGCTGTTTTAAAGCTCCCCTTGTCAGGGGAGCTGTCACCGCAGGTGACTGAGGGGTAGTCGGGGAAAGCTTTGTTCTCTACCACCGGCTTTGCCTGCGGCAAACCGTGCCACCATCTCAGCTGCAGCCTCGGTCGGTGCTTCTGCCTAGCAGGGGCGTCCACCGGACACCCTCACCCTTGACAGAGGGAGTCATTATCGGTGCAGGATTTTTTTCGGTTTGGAAGCCCTCTTAAACCGATTGCCGCTGTCTTTGTATATATTTATATAGATATATATGCATATAAATGAATTGTCGAGAGAATATATATTTAATAATATATATTATGAGGTGAATATATTGGTTTTTCTGACTCTTGACAAAATGCTGGCAAACCTTAATATCAGCCGATATGAGCTTTCAAAACGCACCGATATACAATATCAGGTGATAGATAACTACTATAAAAATAAGGTAAAACGGTATGACGGATATGTCCTTGACCGCATATGCGATGTGCTTGACTGCGATATAGCGGATATACTGGAACATAAAAAATAAAATATAAAACCTGTTGCTCTCAGCTTTGCCGATAACAACAGGCTTTTTTTTAATTCCGAATTCCTGATTAACCTTAAACCGCATCCGGGTGGGTGTGCTTATATTCGATATTTTCCTCAATCATCATATCCTTAACCTTCATAAGGCGGGCGCGGCTTGCGCGCTCGTTCTCTTCAAGCTTCATAGATATAAAATGAATTGTTTCCTGATAGCGGGGTATCATAACGTGCTCAAGCGCATTAACGCGGCGGCGCGTTTTTTCTATTTCGTCCGCCATAAGCTTAACCGATTTTTCCATTTCGGCAAGCTTTAACATATCGGGCAGTAACTCCGCAAGACCGCTTACAGCATCGTCAAGCTCAAAGCTTGTTGAGGCAAATCCGTAAGAGAAAATATCCGATTGCTCGCCGGTTCTTGTTTTAAAGGAATAAACCGGAATTTCCACGCTCATAACGTTGCGCGTTGAGGTTTCAAGATAAACCTCCTGCTTGGGCGCTAAAAGGGCGGTGTCAAGCTCCTCTTTTGACATAACGCTGGAAGCCAGTACAAAATCGTTATTAACCGATTTCAAACGCTCTTCAACCTCTTCGCGCAGCGTCTTGGTTTCGCGTATCATATCAAGGAACTGCCGCATAAGCTCGTCGCGCTTATCCTTTAAAAGCTTGTGACCGCGCAGTGCGGTGGAAAGCTGTTTTTTAAGGCGCGTAAGCTCCATACGGGTGGGGTTTACGTTAAGAACAGCCATATTTTATGACCTCCTTAAAACTTAGTGTGGCAGGACTCGAACCTGCCGCGGTTTCGCTCGCCGCCTTTTAGATTGCGGCTTTGCGTTCATTTTTGCAAGGCGTCAGCCTTGCTGCAAATTTCTCGCTTCGCCGAAATCAAAATTCGGCGGCAGAAACTTTTACCTACCGAAACTGAAAATTTTGTCATAAGACGAAGCCGACTAAACGTAGGAATACTGCCGTATTTCAAGTTTTGAGGCAATGTATTATGCAAAATTTTGTTTCGTAGGCGCGACAGGTTCGGGTCCTGTCACACCACCGTAATATTTATCAAGCATTTCATCGCTGATACGTTTAAGTTCACTGCGGGGCAGAATTGAAAGCAGTTTCCAACCGAGGTTGAGAGTTTCTTCAATTGTGCGGTTGGTGTTGTACCCCTGAGAAACATATTCGCTTTCAAACCTGTCGGCAAATTCGGCGTACTTTTTATCAATATCCGTAAGCGCCGCCTCGCCCAAAATTACCATAAGTTCTTTAGCGTCCTTGCCTCTGGCATACGCCGCGAAAAGCTGGTTCATTGTTGCGGCGTGGTCCTTACGGGTGCGCCCTTCGCCTATACCCTTATCCTTAAGACGGGACAGCGACGGCAAAACGTCGATAGGCGGCGTTACGCCCTTTCTGTAAAGCTCACGGCTTAAAATTATCTGACCCTCGGTAATGTAGCCGGTAAGGTCGGGTATCGGGTGGGTCTTATCGTCCTCGGGCATTGTTAAAATCGGTATAAGGGTTATGGAGCCCTCCTTGCCTTTAAGTCTGCCCGCGCGCTCATAGAGCGTTGCAAGATCGGTATACATATATCCGGGGTAGCCGCGTCTGCCCGGCACTTCCTTACGCGCGGCGGACACCTCGCGCAGGGCGTCGGCGTAGTTTGTAATGTCGGTCATAATAACAAGCACCTGCATACCGAGGTCAAATGCTAAATATTCGGCGGCGGTAAGCGCCATTTTCGGCGTTGCGATACGCTCAATCGCGGGGTCGTTCGCAAGGTTTACAAACATAACCGTTCTGTCAATAGCGCCTGTTTCCTTAAACGAATCAATAAAGAAGTTTGATTCCTCAAATGTAATACCCATTGCGGCGAAAACAACGGCAAACTGCTTGTTATCGCCAAGCACGGTTGCCTGCCTTGCAATTTGCGCGGCAAGGTTTGCGTGCGGCAAGCCCGAAGCCGAGAAAATAGGCAGTTTTTGTCCTCTTACAAGGGTGTTAAGTCCGTCAATGGCGGAAACGCCTGTCTGAATAAACTCCTGCGGGTAGTTCCTCGCGGCGGGGTTCATAGGTCTGCCGTTAATATCCATTCTCTTTTCGGGTATAATTTCCGGTCCGCCGTCTATCGGTCTGCCAAGACCGTCAAACACGCGGGAAAGCATATCGGGAGATACGGGCAGTTCCATTCCGCGCCCCAAAAAGCGCACCTTTGAATCGGCAAGGTTGATTCCCGCCGAATTTTCAAAAAGCTGAACCAATGCGTTTGTGCCGTTTATTTCAAGCACCTTGCAGCGGCGTATGTCGCCGTTCGGCAGTTCAATCTCGCCCAGTTCGTCATACTTAACGTTTTGAACGTCGCTTACCATCATAAGAGGTCCCGCAACCTCGCGTATGGTTTTATATTCCTTTGGCATAGCAGTTCCCCTCCTTAAGTCTCGTCCTTTGTCTTAACAGCCTTATCAATGTCGCTGTCCAGCTCGGACAAAATTTCGTTATATTCACTTTCGGTCTGTTTTTCATCTGCATATTTAAAGCGGCCTATGCGCTCGCGCGACGGCATCGCAACTATTTTTTCAATAGCCGCGCCCTTGCCCAAAGCCTCAAGCGATTTATCGTAAAACGCCAAAATAAGTTCCATTAACAGGTACTGTTTGTTAAGTGAAGTATAGGTATCAACCTCGTCAAATGCGTTCTGGTGCAGATAGTCCTCTCTTATTGACCTTGCCGCCTCAAGCTTTAAGCGGTCGGAGGGGGACAGCGCGTCCATACCTACAAGCTTTACTATTTCTTCAAGTTCGGATTCTTCCTGCAATATAGTCATAAGTCTGCCGCGAAGTTTGTACCAATCCGGCTTTACGTTTTTGTTAAACCAGTCCGACAGCGAATCGGCATAAAGCGAATAGCTTGTAAGCCAGTTTATTGCGGGGAAGTGGCGCTTGTACGCAAGGGCTGAATCAAGTCCCCAGAAAACCTTTACTATACGCAGGGTCGCCTGAGATACAGGCTCCGAAATATCGCCGCCGGGAGGGGATACCGCGCCGATAACCGAAAGCGCGCCCTCGGTTTCGCCCTCGCCGTTTACAATAACTCTGCCCGCGCGCTCATAGAACTGAGCAAGACGCGAACCTAAGTAAGCAGGGTAACCCTCTTCACCGGGCATTTCTTCAAGTCTGCCCGACATTTCACGCAGAGCTTCCGCCCAGCGTGAGGTGGAATCTGCCATAAGCGCCACGGTGTAGCCCATATCGCGGAAATATTCGGCTATTGTGATACCGGTATATATAGACGCTTCACGCGCCGCAACCGGCATATCGGATGTGTTGGCAATAAGCACGGTGCGCTCCATAAGGGAGTTGCCGGTTCTCGGGTCGCGGAGCTCGGGAAATTCGTTTAAAACGTCGGTCATTTCGTTGCCGCGCTCGCCGCAGCCGATGTATACTATAATATCCGCCGCAGCCCATTTTGCAAGCTGGTGCTGCACAACGGTCTTGCCCGAGCCGAAGGGTCCGGGAACCGCCGCAACGCCGCCCTTAGCTATGGGGAACAGCGTATCAATAACGCGCTGACCCGTAACAAGCGGAATATCGGGCGATAATTTGCGCTTATACGGTCTGCCCACGCGAACGGGCCAGGACTGCATAAGGGTGAATTCCTTTACACCTTTTTCGGTTTCGATTTTATAAACCGTTTCTTCAACCGTGTAGTCGCCCTCGGTTATTTCCACAATTTTGCCCTTTATTCTGTCAGGCACCATAATTTTGTGGTTAACAATCGCGGTTTCCTGCACTGTTCCCACGGTGTCGCCCGCGCCGACCTCGTCGCCCACCTGTTTTGCGGGTGTAAAGTGCCATTTTTTATCTCTCGGCAGGCTCGGCACTTCAACGCCGCGCTGAAGATTTGTGCCGCTTACCTTCATTATCTCCGCAAGCGGTCTTTGAATACCGTCGAATATTGAGCCGATAAGTCCCGGCCCTAATTCAACGCTCAGCGGTTTACCCGTGGAAACGACCTTTTCGCCGGGGCCTAAGCCCGCCGTTTCCTCATAAACCTGAATTGAAGCCTTATCGCCGTGCATTTCGATTATTTCACCTATAAGGTGTTTATCCGAAACGCGCACAACGTCGAACATATCCGCGTTACGCATACCCTCCGCAATAACAAGAGGTCCGGCAACCTTGGTTATAGTTCCTTCGGTCATTGTGATTACTCCTATCTGTTGAAAATTATATCTGAGCCGACCGCTTTTTCAACCGCGCTCTTAAGCGCCGCCGTACCCGATCCATTGTTGCCCGAAACGCCTTTTATCGGCACAACCGAAGGGGACAGCTGACGGTTTACCCTTTCTATCTCCTTTTGAAGAAAAGGCACTAACCTTTCGGTCACGAAAATAACGCCGTAACCGGCATTGATTATTCTTTTAAATTCCGCCGCGCCCGCGTTATCGTCGTCGCAGGGGTAAATGTCAAGCCCCACCGCGGCAAAGCCTTTAATGCTTTCGGTATCGCCCAAAACCGCTATTTTAACCATAAAGCTCACGCAGCCTTTCAAGCGTTTTTTCACTGTTCTGCTCTGTCTTGACGCCGCTGTAAATTATTTGCAGATCGGTTATCTGCGCTTTGCGCGCCAACATATAGCCTATAAGCGGTTCTGCGCCGATAGTTACATATTTGCACTTTTTAGCGGCGGATATCAGCCTGTTATCGGCGTATTTTTCAAAATCGCCGGGCGATTTTTTATAAGCCTCGGCAGCCTCCGCACCGCCTACCGTGACAGCCTTTTTAAGCAGTTCCAGCACCTTTTCTTCGCCGCCGAGCACCGCTGTTACCATAGCTTTTTTGGAAACAATACCCGTTTCGGTAAGGGTGCTTTCGGCAAAACGCGCGCTTCTGCCTGTTTTTGCGGCGCGAATAGCCGCCTTTATGTTTTTATAAAACACCGAAACGGTAATAAGCTCTTTTATAACCGCGTTTTTGGATTTCTCGGCAAGCATCGTCTGGGCCGACATACAGCCCGCGTCTATAATACAGTCGGCAAACTGGCTGTCGCCCGACTGCGCCAAGACCTCATAAGCCTCTGCGGCGGATTTTCGCATATAATCGGGGAGCAGGTCAAATCGCTTTTCCTTTACCGCCCTTTCGAGAGCGGACTGCTCCACGCTTGCGGGCAGTATAAGCAAGCTTTCGTATTCTCTGCCCCTTATAATGCCTTTAAGCACCGCCTTGTAGTTGTGAAAATCGTTTTCGCACAGAAAAGGAGCAAAGGCGGCTGTGTCGGGCGCGTTGTCGGTCAGGTATTTCCACATTTCCTCGGTGTCCTCGCGCAAAAGCGTCGGCACATCGGCATTATCGGTTCTGCCTATTCCCTTGTCGCGCAGCATACGCGCAAGCTCCGATACATTATCGGCGGCGGCAAAGCCCGACAAATCGTTTTTCTTTAAAAGTCTGTTTTCTCTTGCCCTTAAATTACCAATTGCAAAGCCGACAGATTTTTCCGGCATAGTTTCACCTTCTTTTAAGTTTAGTTTCAGCCGAACAGCGTTTTGTTGACCTCATCCACAAGCTGATCGCGTTTTTCGCGGATAAGCGCGGATAATTCGCCGTTTATCTGAATATCGCCGTATTTAAGTATGAAACCGCCGTTTATATCGGCAAAGGTATCGCTTAAAGTAATATCCAAAGCATTAAGCTCGGACTTAAAAGCCGCGGTATCGCGGTTTTTATCCTTTGCGGATAAATAAACCTCGCCTTTGCCGCAAAGTTTTTCTCTTTTAATTAAGGTCAGCAGAAAATCAAAATAATCCTTATCGCTGTATGCGTTTACTGCTTCGGTAACCGCCGTCAGCGCTTTTTCGATAAGTTCTCTGCGGCAGTTAAGCGCCGTATCGCGCTTTAAAAGTTCGGCTGAAGATTTCCCGGAGTTTATTATAAGCTCTGCCTTCTTCTCGGCTTCCGCCTTAATTTTTTCAGCTTCCGTTTCCGCCTCGGCTTTTGCCGCGGCGATAATTTCAGCCGCACGGTTTTCGGCGTCCGCAATTATTTTTTCTGCCTCCGCCTGCGCTCCGTCCCGAATTTCGGCAAGTATTTTTTCGCTTGAAGTCATAATTTTCACCTTACAGAAGAATTACGGTAAGGAACGAAATAAGGAACGCCAAAAGCGCGTAAATTTCAACAAGGGTAATGGAAACCAGCGCCTTAGGAAATGCGCTTTCGTCCTTAGCAAAAAGGGAGATACCGGCAACCGCCGCTTTGCCCTGCGAAATTGCCGAAAGCAGACCGCCGAACGCGATAGGCAGGCATGCCGCAAGAATCATAAAGCCGTTCCAGGTAGTAAGGCTCTGGAGTCCGCCGAAAACGCCTATTTTGGTAAGCACGATAAAGGAAACTATAAATCCGTAAAGTCCCTGTGTGCCGGGGAGAAGCTCCAAAACCAGCATTTTACCGAACTTTGAGGGATCCTCCGCCAAAACGCCCATACCAACCTCGCACGCCATACCGACGCCGCGCGCAGAACCTATACCTGCAAAAATTGTTGCCAGTGCCGCGCCGAAAAGCGCCAAAAAAGTACCTAAAGTCATTTTAATTTTCCTCCTTAGAATTTAAATCCAACTGTGTATATTTTGTATTGGTTGAAAATGTTTTGAATTCTTTTCCGCCGCCCTCGTAAAACTTTGAGAACAGCTCAACATACTGAAGTCGGAGCGTGTGAACATACGCGCCCAAAATATTAAGCCCGAAGTTTATTGCGTGACCTACGGGGAATATAATAAACAGCATTAAAAATCCGCCCACGGTTCTGCCGCCCATACCTGCCAGCATATTAAACACCGCGCTCATAGCCGAGGTTGTAAGACCCAGCGCCATAAGCCGCGAGAATGAAAGCAGATCGCTTACGTATCCCGTAATGTCGTAAAGCGAGGTAATACCCGAGAACAAACGTGCCGCGGGGTTTTTCTTGTCGCGCCCCTGCGTGAGTATAAGTCCCACGGCAGAGCCTATCGCCATAACAATACCGACGGTTTTAAGAGAGGGCAATAATACAAAGCCCGCCGCCATCACGGTAAGTCCCAAAAGCTCGGTTATCCAAAGTCCCGCGTCGAAAAACGCGCCGGCTTTGTCGCCGTTTTTAATTGCGGTCGCGAATTTGGCGCAAAGACCTACAATTATTTCAACAAGACCCAAAGCAAGGCTTAAAATAAGCATTGTTACCGCGTCGCCGTTCATCGGGTCGATAAGCGCGGGCAAAGCCACCCTGTGTCCGAAAAAGCTTTCGCTTATAACCGATATACTGTCACCGAAGAAACTGCCGTAAACCAGTCCCCACAAAAAAGTGGATATTCCGCAGTAACGGAAAAGGCGCATACTCTGCCTCATTGAGGGGGAAGGGTGCAGCTTTTTAAGCGCAAATGTCGTTGCCAGTATCATAATAAGACCGTAGCCCGCGTCCGAGAACATCATACCGAAAAACAGGTAATAGAAAAATCCTGTTATAGGCGTCGGGTCTATATCGTGGGGTCCGGGCAGCGAATACATTTTAACAAGCGATTCGGCAGGTCTTGCAAAGGCGTTGTTCTTAAGCACAACGGGCGCTTTTTCGTTATCCGCGTCCTCCGCTTCTATAACCACGGTGAACTGCTTGTCAAGCTGTTTTTCAAGGTAAGGCAGATCGCGCTCGGTCACATAGCCCTTTATAAGCGCGGTGTGCGCCGTTTCGCCCGCGTCGCCTATCGCCCTGTAACGTTCGGCGTGGCGCGCGCAGTAGTCGTACAGACCCTCTATTTCATCTGTCCTTTCGGATATATCCTTTATTTCCTTTATATATCCGTTTATCCGTTCGTCACATTTGGCAGCCCTTTCCTCTTTCGAGGCTATTTTGTCCCGCGGCAGCTTTGAGGTTATCTGCATAGGTCTTGCAAAAGCAAGCGTCCTGAGTACCGCCTCAGCCCTTTCCGCCTGAGCCTTAGGGGTGCAGGCAAAAATATAGGTAACGTCCTTGCCGGTATTTATTATTTCGGTGTAAAGCGTCAGCTGCGGGTCGGTTTCGGCTATTTTTTCGTTTAAGGAGTCAAGCGTGTAAATACCCGCCACAGTGCCTATAAATGCCCTTGTTTTTGCCGTTCCCGAAAAGGAGAGCGGCACGTCCAGCGGCAGCCACGGCAGCATTTGCTCGCGCGTTGTGTTAAGCCTTGCCTTTTCCGCCTTTTCTTCCGCAATCGCGCGGTCGTCCTCAATTACCGTGTTCGCAAGCGACAGCGCGCTTTCTATCTGCTCCCGTTTTAAATAAAAGCGTTCGGGCTCTAAATACCGCGCCCCGCCGAGCATTCCCGCAAGACCCTTCTTTCGTGGCGCTCTGGTGTTTAATATTTTCACAGCCGCCGCGGCGGTTTCCGCATTGCGCTCGTACGCCGCAACCCTGTCGCCCGTGTCGGTTTTGGTAAAGCCCTCGGGCAGCGCCGAAGTTTCCTCGTCCTCCGCCGCCGACTTAATATCAATTACCGACATTTCCTGAAGGCGGCGCAGTATAGCCTTTTCCTCTTTTTTAGGCGCATAGATGCTCACCAGTTTGCATTTAAGCTTAGCCAAATAAAATCACCACACTTTTTATAAAATTTTCAAAGATTCATCCTTTTAAAATTTCCGCCGCACGGCTCACAGCCGCCGAGATGTTTGCGCCGTAGCTCTGCTCTAAACCGCCGAGCATTCCTTTTGCCTCTTCGCGGGCATCGGCTTTAAACCGCTCCGCTCTTTCCGCGGCGTTTTTTAAAAGTTCGTCGGACGAAAGCTCAACCTCTTTCAGAATACGTTTCTGTTCGGTTTTTGCCTTTTCCTTAGCTTCGCTTACAAGCTTTGCCGCCCGCTCCTCGGCGCTGACCAAGGCCTGCTCCGCCTCGCGCTCGGCGGCGGTAATTTCTTCCGCCATTGTTTTTGCCAACCAAAGCACCTCCAATAACATTATGCCTTTATTTTACAGGCTTTGAGCCGCAAAGTAAATAGACAAATTGTAAAAAATGTCCTAATTATATTTTTTAAAAAAAACTCTTCATTTTTATACCTGTTTTTGGTATAATAAAAATTCAGGATTATAAAATATAATCGGGGTTGCGTTTTATGAATGTTATTATAGACGGTCTTAACATAGAATATACCGAAAAGGGCGAAGGCACACCCGTTCTGCTTCTGCACGGGTGGGGCTCTTCATTTGATGTTTACCGCGGCGTTATTTCCGCGCTTTGCGACCGCTGCCGTCTTGTGGCGGTAAATTTTCCCGGCTGCGGCGGCTCGGACACAATGAAGGAACCCTGGACGCTTGATGACTACTGTGATTTTGTACTTAAATTTATGAAAAGCGTCGGGCTTGATAACCCGATTATGATAGGTCATTCCCACGGCGGCAGGGTGATTCTTAAAATGGCGGCGGCGGGGCTTGCGCGCCCCCCTAAAATAGTATTGCTTGATTCCGCGGGCCTGATACCCAAAAAAAGCCTTAAACAAAAATGCAGAGCCAAAAGCTTTAAGGCGATAAAACGGGTATTAACGCTGCCCGGGCTTAAAGGACATACGGGGGGACTTCTCGATAAGGCGCGCCGACATTACGGCTCTGCCGATTACAACGCCGCACCCGAGGTTTTAAGAAAAACAATGGTATCTCTTGTTAACACCGACCTTCGCGGCATTATAAGCAGCATTTCCTGCCCCACACTGCTTATATGGGGCGAAAACGACACCGCAACCCCGCTTTCCGACGCGGAGATAATAAAGGAACTTATACCCGACTGCGGACTGTGCGTTATAAAGGGTACGGGGCATTATTCTTTTTGTGAAAAGCCCTTTGAGGCGGCAGCCATACTCCGCAGTTTTATTAAATAAAGGGAAGTGCATATTTTGAATTACCTATTACTTACATCGCTGATAATCGCCGCTGTATCCGCCCTTTTTGCGCTTGTGCGGCAAAACCAGATGCTCCAGCAAAATTCATATTTCCCCTCGCGCTATTTCGCATGGGTAAAGGACGGCTATACGGCACCCCTTGCTCTTGAGTGCATAGGCTTCTGTCTTTCCTCTTCGCTGTATGAAAGAAAGCTTTATGCCGCACAGCTTATATTTATTATCGCCGTTTTGGGACTGAGGATATTTTTTGCGGTAAGAGCGCAGAAAAAATCAATTAAAAAGCTTGTGTTCACAGCCCGCGTAAAACGTCTTTTTGTCACCGCCGCCCTGATACTCTTAATATGCGTTTTGATTTACGCGCTTTTCCCCGATACGCTTACGGGCGATTTTTTCTCTGTAATTGCGTTCTCTCTTTCGTTTGTTTCCCCGCTTTTGTGCCTTTTGTGCCGTTTTGTAACAGCGCCGATAGATAAAGCCGTTACAAGGTGGTATATAAACGACGCAAAGCGCATACTCGGCGAGCATAAGAATTTAATTGTTATAGGAATAACGGGCAGCTACGGCAAAACCTCGACCAAATTTATTTTAAACCGCATTTTAAGCGAAAAATATAATGTTGTTACCACCCCTCACAGCTTTAACACACCAATGGGGGTTGTGAGAACGGTGCGTGAATATTTAAAACCGCAAACCGAAATTTTTATTTGCGAAATGGGCGCTAAAAACGTGGGCGATATTAAGGAGATATGCGATATCGTCCACCCGAAATACGGCATTATAACCTCCGTGGGCGAACAGCATCTTGACACATTTAAAACTGTGGACAATGTTTTTAAAACCAAGTTTGAACTGGCGGACGAGGTGTTTAAAAACGGCGGCGAGGTGTTTGTTAACGGTGACAGTAAAGAGCTTATCCGCCGCATTGACAAAAAGCTTTACACGGTTTACGGAACGGACAGCTTTGATTTTATGGCGGCTGATATTTCCTACGGCAAAAACGGCTCTGAATTCACGCTTAACACACAAAACGGTGAAATAAAGCTTTCCACCCGACTTTTGGGGCTTCACAACGTACTTAATATTGCGGGCGCGGCGGCTTTGAGCAGTAAACTGGGCGTGACCCCGGAAAACATACGATTTGCCGTGTCCTCGCTTAAACCTACGGAACACAGGCTTGAAATTAAGCAGTCGGTTGCGGGGTCAACCCTTATTGACGACGCCTACAACGCAAACCCCGAAGGCTCTGCCGAGGCTCTGCATGTGCTTTCGAGCTTTTATGATATGAAAAAGGTTGTTATAACTCCGGGGCTTATTGAACTCGGCACCCGCGAGCGCGACTGCAACTTTGCTTTGGGGGTTGAAGCGGCAAAAATATGTGATATAATTATATTTGTAGGTATAAACCGCTCCGCTCCGCTTAAAGAGGGCGCTTTGTCGCAGAATTTCCCCGAGGATAAGCTTTTTGTGGCGGCAAGCTTTAAGGAAGCTATGGAGATATACAGCGGTTTTGCGGATAAAAACACGGCAGTTCTGCTTGAAAACGATCTGCCTGACAATTATTTGAATTAAATGGGGTTGTAAACAATGAAAACCAATATTGCGGTATTTTTCGGCTGTCGCTCGGTTGAGCACGAGGTTTCAATTATATCCGCGGTGCAGGCAATGCGTGCCGTAAACCGTGAAAAGTATGATGTAACGCCTGTTTACGTCACAAAAAACGGCGAGATGTATACCGGTGAAAATCTGTTTGCCATTGAAAATTACAGGGATCTGCCCGCGCTTTTAAAGGCGGCTGAGCCGGTAACCTTTATAAAGCATGGCAGCGGCGTGTTTATGAAATACTTAAACGGCGGTCTGTTTTCAAAAAAGAAGGACGTGCAGATAGACCTGTGCTTCCCCGTTGTTCACGGCACAAATTGCGAAGACGGCACAATGGCGGGCTATCTTGAGTTTTTAGGTGTGCCGTACATCAGCTGTGACATTCTCTCCGCCGCCGTGGGTATGGATAAGGCGGTATTCAAAGAGGTGCTTAAAAGCGCGGGATTGCCGGTGCTCGGATGCGTTACCTTCCGCACGCGCGAATATATGGCGGACAAAGCGGCAATAACTGCCGAAATTACCGAAAAAATCGGTTTTCCGCTTATAATAAAGCCCGTAAATTTAGGCTCCAGCGTGGGAATTACAAAGGTGAACTCCGCCGATGAGCTTGACGGCGCTGTAACCCTTGCCGCCTCGTTTACCGACAGGGTTCTGGCGGAACGCGCAATTACAAATCTTCGCGAGATAAACTGCTCGGTTCTGGGCAACGCCGACGAATGTTCCGCCAGCGTTTGCGAAGAACCCTTTATGCACGATGAAATTCTTTCGTATGAGGATAAATATATGTCCGGCTCAAAGGGCGGCAGTAAAGGTATGGCTTCTTTGGGCAGAAAAATACCCGCCGATTTACCCGAAGAGAAATCGGAAGAAATAAGACGGCTTGCCTGCGACGTGTTCAAGGCGATAAACGCAAGCGGCGTTGTAAGAATTGATTTTATGATAGACTGCGATACAAATAAGGTCTATGCCAACGAGATAAACACGATACCCGGTTCGCTTGCGTTCTACCTGTGGGAAGCCACGGGGCTTAAATACACCGATATGATAGACCGCCTGGCGGAGGTTGCGTTCAGACGTCAGCGCGAACGCGATAACCTGACCTTTACCATTGATACAAACATTTTGTCGGGCGTTTCTTTCGGCACAAAAGGAGCTAAAGGGGCAAAGCTTTAATGACGGAGCTATTAATAAAGCTGTTTGTAAAAAACAGCGGGGATGTTATGAACCCTGAGGTACGAAGAAGGTATGGAAGTTTAAGCGGTGCGGTGGGCATTTTCTGCAATTTGTTCCTCTGCACGGTAAAAATTGCCGTGGGATTTATTACCGCCAGTATTTCGATAACGGCGGACGGACTTAACAATTTGTCCGATATGGGGTCGTCGGTCATAACCCTTATCGGTTTTAAAATGGCGGGGAAGCCCGCCGACCGCGATCACCCCTTCGGCCACGGCAGAATGGAATATATGTCGGCGTTCATTGTAGCGGTTCTTATACTTTTTGTTGGTGCGGAATTGCTTAAGACTTCTGCCGCGGCGCTTATAAACGGCGAAGAGCCGCCGATCTACTCAGGGGTTGCCGTGGCGGTGCTTGTTATTTCGGTTTTGGTAAAGCTTTGGATGTATATATTCAACAGAAAGCTTGCCAAAAAAGCCGATTCGGGTGTGTTCCGCGCGACCGCGCAGGACAGCCTTAACGATATTCTTTCAACCGGTGTCATCCTCATATCGGTTATAATATCGCTTTGCTTTAAACTGCCGTTTAATCTGGACGCGGTAATGGGTATTTTTGTGGCGCTGTTTATTCTGTATTCCGGCTTTTCTACAGGCAGGGACACGCTGAACCTCATACTCGGCACTCCGCCCGATAAAAAGACCGTTGAGGAAATTAAAAACACGGTGCTTTCGTTTGAGAACTTTATCGGAATACACGACCTTATGGTGCATAATTACGGTCCGGGCAGGCAGTTTGCCTCGGTTCACGTTGAGGTGCCGCAGGACACCGATTTTGTAAAGTGCCACGAACAGGTGGACCTTTGCGAAAAGCTTATTAACGAACGGTACGGAATTTCGCTGGTTATTCATATGGACCCCATTGACGTAAACAACGAATCGGTAACGAAGGCGCGAAATGGCGTAAAAAACGCGTTAAAGGAAATTGACAGCCGCCTTTCCCTGCACGATTTCAGAATGACTCCGGCGGGCGAAAAGCGCACCAATTTGATTTTTGACGTTGTTATCCCGCCCGACTGTAAGTACCGCACGGACGAACTTCGTGAGCTTATCTCGGAAGCGGCGGAAAAAATAAACGAAACATATCGGTGCGTTATTACCTTTGATAACGACTACGCACCGGAAGATTATTGCGACAAGACTCACTAAAAGAAAGGAAAGAGAAAAAATGACGGTTACAAAGGACATTAAATATGTGGGTGTGAACGACAGGGAAATAGACCTGTTTGAGGGGCAGTATACCGTGCCGGACGGTATGGCGTATAACTCCTATGTGATAGACGACGAAAAAATTGCGGTGCTGGATACGGTTGACAGGCGGTTCGGCGATGTATGGCTTAACAATATTAAATCCGTACTCGGCGGCAGGAAGCCCGATTACCTTATAGTTCAGCATATGGAACCCGACCATTCGGCAAATATCGGGGAATTTTTAAAGGTATATCCCGAAGCGACGGTTGTGGGCAATGCTAAGACCTTTACAATGATAGACCGCTTTTTCGGCAAGGGCCTTTGCAAAAACACCCTCATGGTTAAGGACGGCGAAGCATTGACGCTGGGCAGGCACGAGTTAACGTTTGTTTTCGCACCGATGGTTCACTGGCCCGAGGTTATGGTTACATATGATAAGACCGATAAGGTTCTCTTCTCGGCGGACGGTTTCGGCAAATTCGGTGCGTCCGATACCGAGGGCGACTGGGCGTGCGAGGCGCGCCGTTACTATTTCGGCATTGTGGGAAAATACGGCGCGCAGGTGCAGCAGCTGCTTAAGAAAGCGGCGGCGCTGGATATTAAGATAATCTGCCCCCTGCACGGACCTGTGCTGAGCGAAAACCTTGAATATTATCTTAACCTTTATAACATATGGTCAAGCTATGCCGTGGAGAGCGATGGCGTTTGCATCTGCTACACCTCGGTTTACGGCAACACCGAAAAGGCGGCAAAAAAGCTTGCCGAGGAGCTTGAAATTGCCGGCTGCCCCAAGGTGGTGCTAAGCGACCTTGCGAGATGCGATATGGCGGAGGCGGTTGAGGACGCCTTCCGTTACGGCAAGCTGTGCCTTGCAACCACCACATACAACGGAGATATTTTCCCGTTTATGCGTACGTTTATAGAACACCTCACCGAGCGCAATTATCAGAACCGAACCGTGGGATTTATTGAAAACGGTTCGTGGGCGCCGATTGCGGCAAAGGTTATGAAGGGTATGTTTGAAAAATCCAAAAACATCACCTTTACCGAAAAGACCGTTACCGTAAATTCCGCTCTTACGGATGAAAATTTAAACGATATTGCCGCCCTCGCGGAGCAACTGCGCGGATAAACATTGCCCAGGCAAGCGAGAATAATCCGAAAATTAAAGCCTGTTGCCGTCGGCTTGACCGACGGCAACAGGCTTTATGTTTTTTATTTAATTTGCGATTACGAATTACGTGGTTGCTTTTCAAGGCTTGCCTTTATAAGCCCCATAAACAGCGGGTGCGCCTTGTTCGGGCGTGACTTAAACTCGGGGTGGAACTGAACGCCCACATAAAATTCGTTGCCCGGCACCTCAACAGTTTCCACAATGTGGCCGTCGGGCGATGTGCCGCTTATAACAAGCCCGTTCGCCGTCATTTCGGTGCGGTAATCGTTGTTAAACTCATAGCGGTGGCGGTGGCGCTCCTTTATTTCATCAGCCTTGTAGCACTCAGCCATTTTAGTGCCCGCCGCAATTTTGCAGGGGTAAGCGCCGAGGCGCATTGTGCCGCCCTTATTCATTTCGTTATTTTGGTCGGGCATAAAATCAATTACCTTGTGGTTTGAATTCTCGTCAAACTCGCCTGAGTTTGCGTCGGTAAGCCCCAAAACGCTCCTTGCAAATTCAATAACCGCAATCTGCATACCAAGGCAAATGCCGAGGTACGGCACATCGGAGGTTCTGGCGTACCGTGCGGTTGAAATCATACCCTCAATTCCGCGGTTGCCGAATCCCCCGGGAACCAAAAGTCCGTCACAGCCGGCAAGCGTTTCGGCGGCGTTTTCGTCGTTAATTGTTTCGGAGTCTATCCATTTTATCTGCACCCTCGCGCCGTAAACATAACCCGCGTGGCGCAGTGCCTCGGCTACGGACAAATACGCGTCGTGCAGCTGAACATACTTGCCCACAAGACCTATCGTAACCTTTTTGTTGCGGTTTTTAATGCGGTCAAGCATCTCGTTCCAGTCGGTAAGGTCGGGCTCGGTCGTATTAAGCCCCAGTTCGCGGCACACAATATCGGAAAAATGATTTTTTTCAAGCATAATCGGCGCTTCGTAAAGCACGGGAATGGTCATATTTTCAATAACGCAATCGGGCTTTACGTTGCAGAAAAGCGAAATTTTCTTGAATATATTGTCCTCAAGCGGTTCATCACAGCGAAGAACAATGATGTTCGGGTTTATTCCCATTCCCTGCAATTCCTTAACGGAGTGCTGCGTGGGCTTTGTCTTGTGTTCATCCGACCCGCGCAGGAACGGAACTAAGGTTACGTGAATGTAAAGCGAGTTTTCGCGCCCCACTTCAAGCCCGACCTGCCTTATGGCCTCCAAAAACGGCTGGCTTTCAATATCTCCCGTTGTGCCGCCTATCTCGGTTATAACCACGTCGGCGTTGGTCTTTTTGCCCACGGAATAAATAAATTCCTTAATTTCGTTTGTAATGTGCGGGATCACCTGCACGGTTTCGCCCAAGTATTCACCGCGGCGCTCCTTATTTAAAACGTTCCAGTACACCTTTCCCGTTGTAAGGTTGGAAAACTTGTTAAGGTCCTCGTCAATAAATCTTTCGTAGTGGCCAAGGTCAAGGTCGGTTTCGGCGCCGTCCTCGGTAACGTATACCTCTCCGTGCTGGTAAGGGCTCATTGTGCCGGGGTCAACGTTTATGTAAGGGTCAAGCTTCTGCGCCGCAACCTTAAGGCCGCGCGCTTTTAAAAGTCTGCCGAGCGATGCCGCCGTAATGCCCTTGCCGAGTCCTGAAACAACACCGCCTGTTACAAAAATAAACTTTGTCTTTTTAACCGTTCCTTCCATTTTTTAAGCCTCTTTCTAATTCTCGTATGTTCTTATAATATTTTCCGCAATGCCGCCGCGTGTTGTGCAGCTGTCCATAGCGGTTTTTTCTATGTATCTGTGCGCCTCTTCTTCGCTCATATTATAACGGTCTATAAGTAGCCATTTAGCGCGGTTCACAAGCCGTATTTCCTTCATTTTCGCTTCCAGCTTCACTGCGCGCCTTTCAAATGCCGCAAGCCTGTTGTGGATTGCCGCGGCAAGGCGCACGGCTCCGGTTATACTCTGCCTTGTGCCGGGCCGCGCAAAGGTCAGAACGCCGTAGTCCTCCACCTTATAGCTTATCTGCTCCGCAAGCTCCGCTTTTACAAACAGCACAACTCCCACGGCGCTGTCCCGGCACAGTTCCTCCGCAAATTCAATGCCGAAATCGTCCGGCAGCGGCGTGTTTATAAGGCACAGATCAAACGGGCTTTCAAGCTGCCGCCGCCTTGCGTCCGCAATGCTCACGGCAGTGGCAACAGGGGAGAATCTCAGCTCTTCCAGTATGCCGCACAGGTAATCCGCCGCCTTTCCGGAAGAAGAAACAACAAGCGCGCTCAGCGTAGATTTATCGCGGTACATCTGCCGCTCCTCCTTGCTTTTAAATCTCTTCCGTGTAGCCCTGCGGCAAAACTTCCTTTATAAACGCGCTTTTAAGCGCAATGCTCTTTGCCTTTTCAACGGTATCCGGCAGGCTTACAAGACCGTCGGTAATATCGTTATCCGCCGTGAACAAATTTGTGTTGCACGCGGGTTCGGGCTTAAGTCCTCTTTTTATCCCGTCCAGCCCCGCGTAAATAATAAGCGCATACGCGGTGTAAGGGTTTGCGCTCGGATCGGGTGAGCGAAGCTCTATCCGGCGGTTTTCCTCGTTTTTAACCGCCGGTATGCGTATCAGCTGCGAACGGTTTTCGGGCGACCAGGTAACGTATTTCGGCGCTTTCTTTTCACCCAAGCGTTTGTAGGACTCCTTTACGGGGTTCAAAAACACCGTCATTTCCGCGGCGTGTTCAAGTATTCCTGCCATAAAGCTTTCTGTAAGGTCTTTTCGGTCGTTCGATTTTACGGATACGTTTATATGCAGGCCGTTTCCGCTCTCGTGCATCAGCGGTTTCGGTGAAAAATCGGCATAAAGTCCGTTTCGGCGGGCTATGGTCTGCACAACGGATTTGAATGTCACCGCATTGTCAGCCGCGGTAAGCGCGCCGCTGTATTTAAAGTCTATCTCGTTCTGCCCGGGTCCCTCCTCGTGATGGGAGCTTTCGGGGGAAATGCCCATTTCAAGCAGATTAAAGCATATCTCACGCCGCACGTTTTCGCCCTTGTCGTCCGGCGCAATGTCCATATACCCAGCCTTATCAAAGGTTTCCTTTGTGGGGTTGCCGTTATCGTCAAGATTAAAAAGGTAAAACTCAAACTCTGCCCCGAAAAAGCAGGAAATACCGCTCTCGGCAGCCTTTTGAATCGCTTTTTTAAGAATGTATCTGCCGTCCTTTTCAAAGTGCGTGCCGTCGGGGTAGCGTATGTCGCAGAACATACGCACCACCCTGCCGTTCGAGGGACGCCAAGGCAGAACCGACAGTGTTGACGGGTCGGGGTGCAAAAACAAATCGGACTTTACAACGTCGCCGAAGCCCGCCACCGCCGACGCGTCAAACGAGATACCCTCCTTAAACGCGCGGTTTAATTCCGAGGGCATTATTGAAATGTTTTTCTGTCTGCCGTGCACATCGCAGAAAGCAAGACGGATAAATTTAACGTCCTCCTCTTCCACAAAGGTCATAACTTCATCGTAAGAGTACATTGCCGTTCCTCCCGGTTGAAAAATAAAAAAACGTCCGCCGACGCCTGTAAGGGGGACAGTTATCCCCCGGCGCCACCGAACGTCATTGCTCTTACATATTATATAAAAAACGCAGTGTGTTGTCAAGTACCGTATTCGGCAAAATTTGCCGCCCTTACGCCTAAAACTTATTTTTTAAACTGTTTTTGCTGTTTCGGCTTATAAAATTAACTGCGCAGGTGTAAAACTGAAAAAATGTAAGGTTTTCCTTTTTTTGCTTGACAAATAAAAATTGCGGCGGTATAATAAGCGCAACGAAACGGCAAAGAGGTCGGTGGTTAAAGCTACTTCTCTGCCGTTTCTTTTTTTATTTTAATACGGTATAAAGGGCGGCAACGGCGTCGCAAAAGGGATGTTTCTACCTCGTTTCCCTTTTTACACGCCGCTGCCGCCTTTTAATATCACAAATTCGGGAAGGGACGATAACTTTGAGTACTATCAATGAAATTTTTGCAAGCAATGTGTTCAACGACAGCGTAATGCGAGAGCGGCTGCCCAAGGAAACCTACAAGGCGCTTCAGCGCACCATAAAGGACGGCAGATCCCTTGACCCCAATGCCGCAACGGTTGTTGCAAACGCAATGAAGGACTGGGCAATTGAAAAGGGAGCCACGCATTTCACCCACTGGTTCCAGCCGCTATCGGGTCTTTCCGCCGAAAAGCACGACAGCTTTATTTCCCCCACATCCGACGGCAAGGTTATAATGGAATTTTCAGGCAAGGAGCTTATCCAGGGCGAGCCGGACGCTTCGTCCTTCCCATCGGGCGGCCTGCGCGCCACGTTTGAGGCAAGGGGTTACACCGCGTGGGACCCAACCTCATACGCATTTATTAAAGACGGCGTGCTTTGCATTCCGACGGCGTTCTGCTCTTACGGCGGCGAGGCGCTTGATAAAAAGACTCCGCTGCTTCGCAGTATGCAGGCAATAAACAAGCAGGCACTCAGGGTTTTAAAGCTTTTCGGCAAGACCGGGGTTAAATCCGTTAAAACCACCGTCGGTCCGGAGCAGGAATACTTCCTTATTGATGAGGATGTTTACAACAAGAGAAAGGACCTTATTTATACCGGACGTACCCTTTTCGGCGCAAAGCCGCCTAAGGGTCAGGAACTTGAGGACCACTATTTCGGAATTATAAAGCCGCGCGTTCAGGCATTTATGAAGGATCTGAACGACGAGCTTTGGAAATTGGGCATTCTCGCAAAAACCGAGCATAACGAGGTTGCTCCCGCACAGCACGAATTAGCGCCTATTTTCACAACAACAAACATTGCGGCGGATCACAACCAGCTTACAATGGAAATTATGCAGAAGGTTGCAAAAAAGCATCATATGGTCTGCCTGCTTCACGAAAAACCCTTTGCCGGGGTCAACGGCAGCGGCAAGCACAATAACTGGTCGCTCACAACGGATACGGGTGTTAACCTTTTGAACCCCGGCGACACGCCGTACGAAAACGCGCAGTTCTTAACGTTTCTTTGCGCGGTTATAAAGGCGGTTGACGAATATCAGGATATGTTAAGAGTATCCGTAGCCTCTGCCGGAAACGACCACAGGCTCGGTGCAAACGAAGCGCCGCCGGCTGTTGTTTCAATGTTCCTCGGCACAGAGCTTACCGATGTGCTTAAGGCAATTGAAAAGGACGAACCCTACGGCGGCAAGGAAAAGGAAATTCTTAAAATCGGCGTACATACGCTGCCTAAGTTCCCCAAAGACTCTACCGACCGCAACCGTACATCGCCGTTTGCGTTTACGGGAAACAAGTTTGAATTCAGAATGCTCGGCTCTTCTTCATCCGTTTCCTGCACAAATGTGGTGCTCAACACCGCCGTTGCAGAGGAGTTAAAGCAGTTTGCCGATGAGCTTGAGGGCGCGGCAAACTTTGAGGAGGCTCTGCACGAGCTTATAAAGAAAACAATAACCGACCACAAGCGCATAATCTTCAACGGCAACGGTTACGACGACGCTTGGATTGCCGAGGCGGAAAAGCGCGGACTTTTAAACCTTCGTTCAACCCCGGAATGCCTGCCTTATTCTTTGCACGAGAAGAATATGAAGCTGTTTATTTCGCACAAGGTTTATTCCGAAACCGAAATGCGCGCGAGATATGAAATTCTTTCCGAGAACTACTGCAAGATAATCAACATTGAGGCGCTCACAATGCTTGATATGGCTAAAAAGGATATTTTGCCCGCAGTAAGCAAATATTCGCACGAATTATCCGATACCGTTATTGCGAAAGCGGCGTGCGGCGATGTTGACGCAAGCTACGAAAAGGAGCTTTTGGCTAAGGTGAGTAGGCTTAACGCCGCGGCGTATAAAAAGACCGAGAAGTTGGAACAGGCGGTAGTAAAGGCTAAGGAGATAAGCGAAACACAGGAGCTCTCAATGTATTATAAGGATGCGGTTTTCGGTGCTATGAGTGAGCTTAGGATTACCGTTGACGAACTTGAAACAATGGTTCCGGCTGAAATCTGGCCCTATCCGTCCTACGGCGATATGCTTTTCAGCGTAAAGTAAAAAAACAAAATTTTTAAGGGATGATTATTTATGAGTCAAGCAATATATGACGCTATACACAGCGAAGTATACGGCGTGTGGTTTTTAATCGGCGCGGCGTTGGT